>CAZYRG010000019.1:0-2252 GCA_964650425.1 uncultured Flavobacteriaceae bacterium
CCAGTTCGCTCACACAACATTTGCCAAGGCACGATATTAGAATGATGCTCCATAGCAGACACGATAATTTCGTCGCCTTTTTGGAGAAGTGATGAGAATCCTGTTGCAACGATATTAATGCTATGAGTTGTACCTGAAGTAAGAATTACCTCATGTGCATGTTTGGCATTAAAATGTTCCTGTACTTTTTTGCGTGCTAACTCATAAGCATCCGTTGCTTCTTGAGACAGACTGTGTACCCCACGATGGATATTAGCATTATAATTGCTATAATAATCAACGATTGTATCAATAACTGCTTGTGGAGTTTGAGAGGTCGCAGCATTGTCAAAATAGACTAGCGGTTTACCATTAACCTGACGCTGTAATATGGGGAAATCTTGTCGTATTTTTTGAACATCAAACATAGCAGAATTTTAAGCTGCAAAGGTACGGATTTGTGGTTTAAAAAAATGAGTTAAAAAGGATCAAACTGCTTGTGGTTTTCTGAAAAAACTGATAATAAAGTTGCATATAAAAAGTAGTTGAGTAAGAATAATTCCAATGAGGATTACTGTTATCCAATCATTGATATCAAGCCCTTGTAAGTAGACGGATGAATTCTTAAATTCATATGAATAGGTAGGATCCGATGAAAAATAGTTGCCACAGAGCGTTATTCCAAAAATTAAAAGAATTCCAATAAGTGTAAAAGTACTATGTAGTATGATGAGTGATTTATATAGTTTTTTATGGAACCGACATAAGCACCAATATACTAGTCCTAGACACCCAAATAGTATTCCAATGAAATAAAATATAGGCTTATAGGCAATTACAAAATAGGTGTCATGAATATTAATATCAAAAGTAACATTGGGATTAGTAAGGAAATAAAAAATTACTATAAGAGGAATAATCCCCCAAAAGATATAGTACGGCTTTGTTAGAAGATTCATCGTGTGTTTTTAATGCTAAATCTTTATCAAGCTAAAAAGTTAAGAGTTTTACAGCTATTTTTTATTAAAAAACCTACAAGGAGCAATACCTTGTAGGTTTATATAAATTATGTATTTCGGTCATTGATCGAAGTCGAAATGCCTAGTATGCTATAAATCAAACCCCAAATCCACACCCAATTTTTTGGCAATTAATTTATTGATTCGTTCTTTGAGTTGCGGGATTTTTACAGTCTCTAGTACATTGTTGGCAAAAGCATACATCAAGAGTGCTTTGGCTTCTTTCTCCGCAATACCACGACTACGCATATAGAATAGGGCAGCATCGTCCAGTTGGCCAATTGTACATCCATGAGAACATTTGACATCATCTGCAAAAATCTCTAATTGCGGCTTCGAATTAATCGTCGCCTTATCGGATAATAGAATATTGTTATTGGATTGGAAAGCATTGGTCTTTTGTGCTTCTTGCTCCACAATGATTTTACCATTAAAAACACCCGTAGCTTTCTCATCAAAAATACCCTTATAATCCTGATGACTCTCACAATTTGGCTCAATATGATTCACTAACGTATTGTGATCTACATGCTGTTTTCCTTCTAGAATGGTCACCCCTTTTAGGACAGAATCAATACCTTCTCCTTTTTGGTAAAAGTTAAGGTTGTTACGGATAATATCCCCACCAAAAGCAAAAGTATGCACAGCACAGTAACTTTGTTCTTGTTGCTCGATAAATGTATTATCTACTAATGAAGCCTCTTCATTATCATTCTGTATTTTGTAGTAATCAACATAAGCACGCTTGTCTACAAAAATCTCTGTAACCGAATTCGTAAAAACCGGGTGCGAAGCCAAACTTTGATGGCGTTCTACGATTTGTACGTGCGCATTTTCATCTACCACAATCAAATTACGTGGTTGTAACATAATCGCCGCTTCATTACTGGTCGAAAAGTGAATAACCTCTATGGGTTTATCCGCTAATTTATGTTTAGGAATATGGATAAAAGCACCTTCGATAGCAAATGCAGTATTGAGGGATGTCATTCCGTCTTCTGGTGCTATTTTGTTAAAATAGGCTTCGATCACAGGCTTATACTTAGCATGTGTCAAAGCGGATGACATGAGACAGACATCAATCTTATCATGCGTAGTTTCCGATAGGTTTGAAGAGTATTTACCATCTACAAAAACGATCTTATAGGTATCAATATTTTGTAAAAAGTATTTTTTGACATCTTTGAATTCAACAGCAGCTTCCTTTTTTGGGAAAATACTATAGTCATGCTTTAAGACTTTGTTCAAAGAAGT
>CAZYRG010000019.1:2352-25425 GCA_964650425.1 uncultured Flavobacteriaceae bacterium
AGCCAATCATATCCTTTTTCTTCCAGTTCTAAAGCTAATTCTTTGGTGCCAGATTTTACAATTTTACCATTATGTAATACATGTACAAAATCGGGAACAATATATTCTAACAAACGTTGGTAGTGTGTAATGACAATGATTGCATTATCCTTGCTTCGCAGTTTGTTGACGCCATTAGAAACAATGCGAAGCGCATCAATATCCAATCCAGAATCGGTTTCATCCAAAATAGCTAATTTCGGTTCCAACATAGCCATTTGGAAAATTTCATTACGTTTCTTTTCTCCTCCAGAGAACCCTTCGTTTAAAGATCTGGATAAGAATTTACGATCAATTTCCAGTAATTCTGACTTTTCTCGAATGAGCTTCAACATTTCGTTTGCCGGCATATCTTCTTGCCCTTTGGCTTTCCGTGTTTCGTTGATTGCCGTTTTCATAAAGTTCGTTACCGATACCCCAGGGATTTCTACGGGATATTGGAAGGAAAGAAAGATTCCTCTGTGCGCGCGCTCTTCAGCAGCCAAATCTTCTAAATCTTCGCCATCAAAAAGGACGGTTCCTTTGGTTACTTCATATTCTTCTTTTCCTGCAATTACAGAAGAAAGTGTACTTTTTCCAGAACCATTTGGCCCCATAATAGCATGTACCTCTCCTGGCTTTACTTCTAGGTTTAGCCCTCTTAAGATTTCTTTATCCTCTATCCCTGCGTGCAGGTTTTTGATCTCTAACATAACTTGTAACGGTATCTTTATTTAATTACTAGTATATAGGTATATATTAGTCATGGTTGTGACCACTATGGTCAACTTGTTTTTCTTCAATAACAGGTGGTGACACTGGTTGTGGTGGCAGCGACAACAGGTTTTCTTGATTTTCGCCTTCAGAAGCATTGATTTTGGTTGCTAGATCACTAGTTGGTTGCGTAACCCCCATAATTTCTGTGATTTCGACAATCTCTTCCCATCCTTCTGCATTAGGGTTCGGTTTTTTGATACCCATAACTACTACAGGAACCATATCAAAGTCTTCTCTTTTAAGTGGTTCTACCTTTTTGGCCAATTCCTCAGCCATGGCACCTAATTCAACACCGTAGATATAATCTTCGCCTTTGATAACAGCGGCATCAGCGGTGTAAATAAATTCTCCACGAAAAAGCTCCGGAGTTCCTTTTTTTGCTTCGTTTTTACATCCTACAAAAGCGATTGTAAGGAGACAAATATAAAATACATGTTTCATAATACTACTAGTTGGTTGTTTATTGATTTGCTTGCTTTTTTAAAGTTATCCTACAGAACCTTCGAGGCTGATCTCTAAGAGCTTTTGCGCTTCTACAGCAAATTCCATAGGTAATTTGTTGAGTACTTCTTTACTAAAACCATTAACGATAAGTGCAATTGCTTTTTCGGTATCGATGCCACGTTGATTACAATAAAAAATTTGATCTTCACCAATTTTACTAGTTGTCGCCTCGTGTTCTATCTGTGCCGTTTTGTTTTTTGCTTCGATATATGGAAACGTATGTGCACCACAGTCATTACCCATTAATAACGAATCACACTGTGAAAAATTACGTGCATTTTTGGCTCTGCTATTAATCTGAACCAAGCCACGGTAGCTATTTTGAGATTTTCCTGCCGAAATTCCTTTAGAAATAATAGTACTCTTGGTGTTTTTACCCAAATGCACCATTTTGGTTCCCGTATCTGCTTGTTGATAGTTATTAGTGACTGCAATAGAGTAAAATTCTCCGACAGAATTATCACCTTTCAAGATACAAGAAGGATATTTCCAAGTTACCGCAGAGCCCGTCTCTACTTGTGTCCAAGAGATTTTTGCGTTCTTTTCGCAAATTCCTCTTTTGGTTACAAAATTATAAACGCCACCTTTACCTTCTGCATTACCAGGGTACCAGTTTTGTACGGTAGAGTATTTGATTTCTGCATCATCCAAAGCAATCAATTCTACCACAGCGGCATGTAATTGATTCTCGTCTCTTGATGGTGCAGTACACCCTTCTAGATAGCTCACATAACTCCCTTCATCTGCAATGACTAAGGTGCGCTCAAACTGTCCAGTTCCTGCTTGATTGATTCTAAAATAGGTAGAAAGTTCCATCGGGCAACGTACCCCTTTTGGAATATAACAAAAAGAACCATCACTAAACACGGCTGAATTTAGCGCGGCATAAAAATTATCTTTTTGTGGCACAACGCTACCAATATGTTTTTTGACAAGTTCCGGATGTTCCTTAATTGCTTCAGAAATGGAACAGAAGATAATCCCTTTTTCTGCAAGTGTTTTCTTAAAAGTAGTAGCTACAGAAACAGAGTCCATAACAATATCTACGGCGACACCAGCTAATTTCTTTTGTTCGTCAAGCGAAATCCCAAGTTTTTTAAAGGTATCTAACAATTCTGGATCTACATCATCAATACTATCATATTTTGGCTTGCTATTGGGTGCCGAATAATAAGAAATTGCCTGAAAATCGGGTTTTTCATAATGAACATTAGCCCATTCCGGCTCTTCCATGGCTTTCCAAGCTTTAAAAGCTTCTAGCCGCCATTCGGTCATCCATTCTGGTTCTTCTTTCTTTTTGGAAATAGCACGAACTATATCTTCATTTAATCCAACCGGAAAGGTTTCGGATGCTATATCAGTGTAGAAACCATATTCATATTCTTTGGTTTCCAACTCTTTTTTTAAATCATCTTCAGTATATGCCATTATTTTTTTAATGTATCAATTTTTTAAAATGTAATAAGGTATCAATGTAAAAACTTAGTAATTACATGTTGATGGTTCAATTCACCATGTAACGTGATTTTTACATTGGTACATTTCTTAATTATTACATTATCACAAAGAAAAGCTTTCTCCACAACCACAAGTTCGTTGCGCATTGGGGTTGTTAAATACAAAGCCGGTTCCGTTAAGTCCTCCAGAATATTCCAAGGTCGTACCAATGAGGTACAAGAAACTTTTTTTGTCGACAATAATTTTTACACCATTGTCTTCAAAAACCTTATCCTCATCGACTTTGTTCTTGTCAAATTTCAAGTCATAAGACAATCCAGAACAACCACCGCTCTTTACTCCTACACGAATAAAATCTGATGCTACATCATATCCATCCTCTGTCATCATCTCAATGACTTTTTTTCTCGCTGTATCAGAAACTTTAATCATAACATTTGTTTTCTAAATGTGGTACAAATATACTACATAAGTTGTTTTTTACCATAGAACCTTACATTATAATCAACGATAACAGTATTAGAAAAATTTATGTAGATATAGCATCTCTAACCTGCACGGTCTTTTTTGGACCTTGTTGGTTTTTCAAAAGGATAGACAATACCTAAAAGGTTTTTGGAAACCTTGCAGGGAAATGATTTAAGTTGATTTTTTTGATTTCTAGCTTCGTTTTTTCGATTTCATCCCTTTTCTGGGGATATTTACCACGGTTTTGTCAGAAATTCCACACATTTTCGCCGTGAAAACAAATTTTAAATAATATAAATGATTGATTTTTAGATTTTTGTTAAAAAAACAATGTTTTGGAATGATTCTTCGATTAGGTAATGAAGATTAATTGAGCCTCGGATTATGGAGAAGAATAAAATAACACAGATCGCTATTCCCCAATTGAGGTCAGTTTAGTACCGAAAGTAATCGGTACCGCAGTGTTCTGAGATTTTCAGGATACATAGATAGTAGAAGCCATTATAGGTTCCTGCTTATGGTTGCAACCGAACCAACTACAGTATAAGCCCCAAATGCTGGTGCGTGGTTCGAGCCCAAGTTATAAATCATACCATTTGTTCTGGTGTATACCAGAAGCAAGTGTACTAAATCAACAAGCCCCAAAATCTAGATCCCCAAGTCTAGTAAAAAATGCCTGTGACTTCGGTTACGGGCATTTTTTGTGTGATAAAGGATGCTTTCAAAATCCCTTGCAATAGAGATTATGAATTCAACATTAAAAGAAGTATTTTTGAATCCGATTGATAGAACAAACACATGAGCACGACACGACATAACTGGACCCAGGAAGAAATACTGGAAATATACAATAAACCGATGATGGAATTGCTCTACGAAGCAGCAACTGTTCATCGACAGTATCACGATCCAAATACGGTTCAGGTTTCTACTTTGTTATCCATAAAAACGGGCGGATGTCCTGAGGATTGTGGTTATTGCCCGCAAGCAGCGCGATATCATACGGATTTGGAAGGTAATGATTTGATGAGTGTACAGCAGGTAAAAGCACAAGCATTGCGTGCCAAAGCTTCGGGGAGTTCTCGTGTTTGCATGGGGGCTGCTTGGCGTAATGTAAAAGATGGGCAGGAGTTTGACAATGTCCTGGAAATGGTTCGTACGATTAACAAATTGGATATGGAAGTTTGTTGTACGCTAGGAATGATCACAGAAAACCAAGCACAGCGATTAGCTGAAGCGGGTTTATACGCTTACAATCATAATCTAGATAGTTCTGAGGAATATTATAAAGAAGTCATATCCACAAGAGGGTATGAAGATCGTTTGGAAACGATTGCCAATGTTCGAAAAACCAATGTTACGGTTTGTAGCGGGGGGATTATCGGAATGGGCGAAAAAGTTCAAGATCGTGCAGGAATGTTAGTAGCACTAGCAACCTTAGATCCACAGCCAGAATCTGTACCTATCAATGCATTGGTGGCTGTAGAAGGGACGCCTTTAGAAGAACAGCAAACGATTCCGATTTGGGATATGATCCGAATGGTAGCTACTACACGTATTGTGATGCCACAGACACAAGTACGACTCTCTGCAGGACGTACCGAGATGAGTCAGGAAGGACAGGCTATGTGTTTCTTTGCTGGTGCAAATTCTATTTTTGCAGGAGATAAATTGTTGACGACACCTAATCCTGACGTGCATCAGGATATGGAGCTTTTCAAACTATTAGGCGTTACACCGCAAAAGCCTTTTGTCAAAAAAGCGCAACCAGAAACTGTAGAAGCTTCTGATTCTAAATATGAAGCTTTGGACGAGAAGCCAAAATGGAGCCGACCCGGACACACTATCGAAAGAAATGAAGCAGCCCGTTTGAAAACGACAGATAAGTAGCAGTTAGCTCAACGACATAAAAACTTTTGTATCAAAAACAGCTAGGGAAGTTTGTAAATATGAGTTCTTACTAACGAAACAGTTAACTTTTTTTAAAAAGCGTAGTACCCGTGAAATTAAATTTGATCGACATACCGCGTGTGCAACACATCTCCAAAGAGGATTTTGTAAAAAATTATGTCAAACCTCAGAAACCTGTCGTAATAGAAGGGTTATCTCATGATTGGCCCGCCTATCAAAAATGGAACTTGGACTATATCAAGGAACAAGCAGGAGATAAAGAAGTGCCATTGTTTGACGATCGACCTATAAGTTCTAAGTATAAATTCAATGAACCGCATACCAAAATGAAAATGCGGGAGTATATCGAATTGCTCAAGGCTGGTCCATGTTCTTATCGTATTTTTTTATATAATTTATTGAAAGAAGTGCCCTCGATGCAAAAGGATTTTAGCTTTCCTGATATGGGTTTGCGTTTTGTAAAACATGTCCCTATGTTGTTTTTTGGGGGCGAGGGTTCTAAAGTTTTTATGCATTATGATATTGA
Source organism: uncultured Flavobacteriaceae bacterium (assembly GCA_964650425.1). Taxonomy (GTDB): domain Bacteria; phylum Bacteroidota; class Bacteroidia; order Flavobacteriales; family Flavobacteriaceae; genus Aquimarina. The sequence continues at coordinate 8,015 of CAZYRG010000019.1, forward strand.
TTATGGAAATTTGATGCATTTTCAATTTCATGGGGAGAAAAGGTGTATTTTGTATCCACCTTCGCAAAGTAAATATTTGTATAAAATTCCGAATGCTATTATCTCCCATCAAGGGATTGATTATAACAATCCAGATTTTGAGAAGTGGCCAGCACTACAAAAAGCGCAAGGCTATCAAATAGTTTTAAAACATGGCGACGCCTTATATATGCCTGAAGGTTATTGGCATCAAATGACGTATCTCACTCCAGGCTTTGCTATAACTTTGCGTGCGTTATCTAATAGTGCATGGAATTTTAGTAAAGCAGTTTACAACGTTGCTTTTATGCGCTATTTTGATAATGGAATGCGTAAAGTGTGGGGCGAACGGTGGATTCAATATAAAAACAGACGGGCTATCAAGAACACGAATCGTAGGAATGGGTTCTCGATAAAGTAGAAAAACGAGATTAGAAATTGGAGAAATTTTTTGCGTTATAAATAAGCTAATCTCTTATTTCAAATGACATTATATTCTATCTATTATGAAAAAATAAAACCCTAAAACAAAATGTCTTAGGGTTTCTTATATTAGAGTTGTAAAGGTTTTTCTTAATCAGAAAGAACAATTACCTTATTATCTTTCATTTCGATCACACCACTGGTGATAGGAAACAACCACTGGTTATTATCACCTTTGGTAAAGAGATCAGCAATCTTTTCGTCCAATTGGATATCACCTGCAATTTTCACATTCCCTTTTCCAAGTAATGATACTACAGGAGCGTGATTGTCCAGCATTTGGAACTCACCATTGATTCCTGGAACTGTTACCGTCTGTACTTCGGCGCTTAAAACTACAGTTTCCGGTGTTACGATTTCTAAATACATTTTTTTCTAGTTCAGAGTTCAGAGTTATGAGTGATGAGAAACTCTGAACTCATAACTCATAACTCATAACTTATTTTTTTAAGCTTCCGCTAACATTTTTTCTCCAGCTTCCATCGCTTCTTCGATGGTTCCCTTAAGGTTAAAAGCAGCTTCTGGAAGGTGGTCCAATTCTCCGTCCATAATCATGTTAAAGCCTTTGATCGTATCTTTAATATCAACCAATACTCCTTTAAGTCCTGTAAATTGTTCTGCTACATGGAACGGTTGTGATAAGAAACGTTGTACACGTCTTGCTCGCGATACAGCCAATTTATCTTCTTCAGATAATTCTTCCATACCAAGGATGGCAATAATATCTTGTAATTCTTTATAGCGTTGTAGTAATTCTTTTACTCGCTGTGCACAATCGTAATGTGCATCTCCTAAAATGTCTGCTGTCAATATTCTAGAAGTAGAATCCAATGGATCTACCGCTGGATAAATTCCTAGCTCAGCAATCTTACGAGACAATACGGTAGTTGCATCCAAGTGTGCAAATGTTGTTGCTGGTGCTGGATCCGTAAGGTCATCCGCAGGTACATATACTGCCTGTACCGATGTAATCGATCCTTTTTTGGTAGAAGTAATTCGTTCCTGCATCGCACCCATCTCTGTTGCTAATGTAGGTTGGTATCCTACCGCAGATGGCATACGTCCAAGTAGTGCAGATACCTCTGATCCTGCTTGTGTAAAACGGAAGATGTTATCAACGAAGAAAAGTACATCTTTTCCTTGTCCATCTCCAGCGCCATCACGGAAATATTCTGCTATCGTTAATCCTGATAATGCAACACGTGCACGTGCCCCAGGTGGCTCATTCATTTGTCCAAATACAAAGGTTGCTTTAGAGCCTTTCATAGCTTCTTTGTCAACCTTAGAAAGATCCCATCCTCCAGCTTCCATAGAATGCATGAAGTCATCACCATATTTGATAATACCAGATTCTAACATCTCACGCAATAAATCATTTCCTTCACGTGTACGTTCTCCAACTCCTGCAAATACAGAAAGTCCACCGTGACCTTTTGCGATGTTATTAATTAATTCTTGAATCAATACGGTTTTACCAACTCCTGCACCACCAAATAATCCAATCTTACCTCCTTTTGCATATGGCTCAATCAAATCAATTACTTTAATACCTGTAAAAAGTACTTCTGTAGATACAGAAAGGTCTTCGAATTTTGGTGCCTCACGGTGAATAGGTAATCCGTTATCTCCAGATTTTGGCAAATCTCCAAGTCCATCAATAGCATCTCCAATTACGTTAAATAAACGTCCATAAACATCACCGCCGATTGGCATTTGGATTGCTGCGCCAGAAGCAACAGCTTCTGTACCTCTACTAAGTCCATCACTGGAATCCATTGCGATAGTCCGTACAGTGTTTTCTCCAATATGAGATTGGATTTCTAACACCAACTTGCTTCCATCTTCTTTGTTGATTTCTAAGGAATCGTAAATTTTTGGTAGTTCCGTACCAGCAGCGAATTCTACATCGATTACTGGACCTACAATTTGTGATACTTTACCCGTAACTTGAGACATTATCTTGTTGTTTATGGTTTTGTAATTTCTACTTCAAAAAAGAATATGAATAATTGTTAATAAAAACAGACCCTTTTTCAGGCTGCAAATATAGTTTTTTTAAATAAAAAAAGAGGGTAGTTTTTTCGTTTTTTTTAAGGAAGAAAAAGCGTATCGTTTTTTGTAAATTTATATATGTATAAACAATACGTTATCAGAATTTTACTATTTCCAATCCCATAATACAACAATCCAATTGCCGAAGTGATCATCAAATTCATGAATGGTTTTGAAGCCGATTCGTTGATGCGCTCTAATCGATCTGGTGTTTGTAACTGAAATAGTGGTTACCACAAAATCATATTTTTTTTGCATATGATTTTTATGTGCTTCAAAAAGCTTTCGAAAAACACCTTTACCTCGATGACTTGAGGCAACACAGACTTGACCCATGCCATAATAGTTATAAGAGGCTAGTGGCTTTTGCTTGTATATGATCCTATCTAGTTTTTGCAAAACCAGATGAAATTCTGGGTGATCGTTACGGGCTTCTTTAGGTAGAATTAGCGCATATCCAACAACTTTTTCTTCTGCAATAGCTACAACACTGGGGTGAAAGTCGTGTATTTTTTGTAAAAGTGCTAAGGGATACTCCCAAGAAACATAACCTTCGGATGTAATGATGGATTCATCTTGAATGTTTTTTTTCAGATTGGCTTGATTGAGTTGATTGATTCCCTTAAGATCAATTTTTGTCGCCAGACGTACGTTCATTTGGGTGTTTTTGGGCTAAATTATGAAAACGGATTGGGTACAAAAAAACTGCTTACAAATAGTAAGCAGTTTTTAACTATTTTTTGACAATTTCGCTGACTCTTATAATGAGGTGTTCCAAGAAATATAATATTGCGCTCCGATAGATCCACCACCAGGAGAGTTTACATAAGAATGATTTAGGATGTTAGCTCCACCTAATTTCAAACTTGATTTCCAGATGTTGATATTGTAGGTAAACTGGGCATCAATAATGGATCGCGCATTAACCGCTCCTTGAGTAAAAGAATTTGCCCAAAGGTAATTGTCACTCCATCTCCAATTTACATTAAACCCTACATTCGAAGTAAGCTTTGGGTTGCCAAAAGATACTTTTACTTTGTGTTCTGGAGTATTGAAACCACGATTGAATTCTGACCCATTCAAAGAATCTTCATCTAATTTTGTATATACATAGTTGAATCCAAAATCAAAAGAGTTGAATACTTTTGTTGAAATTCCTAAGGTCGCCCCAAAGGTGGTGATTTCGTCTTTGGAATTGGTATAGGCAACAAAGGTCTGAAGATCTTGACTTGCAACAGCGCTCAAAATCAATTGCTCATTTGGTGTTAATGCTGCTGGGTTAGAACCGTCGTATGAGGATACATCTCCATATAAGGGTGCAAGTACCACGTTAGTATTTAATAGGTCATTATATCTATTTATATACCCATTGACATCTATATAGAAGTTTCCAAAACCACCACGGTAACCTAATTCATATACCGCTAATTCTTCTGGCTGAATAAGCGTATTGACTTCTTGTTGCAGTAAATTAGCACTTAACGCAGCTGCTTGTAATGGATCAGCTCCTTCTTCTATTAAGGCTGCCACTCCTTCTGCAAATTCTTGGACAGACGCAGTAGAAAAAGCATTGTCATATGCTGCACTACCAGAAATTTGAGTAGTTTCAGGAAGCCCCAATGCCACTCTATTTGGATTTTTGATCGGAATCGCGGGTGTAGTATATCGACTAGGATTGTCTTTCGATGAACCGACAAGCGTGACATCACCAAGTCCAATGTTAAATCCAATATATTGATCTTGCGTACTTGGATTTCTAAATCCTGTCTGATAGGATGCTCTAATGTTATGATTTTTTTCTTCATCCAAGGAGTATACAAAAGAAATTCTTGGAGTAACATTTCCTTCGAATTGATTAGACTGATCATAACGCAGAGACCCTGTAAACTTCAATTTATCATTTAACATAGCTTTTTGTAATTGAACATAAGCGCCATACTCTTGAAAATTAATAGGTCCATCAAAATCAGTAAATAAGGTGCCTTCAGAATTCAGGCGATAGTTTCTAAAAGATCCTCCAAACTGAATTTCTGCAAATTCAATAAGTTCTTTAAAGTTATAATTAACGTCTGTATGAAAAAGATTGGTACGATCAATAAACTTGGATCCAGTAGTAGTACCAGTGTCAGAAGTTACGTCATTGAATGCATTGTCAAATGCGACAGTTCCAGGGATTAATCGACCAGTGTCAGCCGCCGCTCTGGATGTTTGATGAATTTGACTTCTATTGGCAATAGGGTCTCCGCCAGTTTGGATAACTCCTAAAGTATTGGTGATATACGATGTCGCGTAATCGGTAAACCATGCGGTATCAGATTTCCATCTTCTATTTATGTTTATACCGGTGAATCGCGTGTCGTAACTGTCTCCAGCGTTTTCAGAAGTCAAATAACTTCTTATAAAGAAGTGTTGATCTCTTAGTTCAATACGATATTGTTGCACATTAAAATTCTTAAAAACGAATCTATTAGCATCTTCAAAAATAGTGTTTCCAGAACCGACACGTGCGTTTAGAATTATTTCCATTTCACGATTATTTCTAATATGGAAAGACACATCTCCTTTGATACTTCGGGCACTGTAATCTGTTAAATCACTTTCCTCATATCCCGTTCTGGATATTTCTGCAGCTCCAAAAGTTCCAATAGGTAAAGCTGGAAGTGTAGGGTCCGTTGCTCTCAAGGCCTGGTATTGCTCATCAAAATTAATGGTTGTCGCTACTTCATCTCCGTAGATATTCAATCCATTATAATTCGTATCAGCTCTTGTAAGCCCAGGATTGGCTACATCACTGAAATCAGTAGCAAACCAATCTGTTCCATCAAGGAAGGAAAAATTGACTTTGGCAGCAAAATTATCGCTAAAGGCTTTTGCTAATCGGAAACCAGCATCGACAAATTGATTAGTTCCTCCTGCTTCTTGCGAAGTAACCCCCGTTTTGCCATAAGCGCTCACTCCTTGGTGGTCAAAAGGGTTTTTACTATTCATAAACATAATTCCGTTAAAGGCGTTCGCACCATAGAGGGCAGAAGAGGCTCCAGGAAGTAATTCAATATTAGCCACATCAAGTTCTGATAGCCCCACCATATTACCAATTGAGAAGTTGAGTCCTGGCGCAGCATTATCCATACCATCGATCAGTTGTACAAATCGTCTGTTCTGATACGAAGCAAAACCACGTGTGTTTACGGATTTAAATGTTAAACTATTCGTATTAAAATCGACACCTTTTAGGTTTTCTAACCCATCATAAAAAGTAGCTGATGCAGTATTTTTTATTTCCTTCAGCGACATAGTCAAAACCGTTACAGGAGATTCAAGAATCCTTTCTGCTGTTCTTGAAGCGGATATAACTACTTCGTTAAGAACGGTTCCTCTTTTAACTAATACGGCATTAATATCTTTATTAGTATCCGAGACAACAATTTTTTTATCTTCAAAACCTAATGCAGAGAATTCAATTTCAAATGGTGGCACAAGGCTCGTTTTTAGCACAAATTGCCCATCAAAGTTTGTGGTTGTTTGGATATTATTCAGTCGAGAGATAACTGTAACTCCTGGAATAGTAATTCCATTGACGTCATAAACTGTTCCCGTAACCGTAGTTTGTGCCATTACACTACTGCATAGAACCAGTAGAAAGATTGTAAAGAATGTTTTCATAAGTAGTAATTTTTTATCATTTGGGATTTTAAAAAAAATTTTAACTAAAATAAACCTTAAAAACGTGACAACCAAAACTAAACAGTGTCGAACTTTTTTAAGTAACTGTAATTCAGTTCATTGTTTTTGTTTTTGTTTGATTAGCAGTAAAAATAAATGTTGTTTTTTCATAAAAATTGTTCATATCAAGGAGAACTCATAGTATGAATATAAGACTTTTGATGATTTCTATTTGCAATTTATAGTTATTTTTTACAAATGGATTGTGTGATAAGTTGTACGAATTATAAAATAATTCTTAAAAAAAAAAAAAGAGATGTCAAAGCCTAATACTAGGTTTTGACATCTCTGGAAGTATAGAAAAGGGGTGTAAATTTGATTACTTAATAACAGAAAGTGTTTGAATTTTGTCACCTGCAGTCACCTTCAAAAGATAAAGTCCTTTGGCTAATCCACTAGTTGTAATCGACCATCCATTTTTTTGATTATTGATCGTATGATTTATAAAAACTTCTTTTCCTAATAGGTTGTATAAGGAAACGGATGTTTCCTGGAGAGCAACAGACGTATCGGTCAAGGAAATATTAATTACATCAGTAAAGGGATTAGGCCATGTTTTTACAAAGTTGGTATTGGATCTAGAGAATCCACCAATACTTAAGCTACCATCAAACGCTTCACCAATCAGGACTAATCCAGATGGTGTTCCAAAACTAATAGTACCATTAGAAACCGTTGCTGTAGCACCTGAGAAATAATCTTTTAATTCCGTACCATCAGCCCACATGTCATAAATATTAAGTGAACCACTAAAATCACCATCATTACCAGTATATACTAAAACTTTGTCTTGTGAGCCTCCTTCAGTATATTCTCGTTTGAATGTATAAGGATCATCCTGTAATTTTGTGTGTTTTCCAGCACCAACCGATAGATGTTCTCTTCGAAATTTTCCAATTTTTTGAAAATGAACGAGCGTTCGAGCAGCTTTTGAATCAGGGCTGTTGAGTTCGTCAAAATTCATGTTAGATCGTAAGGTCGCATCTCCAGTAGCACCTCCACTAGGCGTTAGGGTTCTGGCAGTTTCATCCCCATAATAAATTTGTACGGGCCCAGGAGTTAGTAATAATTTGGTTCCTGCTTCAAAAGTTCGTGTGCGTTCTCTGTCAAATACCTGCTCGGTATCATGATTTGCCAAAAAATGCAATGCACTTTTGCCGCCTCCTAATTGATTCTGCAATACATTATCATAAGTGCTAAAAATAGCCTCTAACCCTTCGTTAGCAATAAATCTAAAATCAAAATTGATCAAATTTTCAAAACCATTATCAAAATAATCTACATTAAAGCCATCTCCAGTAAAGCGTCTGCCCATACCTGTTGCAGAATAATTGTAGACTTCACCAGTCATCCAGAAATCGAGATCATCTAGTTTTTTATTTGGGTTATTTTGTTTCCATTCTCTAAGTGCAAGAATTCCTTCTGTTTCTAACTCTTTCCAAACAAATTCTTCTACGTGTTTTACCGTATCTACGCGGAAACCATCTACGCCATAATTGCGCACATAATCAGTAAGCCATTTAATAATATAATAACGCGGAGCACGGGGTTTTCCTGTGCGATCAAAGAAGGCGTTTAATTCGTTTACTTCTTGGTCTTTTCTTCCTTCTTGATCCCATTTTTCAAGTAACCAATTTGGCAAGCTTACATTATCATTAGATTCTGTTCTAATATCTGGTAAATTATTGACTAGCTCACAAGGAATAGTACCCCCAGGCCCTTGAAAATTACAATCAGGATCTCGTCGTACCCATTCATTAGGCCAAGATTGATTTTGATCAGTAACATTGTCTGGCCCTACATGATTTAATACGACATCCATGATTACACGAATCCCATGATTGTGAGCCGTATCAACAAAGGCTTGAAAAAGCTTATTTGTACCTAAATTACGGTCTATAGTAGTCCAATCTTTTGCCCAATAACCATGAAAAGCGTATCCGGCATCACCAATTTCACCATGAATATTCTCAATAGGTGGCGTGATCCAAATGGCACTGACACCCAAGGCGTCAAAGTATCCTTCCTCTAATTTATTGATCAACCCTTGCAGGTCTCCTCCTTCAAAATTCCGAAGAGCGGGACCATCTTGAGGTCTGCCATAAGAGAAATCATTGGAAGGGTCTCCATTCTCAAATCGATCGGTTAGTACAAAATAGACATTGGCATTGTTCCAGGAGAAAGGGAGTTCTCTGTTTGATTGTGCACTACTGAATTTTGGGATAGATAGTGCCATTAAAGTTCCCAAAAGAAATAACTTTTTCATGTTTTTTAGTTTGTAAAATGCTATAAAATTTTTAGAATACTAGTTAATTCATAAGAAAGACTTAGGGTGATTTTGTACAGAGGGTGATATGATTTTCTGCGAAAGCCCAATCTATGATAACACTAAAAATTTTACAGCATCTTTGTTAGCGTTTGTTGTGCATTTAACAGGAAAAGCCTTTAAATATTTCAGTCAAATAGGAGGTTTTCATAGAATTTTAACGATTTCGTATTGCGAAAACCTTGGAGTGTTGATAACTTATTGTTCGTTCAAAAAATAAAAACAATGGGGATATAGGTCCAAGGTTTAATTTGATCCTGTATTTTTGAAATAGGAGACACAACTTTTTAAAACAAAAACAAATGAATCATTACATTCTATTTTATAAGACGGTAAAAGATTTTATCGAGAAACGCGCCCCATTTAGAGAAGCACATCTTAACAAGATCAATAAAGCACATGAAGATGGCATTTTGATTATGGCCGGTGCTTTAGATGATCCTACTGACGAGGCCATGTTGGTTTTCAAATGTGATAACGAAGCTATAGTGATTGATTTTGCAAAGAATGACCCTTATGTTAAAAACGGTGTGATTCTCGACTGGCAAATTTCCCAATGGAATGTCGTAGTTGGGAATACTAAATAGGACTAAAGTAGGGATGCCGTTTTAATTCGAATCCATGTAGTAACATCATGTAGCACATTGAGTCCATGACGGTAGTAGGCATAACAGCTAAACAATACAATTCCACCAATGATAATTCCTAAGATAACACCTTTTCTGCTCGAACTCCCTGCTTTTTTGGAAGTTTTAATATAGGCGCTAGAAAACTTTTTGGTAAAATGGACAACCATGGCAAAAGCAGGAGCAAAAACCAAAACGACCACGGCCATGTCTATTAATACTAACCAATATCCTTGTTGTGAAATATGCCGCTTGACATAGTTAAGAATAAATTGATTAATTAATGTAGCTGTCAATACAGCAATAGCATAGGAGGCGTATTTGGTTAGCGTGCTAGTTTTCATTGGAATTCTGTTTGAATACTAAAAATAGGTAAAACTATTAAATATAAGGATAGCTAGAAAAACCATTGATAATTGCCATGCAAGTCATTTGGTTTTCATTAAAAATGGAAAACCAGTGATTGCGATCTTAAATTAGATGCTTTTGTATGCTTATCGACTGCCTATAAAGGATTTGTTATAAAATGCTATTTAAAGCAGTATCTATTTCATCGGTATCCGCGCCTGCAGGCATTGATGGATGGTATAAGGCTCTTACCACTACAATATCATCTGGAGATAAGTCAGAATTTGAAGTAATGGCTGGATACAAAATACTTGATTGCACATTAGAATGGCCTAATCCTATGGCGTGCAAGAATTCATGTTTTATGGTTGGCGTACGGTTTCCAAAATCTGTGTTTATCCATATTTTAGAAGAATCAATTTCTCCAGTATTAAAAAAAGAAATTTGTGCTTTCCCAGCATTACTTGCAGATACCGCTCCCACAAAATCGGGTCTATTATTCTGAAGATTTGCTCTGGTATCAAAATAGAGTTCGGTATTGGATGCACTTTCCGTATTGACTAATTGAACATTGAAACCGTCAGTAAACAACTGGTTTATTGATTCAATAAATTCGTTTACAATTTGTTTATCGTTGGCCGTATATGCTCCAGTCATAAAAACGTTCATGGTCTTTGCCCATTTGGTTGTATTGGTCAAAGGAGTGTTTTCATCTTCTCGTAGGGCAAGATATTTAAAATAAGCAGTTAACCGCGCTCTTTCTTGAGCACTAATACCAGATTCTGATAGGTCATTTATATTAACCGTTATTTGTGCTTGAGCAGTGGAAGTGCCATTAGAGATTTCTACATCAAAAGAATAGGTTTGTGTACTTTCAAAATCAATAGTCGCATTGTCCGATACGAAAAGCTCACCAGTTGCAGGGTCAATAATAAATGGTATGTTATTGGTAAGTATTTCAAAAGTTAATACACGATCTGAAAGAACACTACTTGCTTGTACCCGCCCAATAAGTGTGTTTGAAGGAGTGTTTTCATCAAGATTAAAAAACTGATCAACAAAAACGAACTCACTTCCAATAATAAGATCATCTTCATCATTAGAACAACTTATTATAAAAAGTGTAATACTCAGGAATAGTAGGGGCAATAATTTTTTCATGAATGAGCTTATTAGTCGTTAAAAGTATAAAAAACATCGACAAAAAACAACTTTTGTATGATTTTTGTCTAATATATGTGCTTATTTGGTCGTACTACTATATTCATTATTACAAGAGCATCATATTTTTTGAATGATGAGACAATTTTTTTGTGTAGCTGCCTAAAATAAGACTAACTAAAAACAAATGTTCATGTCTAAATAATTCCGAACGAACATTTTGACGATTAAACATGTTTTTAATCGAGAAAATGACTTATTGTTTGATTTGTATTTTGCCAAAGAGTGCTAAGTAACTTTACTTTGATATAAGAAAAAAACATAAAATAGTTACGGCTTTCCCTTAAATAAAACTACTAACTCATAAATATTAATTATCATGAAAAAATTACTACTACTTGTATTTTGCTTGATGGCTACTCATCTATTTTCTCAACGCTTTCGAGAGATTGTCAAATGGGAAATAGCAACTGAAAATGGTGGCCGCATTATAGGCGCTTCAATTAATGAAGCTGAAGCTAATAGGATGATTACAGATTTTGCTCAACGCAATAAAGGCAAAAAATACAGTCTCTTGAATTTCAAAAAAATGCACACTACTGTTCCTGTTGTTAAGAAAACAGATAACCCAATACAAGATATAGTAGACAACACAAAAAGAGGCTATATAGTAGTATCCCCAGCTCAGGCCATTGTTTTAAAGGAAAAAGAAAAGAATAATGTAGCAGAAATTGCTATTGCTTTCAACAAAGTATCTTCAATAACTGTTTCAGATGCTATTGATACGATTAAAATGCTTAAAAAATATCAAATAGATGCTATAGAAAAGAGTCTTTTGAAAACAGAATTGTTAGCAAGTAATTAGACATTTAATTCAGTAATTCGTTTTACATATTTTCCAATCACGTCAAACTCTAAATTTACTATGGTGCCCACTTTGAAGGTGTGAAAGTTCGTATGTTCATAGGTATAGGGAATAATTGCTACGCTAAATTTATTTAGTTTGGAATTTACAACCGTAAGACTTACGCCATTAACCGTTACAGAACCTTTTTCGATAGTGATATTATGCAGGGATGGATCATAAGAAAACGTAAAATACCAGCTCCCATCTGCTTCAGAAATTGCTGTACAAGTAGCAGTTTGATCAACATGTCCTTGGACGATATGACCGTCAAGTCGATCGCCAAGTTTCATGCCGCGTTCTAGATTTACAATGGTACCTTCCTGCAAATTATTGAGGTTTGTTTTATCGAGCGTTTCCTTAATGGCAGTGACGGTATATTCAGCATCGGTAAGAGAAACTACGGTTAGACAAACGCCATTATGCGCTACACTTTGATCAATTTTGAGTTCTTGTGTAAAAGAAGCGTCTACGGTTATATGTAGATTTTCTTTCTCAGTTTTTAATTTTGTGATCTTTCCCAATACTTCGATGATCCCTGTGAACATGGCTATGGATTATTTGTTTAAATTTGTGCCTTGATATAATAAAGACAAAAATAGCTTTTCGGGAGCACAACTATATGACTAAAGAAGGAAAAATACGTTTAGGGATTTCAATAGGAGATTTAAATGGTATCGGAAGTGAGGTTATTCTCAAAACATTTGAGGATCCTCGCATGTTGGATTTTTGCACACCTGTTATTTTTGCATCCATCAAATTACTTTCTTTTCTTAAAAAGCAATACAAAAACAACTGTTCATTGCATGGGATTGATAAGCTAGATGCTGTTGTAGAAGGTAAGATTAATGTGTATAATGTATGGAAGGAACATGTAGATATCAATTTTGGACAAGAAGATCCAAAAATTGGAGATTTTGCTGTTCAATCATTACAAGCAGCAACCGGAGCACTCAAGAATGATGAAGTTGATGTTTTGGTAACTGCACCTATCAATAAACACAGTATCCAGTCGGATGATTTTAAATTTCCAGGACATACGGATTATCTAGATCAAGAATTAGAAGGGGATAGTCTTATGTTTATGGTAAGTCAAGGGCTCAAAGTAGGGTTGCTTACAGATCATGTAGCGATAAAAGATATTGCCGCTGCCATAACTCCAAAATTGATCAAACAAAAAACCGCCACAATTTATCGCTCATTAATCGTAGATTTTGGTATCCCGAGACCCAAAATTGCGGTATTAGGGATTAATCCGCATAGCGGTGATAATGGAGTTATTGGCAAAGAAGATGAAACAGTCTTGAAACCTACCATTGCAGAAATTAACAAAGGAGGTAAATTAATATATGGCCCTTATGCGGCAGATAGTTTTTTTGGATCCGATAATTATAAAGCCTTTGATGCCGTCATAGCAGCTTATCACGACCAAGGTTTAATCCCTTTCAAGACATTATCTTTTGGAGAAGGAGTAAATTACACTGCAGGATTACATAAGGTGCGGACTTCTCCAGATCATGGAACAGCTTTTGAAATTGCTGGAAAGGGAACAGCAGATCCAAGTTCTTTTAAAGAAGCAGTTTTTATGGCTCTAAAGATTTTTAAGAATAGAACATTGCATAAGGAACTCACAAAAAACCCACTAAAAAAACAACCTAGAAAAAGTTACGGTAAAGATCGTTTTTAAATAGGCTCATAAAAAAAGTCAAAGTTGTATATTTTTTGTTGATAAAAAGATGGTAATTAGTTTTTTTTACTATCTTTGCACCCGCCTTTGTCGATCTATAAGGTGTTTGAAAATGATGTTGTCATGAAACCACTAAAAGCGTTTACGATCCCTTTTGTTGGACTCAAAGTGGGAACTCACCATTTCGAATATGAGATAGACAATGCGTTCTTTGAACATTTTGAGTATGATGAGTTCAATAGTGCTACTATCAAAGTAGGATTGGAGTTTGTAAAAAAAACGACCTTATTTGAACTCACTTTTAATGCAAAAGGAAGTATTAATGTAGCATGTGATGTTACGAATGAACCTTTTGATTTGCCAATCGAGACCAAACTAGACTTAGTCGTAAAATTTGGAGCAGAATATAATGATGAGAATGAAGAGATATTAATCATTCCTCATGGCGAATATGAGTTAAATGTACAACAATACATCTATGAAGCAATCGTCTTGGCAGTTCCGTCAAAGCGTGTGCATCCAGGAGTAGAAGATGGCACATTAGACTCGGACATACTCGAAAAACTAGAAGAGTTACATCCTGGAGAAAAACAGCAAAAAGAAGACACTGAGGAAATTGATCCAAGGTGGGATAAATTAAAGAATTTATTAAACGATAAATAAGTATAAAAATGGCGCATCCTAAGAGAAAAATATCGAAGACCAGAAGAGATAAGAGAAGAACGCATTATAAGGCTACTGCACCACAGGTTGGGATCGATCCTACAACAGGTGAAGCGCACTTATATCATAGAGCACACTGGCACGAAGGAAAATTATATTACAGAGGTCAAGTACTTATTGACAACACCGAAGAAGCTGTTGCATAAGGGACTATTATCAAATAATAAAAAAGAACGCTCATATTTTGAGCGTTTTTTTTGTTTTTAGTTGAATATGTGTCAAAATCGGCTTACTTTGCACCATATTTACATAAAACGTATTCATTTTGTTGAATTTTGAGCAATTTTTGCCATTTTTGACACACTAATAAAGCGATATGGGGAATATCACAGCAGCAATTACGGCTGTAGGTGCTTATGTGCCAGATTATGTATTGACCAATCAGATTTTGGAAACCATGGTCGATACCAATGATGAGTGGATTACTACTCGTACTGGAATCAAAGAACGAAGAATATTAAAAGATGCAGCAAAAGGGACTTCTTATTTAGGAATCCAGGCTGCTCAAAATTTAATTGATAAAAGCAATATAAATCCGGAAGAGATCGACCTCGTTATTCTAGCGACGGCTACACCGGATATGGCAGTTGCCTCTACTGCGGCTTATGTGGCTACAGAGATCGGAGCTGTTAATGCCTTTGGATATGATTTATCCGCTGCATGCTCTAGCTTTTTATATGGGATGTCTAGTGCAGCCAGCTATATCCAATCAGGACGTTATAAGAAAGTATTGCTGGTAGGAGCAGACAAGATGTCTACGATTATTGACTACACGGATCGTACTACCTGTATTATTTTTGGAGATGGTGGTGGAGCTGTATTGTTTGAGCCTAATGAAGAAGGACTAGGGTTACAAGATGAGTACTTGCGTAGTGATGGTGTGGGACGTCATTTCCTTAGGATGGAAGCAGGAGGATCATTATTACCTGCATCGGCAGAAACAGTGGCCAAAAAACAACATTTTGTACATCAAGATGGCAAGACGGTGTTTAAATATGCAGTTTCTAATATGGCAGATGCAAGTGCGAATATTATGGAACGTAATAAGCTGAGTCATGATGATGTCAATTGGCTAGTTGCACATCAGGCGAATAAAAGGATCATTGATGCTACAGCTAGACGTATGGGATTAACCGACGAAAGTAAAGTATTGATGAATATCCATCGTTATGGAAATACCACTTCGGCAACCATACCATTGTTGCTGAGTGATTTTGAAAAGAACTTTAAGAAGGGTGATAATCTCGTTTTTGCTTCCTTTGGAGGCGGTTTCACCTGGGGATCTATTTATTTAAAATGGGCCTATAATGCTGAATAATATATGACCCTTTATGTATACATTATATAATTCAGGAAATATCAAAAACAACTAAACACAAGCTGAAACATCATGGATTTAAAAGAAATTCAAAATCTCATTAAATTTGTGGCTAAATCTGGAGCCAGTGAAGTAAAACTGGAAATGGATGATGTCAAGATTACGATCAGAACAGGATCAGAAGACAAAGAAGCTACTTTTGTACAACATATCCCTGTTACAAGTACAACAGTACCTACAACACCAGCTGTAGCAACAGAAGTTGTAGCTCCTGCTGCTCCTGTGGCAGCTCCGAAAACACCAGCTGCTGAGGATGCAAATTATATAACTATAAAATCTCCTATCATAGGAACATTCTACAGAAAACCATCTCCGGATAAACCGAATTTTATGGAGGTAGGTGACGATATCAAAGAGGGTGATGTACTTTGTATCATAGAAGCAATGAAACTTTTTAATGAAATAGAAAGTGAAGTTTCTGGAAAAGTAGTCAAAATATTGGTAGATGAAGCCTCTCCAGTAGAATTTGATCAACCATTATTCCTAATAGATCCATCATAACCCAATTTTAAAATTCCAATATACAAATCCCATAATTTATCTATATGAATTTTGGTATCTGGCTACAAGAGGCTGGTTTGGAATTTGAGATTTTTAATTTTTGAAAGTTATGTTTAAAAAAATATTAATTGCCAATAGAGGAGAGATTGCACTTCGTGTAATCAGAACCTGCAAGGAAATGGGAATCAAAACGGTTGCAGTATATTCTACTGCGGATGCAGAAAGCTTGCATGTACGTTTTGCAGATGAAGCCGTTTGTATAGGGCCTGCACCTAGTAGTGAATCCTATCTCAAAATAGCAAATATTATCGCTGCTGCGGAAATTACCAATGCAGATGCAATTCATCCTGGATATGGATTCTTAGCAGAAAACTCTAAGTTTTCTAAAATCTGTGAAGAACATGAAATCAAATTTATAGGTGCTAGTGCGGAAATGATCGACCGTATGGGAGATAAAGCAAGCGCTAGAGCAACTATGGAAGCTGCTGGTGTACCTTGTATTCCAGGAAGTGATGGACTGTTAGAAGATTTTGCTGAGGCTGAAAAAGTTGCCAAAAAAATGAAATACCCTGTAATGCTTAAAGCTACTGCAGGAGGGGGAGGAAAAGGAATGCGTGCCGTTTGGAAAGCAGAAGATCTTAGAGCTGCTTGGGACTCAGCACGACAAGAGGCAGGCGCAGCTTTTGGAAATGATGGGATGTATCTAGAGAAATTGATCGAGGAACCTAGACATATCGAAATACAAGTGGTAGGAGATAGCCGTGGAAAAGCGTGCCATCTTTCTGAAAGAGATTGCTCAGTTCAGCGACGTCACCAAAAACTTACGGAAGAAACACCATCTCCATTTATGACGGATCAGCTCCGAAATGATATGGGAGAAGCAGCAATTAAAGCGGCAGAACATATCAAGTATGAAGGAGCGGGTACGGTAGAATTTTTGGTGGATAAGCACCGTAATTTCTATTTCATGGAGATGAATACTCGAATTCAGGTAGAGCATCCTATTACGGAAGAGGTGGTAAATTATGACCTGATCCGTGAACAGATTCTAGTTGCGGCTGGAGTGCCGATTTCTGGTAAGAATTATTTTCCAAAATTACATTCTATTGAGTGTAGAATTAATGCGGAAGATCCCTATAATGACTTTAGGCCTTCACCAGGAAAAATTACGAATTTGCACGCACCTGGAGGTCATGGAGTCCGCATAGATACGCATGTGTATAGTGGGTATATGATTCCACCAAATTATGACTCGATGATTGCAAAGTTAATTACTACGGCGCAAACAAGAGATGAGGCAATCAATAAAATGAAACGCGCTTTGGATGAGTTCGTAATTGAAGGGGTAAAAACGACCATACCATTTCATAGACAACTAATGGATCACGACGATTATATCAGAGGTGATTATACCACAAAGTTTATGGAAGACTTTGAGATGAAATAAGACAAAATATGTCACTACAACAAAGCCCGAAGTT
>CAZYRG010000020.1:0-24277 GCA_964650425.1 uncultured Flavobacteriaceae bacterium
TAAGTAAGCCCTGTCCGTTTATTTACAGATATGATGCCATTTGCAAGGAGTTGTGTTGCTGGAAATTATGCTTCAAAGGCCATTTTTTTAATTATTTGGTTGTTATCAAAAAAAATCATAAAAAAAGCGTCTAATTTTGTTAGACGCTTTTGTTTTTATATGAATTATAGTTTTATCACCTATATCTTGCTATGAAAAACTGCTTTGCTGCGTCCTTTTTTATGTGTTTTACTAAATAACATAGGCATTTATACTAGTTTTGGTTCGTAATTATGGCGCAAAGATGGGGTAATTATAGAATTACTTCCAAATTTATTGGTCTAATTATTCCCGAAGTTGGGTCGAGGATGCGCAATAGCTTTATTATTTCTTGTTGTCTGCAGTAGTTATATCGGCGAATAGATTTTCAAATAAAGGGTCTATTTCTTTTTTCTCGAGTTTGGCATAGCTTGGAGGTGGACCGTTCTTTCCATTAGAACCCAAATCACCATCAACTCCTTTTTCTCCTATGCCGCCACCATTTGTATTAAAAAGTATTTCTAAAGCTTTTTTGTTATCATCAGAACGTCCTCCTCGCCCTCCAGAACCGCCATTGCCTCCAGGTCCACCTTTTCCGCCCAGATTAGAAACAGAAATTAGGTTTTGAATAGCCGTTATTGGCAAAGATGGTTGATAGTAGATTTGAACAAACCCTCCATCACCACCGTCTCCACCGCGTCCGCCTTGACCACCTGTATGACCGTTTCCAGCGGGTCGGGAATCAGAACTACTAATTCCTCTTTTTCCATCAGTTCCCTGTACACCTCTACTTCCGCTACCTCCATTCGTATCTAGATGGATTTTGCTTTTGTGTAAATTCGTGATTAGCTGTTTTTGAGTGGTATTTGTTTTAATGAGTATGTTTACCAACGAATCTGTTTTCTTCTTGATATATACGGTTACATTTTTACCATGATCACCATGGTTGCCATCATACCCTTTTTGTCCATCGAAGTCAAATCTTTGATTTACTTGGTAGTTGATAGGAATTTCAATCGATTGGGTTATTTCTGAATCATAGGGATAAGTTGCTTTTACCATAACAGATTTTTTGCTCAACGCTGTATCAGCAGGAATACTAATAGCATCTTTTGTGATGTTGCAATCTTCAGAAGTAATGGACAGTATAGAATTGCGTAAATCGTCAACAAATTCCGTGGTATCATCGTCGAAGTGTATTTTTGCATATAGTGGAATTGCTACCCCAGGTGCAAGACCTCTATGTTTTTTATAACTCAATTGTAGCTTAGTGGGTTTGCGTACTTTTATGCGCTTGGTCTGAATATCATTTGGTCGATTGATGTGATATGCTTTGACTGCAATTTCATGATTGTTTTTTGACGCGTCAATCCAATTGTAGTTTAATTTTTTATCTACTATGGTACCGACATCGGAGGAGATCGTATAGAATGAGGTATGTCTAATTTTTTTTAACGCTGTAGGCGTTCTTTTTTTAGGTTTCCACAACGATAGTTCATTAGTAACTGAGTCATATTTAATGACAAATGATGGTGGGTTTTCTTGTGCTTTACCGAAGAAGAAACTTAATAGTAGAATGCTGAACAGTGTTTTTTTCATAGTCAAAAGAGTTTGTTTTTTGAGAAATAAATAAGATGAGAACCTTTTAACAAAAAGGATGCCAAAAGGGTTTTTATAATTGTAATCAATGTCGCTTCACTATGCGTTTAATTATTCACGGTCACGCATAAGTCTTCGGTAAACATTGAAAATATGTGATCTGGAAGATAAATGAGCTGAATTAATTCCATTATAAGTTTTTAGCATATATCTGGGATGGAAAGTGGTCAGTTGTTGAATATATGCTGTGGGTGCCGGATATTTTTACCAATAAGAAGCATAACTAAAGGAGCCCAATATTATACAATCTCTTTATCATAATACTGTGAGGCATCTTGTAATAAGAGCTCTAAGATTTTAACTTCTCGCTCGATTCGGAGTTCATCCCATTCCAAGTATTTGATCAAATCTTCTTGTATTAGTTGCCTAAATTTGTGAATGCTATTGATGTCAAAAAACAATCGTC
Organism: uncultured Flavobacteriaceae bacterium; assembly: GCA_964650425.1. Classification (GTDB taxonomy): domain Bacteria; phylum Bacteroidota; class Bacteroidia; order Flavobacteriales; family Flavobacteriaceae; genus Aquimarina. The sequence goes on from CAZYRG010000020.1 coordinate 2,084, forward strand.
CTGTTCTTCGGACAAAAAAATCAGCAAGTCCATTGACCATCTCGTGGTGTATACCATACCAAAGTTCGGCACGTATGAGTCGTTCAGGAATAGAATCATTCAAAAATAAGTTTGTTTTATCAAGTAGTATTGAAGCTTGTTTTCCATAGGTAGAAGTAAGATACCAGCCGTAATAGGGATCTTCAAGCCCTATGTCTTTTAATTGGAGGTTAATTTTTTCTTGATATTTTTCTACTTCCGAAGTGTCTTTTAATGGATCACTTGTCAAAGGAATTTTTTTGGTAAAGGAGGTAGAGAATTTTTCGCGTTTTTTGTCACTCATCGTTCTCAGGACGGTATCGATCACACGTTGCGCCATTTTCCGATAGCCGGTAAGTTTTCCCCCAGCGATCGATATCAAACCGGTTTTTGAAACAAAAATCTCATCTTTTCTGGATAGTTCTGAAGGATCTTTTCCCTCTTCATGGATCAAAGGGCGTAATCCAGCCCAATTAGATTCGATGTCATCAATGGTTAATTGTACACTTGGAAACATATTATTTGTAGCATCCAGTAGGTATTGTGCATCTGCTTTAGTAGCAACTACCCGATTAAGATTTGCACTATAATTGGTGTCTGTAGTACCCACATAGGTCGCCCGCCCTCTGGGGATGGCAAAAATCATCCTCCCGTCGGGCACATCAAAATATACGGATTGTGACAACGGGAATTTTTCTTTGGAGAATACAATATGAACGCCTTTAGTAAGGTGCAAATATTTGCTGTTTTTAGAATTATCTTTTTCTCGTAATAAATCTACCCAAGGTCCAGCTGCGGATACATAATTGCCGGCTTTAATTTTGAAATTATCGCCGCTATTGTGGTCTTTGCATTGCAGGCTTTTGATTTTACCATATTCGTCATAATTAAATGAGGTCATCTCACAATAATTGATGCTATTGGCACCAAAAGAAGCCGCTTTTTTTAATAGTTCTATGGTAAGTCGAGCATCATCTGTGCGATATTCTGCGTAGTATCCGCCACCTATCAACCCTTCTTTTTTGAGTAAAGGCTCTCTGGCATGTGTTTCCTCTTCGTTCAGCATTTTTCGTTGATCTTCTCCTTCCACATTGGCCAGGAAATCATAGACTTTTAATCCAATCGCGGTCATTATTTTACCATAAGTACCGCCTTCAATTAGTGGAAGCAACATTTTTTCTGGCACGACCAAATGAGGAGCTAATTTATGAACCATTGCTCTTTCACGACCAGATTCTTTTACTAATGCGATTTCGAATTGTTTCAGATAGCGTAATCCTCCATGGATTAGTTTTGTGGATTTGTTACTCGTCCCAGATGCAAAATCATTTTTTTCGACCAAGCAAGTTTTGAGTCCTCTTGAGGCAGCATCGAGTGCAATCCCAGCTCCAGTGACACCACCGCCTATAATGATGAGATCATACTCATTCGATTGCGCATTTTGTATCTGAGCCTTACGATCGAGTATGGAAAAACGTGTGGGTTGTCTTTTGTTTGCCGTAGTCATATTTTTTTGCTTGAATCCGCTTTAGATTTTCTAATGTAAAAAGTGGGTTGAATCCCTTCTGATATAAAAATACGCTTATTCTATCAAAAGTTATTCAAATTTTTAAGCGATGGTAATTTCATAGAAACTATGGTGCGTTTTACCAACACCCAAAGTCTGAATTCCTTCTTTTTCAGATAATTTTTGATTGCTATCAGTAACATCCGCATAGCCTAGCCAAGGTTCGATACAGACAAAATCACCTTTCGGCTTGGCCCAAATACCCAAATCGGGAAAATCAGAAAAGGTAATCGAAAGCACTTCGCCTTTGGTTTGATGATGTAAAGTAGCTTTCTCTGCCTGAATATTTTTAAAAATCAAGGCATCATTTGCAAAAAGTTCTCGTGTGAGTGGAATCCGATCTCCGGCAAAAACTGAAACTGTTTTTGAAGTGATAATTCCCATGTCATTAAGCAAATAACTGGGTGTGCTATGGCCATTTTCTAGGGTGATATAATATTCATCATAAGCGGTCTCCGGAAATGAGGGGCAGATAAAAGCAGGATGCCCACCAACGGAAAAATAAAGTGATTCCTCTCCAGTATTTTCGATACTATGAGTGATTCTTAGTTCGTCATCAGACAATTCAAAGCTAATGCTAAAGTCGAAATGAAATGGGTATACAGCTAGTGTTTTGGAAGAACTTTGTAACCCCAAAACGAGTTTTTCAGAACTGTTTTCTACAACAAATAACCCTTCATTATATCTTATAAAACCATGTTTTGGCAAGCTATAACTTTTGCCGTTGTAGGTGTAAGTACCGTCTTTGAAACCACCAATATTTGGAAAAAGCACGGGAGCTTGGCTTGCCCAAATTTCAGGATCACCCTGCCAGAGATATTCTCGTTGATTGGATTTTTTGATAAGACTAGCTAGTTCGGCGCCAGTTGGGTTAATTACTACCCGAAGTTTGTCATTTTCTATAGTGTACATATAAATTAAATTGTTGTGGTTGATAGTGTATGCCTAAATTTAGTTCCATGCTAATTGTTTTCGTTCTTTCCAATAGTGTTCAGGAGTGATAGCAAAAGATTGCAGCGTAGCGAGCTCATGATCCTTTAGGCAAAAAGTATTGGCGTCATAATTACTACGAAGATGTTCTGGATGATTAGCACCACTCAGTACGGTGGCATTTTTAAAAATATCCATACAAAAACGTAACGCAATGGCATCGACTCCAACTTTATAGGTTTCTGCTAATTGGTTCATGTACGTATATAATGGCTGGTAATGCGAAAAGTTCCTGTTTGGTATTAGTCGGCCATTTGCTAGGGCTTCTTTAATGATTATAGGACCGGATAGTTTTTTGAGTAATTTTTGCATGGATCGCATACTTTGGTCAAGTACATTAAAGGTGAACTGTACAGATTGAAAAAGTCGTTCTTGTTCCACTTCTATCGATAATGCTTTTTCTAGTACCGTTATTTGATTCGCTCCAGTAGTTGTAAGACCAATAGCTAATTGGTGTTGTTTTTTTAGTTGATGTAAGCGTGTAAGGACTTGCTCGTTTTCTAATACAGCAGATTCAAAAGTAGCAGAATGAATTTGATAGCTTTTTAAATAGGGTAAAAACGCTTGAGAGATTTCCCACTGTTGGTTCAATTTAGCTAAGGAGTGTTCTTTGATTTCATGCACAGTGGCAAGAGGATCAAAATCGGCAACATAGGTATATCCCCATTTTGTGCTGATAGTAATTTCTGGATCGTTTTTCTCTTTGACCCAAGATAATAAAAGCTTTTCTGCCATACCATAGCCCGGAGCTGTATCAAAATGGCGGATGCCAGTTTGATAGGCGTTTTCAAGCATTTTTATGCCTTTTTGTTGGAATTTGGCCATAGAAAATGGTTGTACTCCATTTTCTTGTCGAATATTAATATACAAAGGTCGACCTATGGCGGCAGTTCCTAATCCTATAGTATTTTTTGTATTCATTTATTTTTAAAAGTATACTTTTTTATAATGTTGATGTCAAGAACTACATGAAAGCATGGAACAACCTACTTTGTGACGTGCCCATTCCGGGCGTTTAACAAACCATTTTTGGTATTCAGGTTGCTCATCATATGGTTTTTTTAATAATTGAAACAGTTCGTCAATTAATGAATAGTCTTCTTTGTCAGCAGCATCAATGGCTAATTGCGCCATGTAGTTTCTTAGCACATATTTGGGGTTGACGGTATTCATTTGCATGGCACGCTCTTTGTCATTTGTCGTTTCTTTTTGTAGGCGTTCTTGATACTTTGTGAACCAATTTTTCCATTGTTCCTTTATGGTTCCTTCAATTTTTTCGGGTGTATAAAAAGCCGCTTTTATGAGCGCGATTCCGTCTCGATCTTTGCTAAAATTAGCCAATAACCGAAAGAAAATTGTCATATCCGTTTCTGAAAGTTGTAAAACCTTTTCTAATTCTGTAATCAGGTTACTGTCTTCCGGATGTTCTGCGATCAGCCCTAATTTAGAACACATCATTTTGCGATAGGCTATAGGAATATTTTGATGATAGTTGTCTAGAATTGCTTGTAATGGTTCGGCCTCCTCAATTAATTGGTAGAGCGCATTGGCAAGCTTCAGGAGGTTCCATAAAACCACTTGCGGTTGTGAACCATAGCGATAACGTTTGTTCGCGCGATCTGTCGTATTAGGGGTCCAACCATGATCGTATCCTTCTAGCCAGCCGTAGGGTCCATAATCGATCGTTAGTCCCAAAATGGACATATTATCGGTGTTCATCACGCCATGAACAAAGCCAACGCGTTGCCAGTGGATGACCATTTCCAAGCTTTTGGAAGCCACTTCGGCAAAGAAATTCAGATACACCGCTTTAGATGGCGTTCCCAAATGCGAATAATGTTGTTTGATGGTAAAATCAACGAGTGTTTTCAAGGTTTTGGTATCTTGATTTGCAGCATGTATTTCATAACTTCCAAATCGTAAAAAAGAAGGGGCAACGCGACAAACAATCGCTCCTTTTTCGTACTCAGGATTACCGTCATAGAGAACATCACGCCAAACCATATTACCACTAGAAACTAATGATAATGCCCTGGTCGTTGGCACGCCTAAATGATGCATCGCTTCGCTACATAAATATTCCCGAATCGAAGAGCGCAAAACAGCAAGACCATCTGCAGTTCTCGAATAAGGGGTTTCTCCTGAGCCTTTGAGCTGTAATGCCCAATTTTTATTTTGATGTACTACTTCTAATAGATTGATCGCTCTACCATCTCCTAGTTGTCCTGCCCAGTTGCCAAATTGATGCCCACCATAGCACATGGCATATGGTTTTGTGTTTGGTAATATTTTTGTACCCGAAAAAACAGCTAAAAACTCTTTTGAGTTTTCTTGCCCACCTAAACCAAGAGCTAACAACATTTCTGGAGAGGCATGGAGTAAAGAAGGAGCTGCAGGCCTTTTTGGTGTTACAAAGGAAAAGCACGCATGACGTACTTGTCTCCTAGTGTTTTCCATAATAGGATCCCCAGGGAGTTCTTGTGTAAATCGATCATGTATGTTGAGGTGTAAAGGCACAACGTATTTTTTATACAAAGTTAGGGGTTTCAAAAAGGAGAAATTAACTACTTGGTAAAAAAACCGTAAAGTTTGTAACCAACAGGTTGGCAAAAAAATGAAAAAGCGTGTAATTTTATGAAAAATACGAGAATGATATTACCACATGACTTTATTTTGGATATGCTATATCCACTTCCAACACGTACTAAAAAAATGTTTGGGGTAGTATCCATTTATTGTGGAGAAAAAATTCTTTTTGCTACACGGCAAAAAGAAGATAACCCTGTAGATAATGGAATTTGGATTGCCACAAAATTGGAGCATCATGAAGAATTACGTGCATTAATCCCAGAGTTAAGAAACTTGGAAACGTATAAAATCAAAAGTTGGTTACTCCTTCATGAGGAAGAACCTAATTTTGAAGAACGAGCCAGTCAATTAGTTGACTTGTTTAAGGCAGGGAGCCCGTTAGTTGGCACTATTCCAAAACCTAAAAAAAAGAAACAACAATGATTCCAGAACATATACAAAACAGAAAAGGAGCGCGAAGTTTAAAAGTACTAAACCCAGAAGTTGTTGAATATCTAAACAAAGGATTAGTGGAGACCAAAAACTTAATAGAATGGTTAGCTACGGATCAACTACTAGTATTGCAATTAGTGCTTAAAGAGTTAGGGAAAACGTCCTGGTATCCTGATTTTGAAGCTGCTGTCAATGCACAAAAAAAACCAACAGCCAATAGTAATACTAAAATAATTGGTCAAACGCTAGGAGTATTGACAAGAGATAAAAATCTTTATGATACCTTAAAAAAACACACTTCTGATCTAGTTCGTTGTTGGGCATGTTGGGCCGAGAGCATACAGCAAGACACAACTAGTAGTCTATTAAAAACGATGAAGTCATATGCTGCAGATACGCATTTTGGAGTAAGAGAGGTGGTTGTTTTTGCTACTAAAGAACGTTTGATTGCGGATCTTGATACAGCCATTAAGATATTGGTAAAGTGGACTAGAGATCCAGATGAAAATGTTAGGCGTTATGCAATAGAAACATTGCGTCCAATAGGAGTATGGACCAAAAAAATAACTGTTTTTCAAGAGCATCCAGAAAAAGCTATGGTGTTGTTAGAAGCACTAAAATCAGATGGTTCAAAATATGTTCGCGACGCAGTTGGTAATTGGCTCAATGATGCTAGCAAATCACAACCAGAATGGGTGCAAGAACTTTGTAAAAGATGGGCCGATATCTCTCCTACAAAAGAGACAGCATATGTAATCAAAAGGGGATTGCGAACAATCGAAAAATAATTCTGCTCGGGTATTTTTATAAAGTGCTTGTTTGTAATGGTATATAATGTTTTTGTAAATGAAGTTATTCTTTAATCTTTTACAGAGTTGAATGTCTCTTTTAACTTTTTATTCTTGCAGTATAAATTGGTTTTTAATCGATAAAAAACGCTTTTTGTCGAAAATACAACAGCAATACAGTATGTTTTTAAGGAAGGTGGTGGTGAATACGTACTTTTCAACTGAAGAATTTGAAGGTGTTGTTTCGGTGAACGATAATTTATTGCTTTTTGTCGAACAGCTGCATTGAGCTGACCAGAAAACACATTACTTTGTATAGATAAATAACTGTATTAACAAGTGTGATTACCAATTTGTAAGTACTATTTTATCGTATTTCATTACCAACACCAAATCTATTAATCATGCAAAAAACAGTAAAATGTGTACTTTTTATCGACGATGATACCGCGACGAACTTTATTCATAAAAGAATTGCAGAAAAGAGTCAATGCTTTGATAATGTAATTACGGTTCCTAGTGGCAAAGAAGCGCTTCAATATCTTGAAAAGGTTTCAAAGGGTGCATTAACACATCCACAACTTATTTTTCTAGATCTTAATATGCCAGCAATGAATGGTTGGGAGTTTTTGGAAAAATATAAACACATGCCAGCGCCTTTAAGAAAACGAATAAAAGTTTTCATTCTTAGTTCTTCTGCGATGAAAAAAGACATTAACCGGGCCAAAGAGTATGCAGATGTTATAGGTTTTTTGAATAAACCTTTTACTCAAAAAGCACTGAATGAGCTGATGAAAGATGAAAATGGTTTTGAATTAAATTAAATATTTATTATTATGACACACATACACACGCTTATTAAAAACACTGACAAAATCATAATGCCCTCACAAAAAGCAACAAGTATATTGCTAATAGATGACAGTGAATCTACCAATTTTTTTAATAAAATGATTATTGAAAAAACTATTATAGATGCATGTGTAACTATAGCAACTAATGGGTTAGAAGCATTAGAAATACTTAAAAAATTAAAAGAATACAATGAAGTTCCCGACTTAATTTTTTTAGATATCAATATGCCAATCATGGATGGTTGGGAGTTTTTGGAACAGTATAAAAATACTATAGGCACTTCCGAAGCACCGACTATAGTATTAATGATTGGCGCCGAGCTAAATTCATCGGATAGAGGAAGAATACAAGAACTAGGATTAATTAAGGGTTTTAGTCAAAAAATGCTTAAAAAAGAGGTTTTATTAAATTTAGTTAACATGCATCTCTAAAAAAAATGTAACTTTACCTTAAACTGGGTGCAACTTTACCGCACTTAGAGTAACGCTTATTTTTAATTTGGGTAACAACTAATAATAAATAAAACAAATAGATAGTCTCGTTACAATGTTTATTTGATTTTTCTATAAACACATAATCATCATGAGATATTTGTTAATACTCTTTTTGCTGATTCCTTTAAAAATAATAGCGCAAACGGGTATTGTATTAGGTACAGTAACGGATCAATACGGAGCGCTCCCAGGAGTTAAAATAGCCGTAGAAGGTCAGCCTATTGCCACTAAATCCGATGTAGATGGTACGTATAGACTTGAGGTACCTGCCGGGATACATATGCTCAATGCTAGTTTTATTACCTATGTAACAGAACGTCAAAAAATTGAAATCACTGATGGCGATACGCTGAGAGTAGATTATATATTAAAAACGGCGAGTGACATTGATCAACAATTCACTTTGGGTTCTAGGGCAGACCCCAGATCATTACTAGAAACTACTGCTCCGGTAGATATTATATCTCCAAAAGATATTTCTTCAACAAATCAAATAGAGTTAAGTCATATTTTACACTATTTGACTCCTTCTTTTCATTCTACCTACCAAACAATTGCGGATGGTACAGATCATATAGACCCAGCTACGCTGCGTGGTTTGGGGCCAGATCAAGTATTGGTTTTGGTTAATGGAAAAAGACGTCATACAAGTTCTTTGCTTAATGTAAATGGTACTGTTGGAAGAGGTACTGTAGGAACTGATTTTAATGCTATTCCAGTTGCGGCAATAGATCGGATCGAAATTTTACGGGATGGAGCTACCTCGCAATATGGTTCAGATGCTATTGCAGGAGTTGTGAATATAATTTTAAAAAGTCAAACGAGAGATATTATTGTAGATACTAGAACACAAATTAATACCGAGGGTGATGGTTTTACAACTTATGGAGCTGCTAATTTTGGACTAACGGTTGGCGAAAAAGGGTTTGTAAATGTTACGGCAGAATTTAGAGATCGAGACGCTACAAATCGAGCTGGTAATTATACAGGTACGGTATATACGGACGATAGAGCGCAAGATAATATATTGATTGGTCAGAATAATTTTTTTGAAAATACAGGCTATGAGGATCAACGTGTAATGCAAATAGGAACCGCTCAAACACAAAATATTAGTTTGGCATTCAATTCGGAATTTCCTATTTCTGAGACGTCGTCATTATATGCTTATGGTCTTAGGAATTATAGAGAAGGAAAGGCTAAAGGCTTCTATAGATTTCCCAAAGATCCTGCAACAGTGGTGTTGGCTTTATATCCTAATGGGTTTTCTCCATCAATTCTTACTGATATTCAAGATGATGCGATTTCAGTTGGCTTTAAAGGAATCAAAAACTACTGGAATGTCAATTTTAGTCATACCATTGGGATCAATCGTCTAGATTTTTCTGTAGCTAATTCTAATAATGCTTCGTTAGATGTGGCATCACCAACGATTTTTGCAGTTGGAGGGTATTTTTATAGACAAAATACTACAAACATGGATATTTCTAGAAGTTTTGATTACTTAGAAGGGATTAATATTGCTTTTGGAGCAGAATTGCGTGTAGAGAATTATCAAATTAAAGCAGGAGAAGAGGCTTCTTATATTGATGGTGGAGCAACATTTACCAATGCGGCTGATGAGATCGTACCTAGAACTGCGGGAGCACAAGTTTTTCCTGGATTTCAACCACAAAATGAACTGAATAAGTTTCGCACCAACTCTTCTGGGTATGTAGATGTCGAAACCGAGGTCAACAAGCGGCTATTAATTAATGCAGCAGCTCGATATGAAACCTATAGTGATTTTGGCGGACAAGGAATTTGGAAAGTATCTGGACGGTATAAATTTCAAGATCGATTTAGTGTTCGTATGGGATATGCTACGGGGTATAGAGCCCCATCATTACATCAGGTTTTTTTTAATAATATTAGCACACAATTTGAAGATGGAGAAGCGATCCAGGTAGGAACTTTTAATAATCAAAGTGCCGTTGCAGAGGCGTTTGATATAGAAAAATTGAGTCCAGAATTATCAAGACACATAAGCGCAGGATTCACAGCAAGAATTTTAGATAATTTGACTTTTACGTTTGATTATTACCATATCAAGATACGAGATCGTATTGTGCTCTCAGGAAAATTTGATGAAGGGTATGAAGCTATTTTGGAACCACTTAATGTAGGTGCAGCGCAGTTTTTCACCAATGCTGTTGACTCCAGGACCACTGGAGCAGATGGAGTATTTGTTTATAAATCACCATTGTGGAAAGGTGAATTTTCAACATCTTTGGCGGCTAATGTTACAAAGACTAGTATAATTAGCCCTATAAGAGTTCCAAGTTTTTTGGTAGGACAAGAACAAGTACTTTTTAATAGAGAAGAAATAGGGCGTGTGGAGCGAGCACAACCAGAATTTAAAGTGGTATCGATACTTAATTATGGAATTGATAAATTTCGTTTTAGACTTGGTAATACCTATTTTGGAAGTGTTTCTTATGTTCATCCGGATGACGGGAATAGTGCAAATTGGGTATTAAATTCTTTTACAGGAAACGTAGAATCCAGAGATCAACGATTTTCTCCAAAATTACTTACGGATCTATCAATAACCTATGAGGTGGGTAATTTTTTGGAGTGCACATTGGCGGGTAATAATATCTTTAATGTATACCCGGATAAACATACACATTCTGCAAATGTGGGAGATGGTAATTTTGTGTATAGTCGGCGTGTGCAACAATTTGGAGTGCTAGGAGCCAATTATGCTGTTAGACTTTTATTGAAGCTGTGAGTTTTCTATCTTTAAATATACGGCAAAATACTTTTAACAGGACTTTTATTTGGATAGTATTTTTACTAGCGCATTACATAACTTTTGCGCAGTCGACCTCGAATGAACAGATTCAAAATAGACAGCGTTCGATATTAATTTACAATTTTGCCCAGCAAATAGGTTGGGATAATATAAATGAAATTCAAACATTTACTATTGGAGTATTAGGTAGAGATCCTTTGATAAAAGAGTTAGAAAAAATTGCAGCTCAACGCCGTATTCATGGTAAAACAATTAAAGTAAAAGAATTATCTTCATTAAAAGACATTCGAAATATTTCTTTACTGTATGTACATGAAAGGTTTAATTATGATATACAGGATGTTTTGAAAAGAGTCTCCAAAAAAAATATTTTAGTCATTTCTGAAAACTATTATTTCAATACCTCGATGATCAACATGATTCATACAGGTGAGAGTTTTCAGTATGAGATGAATCGTGGAAGAATGCAGAGGGAGAATTTTACAATTGGTCAAGATCTAATAAAAAACGCCATTGATTCCAAAAAGAAATGGCAAGATCTTTATAAAATATCAGAAAAATCCTTGGCTTCGGAACGTGAGATTGTTGTGAAGCAAAAAGAAGTTCTTGAAGAACAAAAAGTGATTACCCAAAAGCAATCACGAACTATTGTTGCACAAAAAGAATTGCTGATAGAACAATTTGAAAAAATAGACACCAAAGAAACGCGTCTCGAAAAATTAGAAATGATACGAGATGAACAACAAAAACGGTTCCGACAAAAATTGTCATTACTAGATAGTTTAGAGAATTTTATCAAAAAACAAGAAGATCATATCCAATTACAAGAAGATGCTATTACACTTCAAAAAAATGATATTGCCGAGCAATCAGCATTTATTCAAGAGCAATTAACACAAATTGACGATCAGAAAAAGATCCTTCAAGCACAAAAATCTGAAATCAATACAAAAAGTAAACAAACACTATTGGTTTCCATTATTGCTTGTATAGCGTTGCTAGCAGGATTTTTTGTCTATAGGAGTGCTAGGGCTCGTAGGCGTCTTAATCATATACTTCTAGAAAAGAACAATGCCATAAAACAAAAGACGGAGGAACTTGAAACGCAAAATCAAGAAATGGAGCAGTTTGCTTATATAGCTAGTCACGATCTCCAAGAACCGTTGAATACGATTAATAGTTTCATTAATTTATTATCAGAGGAGTATAAGGAAACCTTCGATGATGTAGGAAAGCAAAGCCTTGACTTTATAGCAGATGCGAGTGCGCGTATGAAGATATTAGTTACTTCATTGTTAGAATATTCGCGATTAGGAAGAGATAAAGTTTTTGATAAAGTAGCCTGTAATAAGATACTGATAAATATTCAAAATGATCTTTCGGAATTAATTAGCAGTACCGATTCAAACTTAACAGTAGCCTCTTTGCCGACAGTAATAGGAAACCCTACAGAAATACGACTTTTGTTTCAGAATTTGATTAGTAATGCGATCAAATTTATACCTAATGATCGTACTCCTACAATTCATATTTCATGCGAAAAAATTATAGCATCAAATGGGAGTACTGTTTCAAAAAGCTATTGGAAATTTAATGTTGTTGATAACGGTATTGGAATTGCTCCTAAGCATCGAGAAAAGATATTTGCAATATTTCAAAGATTGCACAGTAAAGAAACTTACAAAGGCACAGGTATTGGTCTGGCGCATTGCAAAAAAATTGTCGAATCCCATGGCGGTACTATCGGTGTTGACTCAAAAGAGGGGCAAGGAAGTACTTTTTGGTTTACAATTCCGTGTGAAACCATTTCAACAAATATGCAGTAGGAGAGCTACTACAAAATTAACTGCCACTATAAAAATCCAAAATCTTGATACGTAACATATATGAATATTTGGCATTGGCCAAGTTGGTTTGAGCGTTTTCCAAATTGTTTTTACTAGTAATATAAGCAACATAATTAGAAACGCCATTGCTAAACCGTATCTCATTGATACGATAAGATTCCGAAAAGGCAGCTACTTGTTTTTCTAAACTTTGGTAACGATCCATGGCAGCTTGCATATCAAAATAGGCTTGTTGTATTGCTTGTCGTAACTCTTGTTTTGTCTGATGTAATTCAACCACAGCAGATGCCACCTTAACTTTTTCTAAGGCGACAGTGTTTTTTGCTCTGAATCCATTAAACAATGGGATATTGACTGCAACACCAATGACAGAGTTTAAATTATTGTCAAATTGATCTCCATAGGTAATACTATTTCCTTCAAACTGGGTCTCGTTGGTAAGTACGGGGATTTCTTGATTATTGAGGCTTACAAAACCACCTGTTTCCTTTAATTGTGTTCCGTTTTCAGTAAATAATTGAGCTGCGCTAGAATAGTTTGTCCCTAATTGCCCAAACACGCTGACTTCTGGGGTGTACAATGCTTTTGCAACGTTAACTCCTTTTTCTGCTGCTTTGATACGTAGGGTTGCTGCTTTAATAGCTGCTAAATTTTGTGCAGCATTTTGAAATACTTCCTCAGAAGATTTTTTATAATCCTTAAAGTCTACTAATGCTTCTATATTTTGAATGGTTATCAAGGTCGGACTATTGAGTAAATTGGACAGGTTGAGTAATGCGTTTTTTAATGCATTTTTGGCAGTTATGACTGCGGTTTCATCAATACTTTTTTGTCCTTGGATATCTGTAAAATCTGCTGGATTACCGACCTCTTGTTTATAGAGTGTCGCTAGTCGTTCTAATTGTTGATTGGTTGCGACAAGACGCTCTTTTGTCAATTGCAATACATCGCGAGCATTGAGTGCTTGCAGATAAGCCAGCGTTACATTAAGTGTCAAATCTTGTTTGGCAGCAAGGGCTTCCATTTCCGTTGCTTTTTTGTTGAATTTGTTTTGATATAATGTATTGAGTAGTCGGAAACCATTAAAGATTGTAGCATCCAAGCGTAATTGTGCATTAGAAAAAGTCAGTTCCTGATCAATAAAATCATTGGTGAATGGGTCAATGCTACGGCCATTATTAACTCCCAGATTATAATTTCCGTTGAGACTAGGTAACAATGCCATTTTTGATTGAAAATAGTTGGTGTTTGCTGCAGCAGTTTGCAAAGTTGCAGATTGGAGTGTCAAATTATTTTCTAGGGCGATTTTGATACAATCATCAAGTGTGTGCTTTTTTGTGTTTTCTACTTGAGAAAAAGCTACTGAAAACAGTAAACAAAAAACGAGATGCAAAGTTGTTTTTAGGATCATGATTTTAAAGTTATGTTGTAACGATGCTTCCGTCCAAGAGGTTAATAATTCGTGAACCATAACTGGCATTTTTTTCGGAATGTGTGGCCTGGATAATCGTTACACCTTCCTTGTTTAATTCCGCAAATAATTCCATGATTTCTTCACTTTGTTTAGAATTTAGATTCCCCGTAGGTTCATCGGCCAATAGTAGTTTTGGATTGCCAATCAAAGCTCGTGCAATACCAACTAATTGTTGCTGTCCGCCATTTAGTTGGGTCGGAAACAAATCCTTTTTACCAACAATATTGAAACGATCTAGAAGGTCTGCTACTAATGCTTTTCGTTCTGAGGATTTTACGTTTTTATAAAGCAAAGGGGTTTCTATATTTTCATATACCGTTAATTCATCGATGAGATGATAGGCCTGAAATACAAAACCTATATATTCCTTATACAGTTTGGAACGCTGTTTTTCTTTCAATACATGTACCGATTCATCCAAAAAAGTATAAGTTCCTTCGGTAAGATTATCGAGCATTCCAATGCAGTTGAGCAAAGTAGATTTCCCAGAACCCGATGGTCCCATTAAAGAAATGAATTCTCCTTCTTCTACTTGCAAATCAATACCATCTAATAATGCTATTTTGTTACGCCTATTATTAACGGATTTGGATGCGTTGTTGAGTTGTACTATCATAATTTCGATTGTTTATTCTGTTCTTAGAGAGCTTACAGGGTTCGCTGTTGCCGCTTTGATCGTTACAATACCAATTGATGCCATAATTAATACTAGTACAACCAAAACGGGTAGTGCAAATAACCACCATTCTAAGGGTATTTTAAGCGCAAAATTTTCTAACCAATTTTGTGTGAGAATTATACTTATTGGGATGCTTATAAGCACTGCGATACTTACTATTTTGAGATAATCTTTTGATAATAAAATTAATATATCGTTCGTTTTGGCTCCTGTAACTTTACGAACGCTAATTTCTTTTTTCCTTTTTGAAACAGAAAAGTACGTAAGTCCGATAAGTCCCAGGCACGCAATCAAAATGGAGAAAATAGTTAGTGTCATGAATAGCTTTTGAAAACGTTCATCTTCTCTAAACTGCTTATCATATTCTTTATCCATGAAGAAATAAGAGAAAGGAGCTCCAGAAAAAGAAGCATTATATTGTTGTTTTACAAATGCAATTTGATCATTTGGTTTGGTATCTTTGAATTGGACGATAGCAAGACTTCTAAAAATAGTATTGTATAAATGTAGCGTTGGTAGGTAAGGAGTTTTAGGAGATTCTTGGTGATAATTTTTGACCACCCCAATAATCGTCCATTCGGTATTCCAGAACGATAGTTTTTTGCCAATAGCGTCATTTGGAGATATAATTCCCCATCTGGACAAGGCTTCTTGATTCACTACCACTTCTCGTTTTTGTGGTGTGCTTAATTCGGAAAAATTAGTGCCAGATAAAAATTCTGCTCCAATTATGGGTAGATAGTTATCGTCTGTAAAAGTGAGATAAAAGTTGTGATACTTATCAGGAGTAGTACCGGTAATCCGTATATCTGAAGTCGTAGATAGTGCACTAGCATCCTGTCCAGGCACTGTATGCGTTATAGAAACAGCGGTAACGGAGGGGTTAGCCAGCAGGTTTTGCCTAAAACTACTATAGCGATCCTGATCTGCCTTTTGTGCCGGAGCATCTATGATCAAACGATTAGTTACAGTAACACCCTTGTCCATATTTCTTATGAATTTTAACTGTTCTTTTACGGTAAAAGTGGTAATCAATAAAATAATGGTAATAGTAATTTGTAGTATCACAAGTGTTCTTCTGGTGCGTGTACCTTGAGATCCTTTTGTGTAATTTCCCTTGAGTACAGATAGTGGTCGCAAAGTAGAAAGTATAAAGGCAGGATAGGATCCAGATAAAAATGTTCCAAGTACAATAAATAGTACCATTAATCCCCAAAAGGTTGGATCAGAAAAAAGTGATAAATCTTCTGGGAGATTCGCTATGGAAAGAAATTTTGACTTTCCGATGGCAATAAATACAAGTGCTAAAATACCTGCAAATAAACTAGTCAAAAATGACTCCATTATAAACTGCATTCGCAACTGGTTTTTTTCAGCACCGATTACTTTTTTAATACCTACTTCCTTAGCTCTATCCATTGCTTTTGAAGTGGCGAGATTGCTATAATTGACAAATGCACTCAGGAGTATCAGAAAGGCAACACCCAATAACAGTAAAACAGCAGTGATATCCCCATTTTGATCTGGTTCAAAGGTCTTTTTAGAGTATAAATGGATGTCCTTTATTTTCTGCCCTACAATGCGTTCACTTTTAATCTTTTTTTGATCAATTAGACGTTCCGAAAATGCTGCCAATGCTTTTGTGAATTCGTCATAGTTGGTATTAGCTGCTAATTCTACATAGCAATAGGAGTTGTTATTTTGCCAACTTTCCCCTGGCTTTTCACCATGTCTTCGTTGCATTTCTGGATCAGTGATCATGGTTTGGTAAGAAATTAAACCATCAATTTTTAAATGGGTGTTGGATGGGCTATCGGGGATCACCCCGACGATATGATAAAGAATATTACCATTTCTGCCTGGGGAAGCTATTGTTTGCCCTACTACATTTTCCTTATTAAAATAGGTCAACGCAAGGGACTTGGTCAATACAAGCTCGTTAGGTTTTTTGAAAATATTTTGGATACTTCCATATAGTAATTGTTGATCAAACATGGAGAAATATGCTGGATCAACGGCAAAAATATCTTCGGCAATGAATTGTTTTTCTTCAATTTTTAAAATGGTGTTTGGTTCTCCGATAGGATAGACTCTTGTATAAGAAGTAATAGTCGGTATTTCTTCTTTTAATCGAGGCCCAACAGAAGGATATACTTCTGCATCTTGTGTAGTTACTGAAGTACCATCCATAAAATCTACAGTGAGCCTTACAATATTATCCGCTTTGGAGAAGGTGTTTTCATAACTCTTTTCAAACAGAACGTAGTGTACAATGAGTAATGCAATTGAAAATCCAGTTGCCAACCCTATCAAATTGATCAATGTAAGACCGCTATTTTTTTTGAGGCTTCTCCAGGCTATTTTTAGATAATTAAAAATCATGATCGTTCGTTTTTTGATGAATTCGTATTATTCTGTTCTAAGGGATTTTACTGGATTAGCAGTTGCTGCTCGTATGGCTTGGTAGCTTACCGTTATCATAGCTATTAATAATGCTCCAAGACCAGCGAGTATAAAAATTTTGAAAGAAATATCTGTGTGATAGTCAAACTTTTCTATCCAACTAGTCATAAAATAATAGGTGGGAGGTATTGCAATGCCTAGCGCAATAATAACGAGTATAATAAAATCTTTTGATAAGAATAACCAAAGATTACCAACCGAGGCACCGAGTACTTTACGAACTCCAATTTCTTTTGTACGCTGCTCAGCTATAAAAGAAGCTAGTCCAAATAGTCCTAAACAACTAATCAAAATAGCCAAAAGTGTAAATATGCTTGAGAGGCTTGCGATGCGCTCTTCTCTAGCAAACATCAATGCATATTTTTCATCTACAAAATCATAAGTAAATGGGAGATTGGGAAAATTAGTTTTGAAGACCTTTTCGATAGTAGTAAGATTTGCACTAATTGATCTGTTAGGATTAAGACGGACATTATAAAACCCACCATAACCATGACCAAATTCATACATTTGCGGTGCCACTGGATCATAAGCAGACTCGTTAATCACATCTTCTATAACACCTATAATTAACATTGGTTGGTTGTTAGGGGTTGGTTCACTATAGCGTATGTACTTTCCTATTGGGTCTTTTATATGCATATAATTCACGGCTGTTTTGTTCAGGATAACTGCATTAGAATCTGTTGCAAACTCCCGAGAAAAGGAACGTCCCTCAAGTATTTTCATCCCCACGGCATCAATGAAATCATAGGAGACCGCCATTAGGGCAAAACTTTCGTCAAACCCTTTAGGTTTGCCATCCCAATCGTATCCCGATGATTTATTCCATATTTGTGTAGAAGGACTGGTGCCCCATGCCATTTCTATTGCAGCACCTGATGTTAATATTGATGTCCGCATTAACTCGTATTTGCCTAAAAAATCCTGACTTGAGGTAGGGATTTGAATCAAACCTGATGTATTAATACCTATAGGTCTACTTTTAGCAAAACCTATCTGCTCTTTAACGATTAGTGTTCCAATAATAAGTCCAATAGATACGGTAAACTGCGTAATAACTAGTATTTTTCTAGGTAATAAAGCTATTTGCCCCATTTTGAAGGTGCCGTTGAGTACTTTTATAGGTTTAAAAGAAGATAAATAGAGTGCAGGATAACTCCCAGAAAGTAAGGCAACGAGAATTACAAAAGCCAATGAAGCATTCCAAAAACTAAAACTCGACCATGGGAAAACTAACTCTTTGTCAGTCAATTCATTGAAATAATCAAGCGATAATAGAACCGCAACAATTGCCATGACAAAAGCAATTAGTACAATCAAAAGAGATTCACTTAAAAACTGATTTATAAGTTGTTTACGATTTGAACCAATGGTTTTTCTAATTCCCACTTCGAGTGCTCTTTTTTCTGATCTGGCAGTACTCAAATTGATGAAATTTATAGAGGCTAAAATCAAGACAAAAAACCCAATGATTCCAAATAACCAAATAGTATCAATACGTCCACCAACTTGTATCCCGTTATCGAAAGAAGAGTGTAAATACCAATCGTTCATTGGAAAAACGAATAATCTTGGATCAAATTTATCCCCTCTAGGATCATGCTCTTTTTTTACATTTTCAATACGCTTATTAATCGAAGCTAGATTTGCATTTCCCGATAATTCGACAAAGAGTTCAAAAGAGTTATAATCCCAATTATTTTCTTGATTTTCTAACCAACTCCAACGCGTAGACATATAATGTTTGAAGGGCATGATAAAATGCATATTATTAAAACTATTATTACTCGGAATATCTTTATAGACACCCCCAACGGTCATTGTATATTCATTATTTGTTTTGATAAATTTTCCTATAGAACTTTCTTCAGCAAATAGTTTTTTAGCCGTTGTTTCGGATATAAGGATTGTACTAGCTTCTTTTAAAACTTCATGTTGTCCTTCGATCATTTCTAAGTCTAATAATGCAGGAGCATCAGCTTGCATAAATCGACCTTTAGTCGAAATCACTTTTTCATCTACGCTTAGATATCGGTCATTGCTTCGAGATGACATAACAATATATTTGAAAGCATCCCCGAAATGCTCTCGTAATTGATATTCTAAAGCCAATGGAATAGTCTCATTAGAATTGGTAGTACCATTTACGGTTTGATGCTGCATTATCCTAGCAATACGATCTTTGTTTTTGAAGTGATTGTTATAATCAAATTCATCAACAATCCATAGACTGATTATTATTGTTACGGTTAGACCCAATGCTAATCCAAAAATGTTGATAAATGAATACACCTTATTCTTAACAAGGTTCCTGAATGCTATTTTGAAATAATATCTGATCATACATTTATTGTTAAAGCATGTAATAATTAAAACTACTCTGTTCGTAAAGATTTTACGGGATTAGCCGTTGCTGCTCGTATAGCCTGATAGCTTACTGTTATCATAGCTATTAATAATGCTGTAAAACCAGCGAGTATAAAAACCCACCAATTAATAGAGATACGATAAGCAAAACCTTGCAGCCAATTATGCATTACATACCAGGCAATAGGAATGGAAATTATAACGGAGATGCCTACCAATTTGATAAAATCTTTTGATAGTAATTTTACAACGCCAAGTACACTGGCTCCTAACACTTTTCGTACACCAATTTCTTTTCTTCTTTGTTCTGCGGTGTAGGCAGCTAAACCAAAAAGACCTAGACACGATATAAGTATGGCTAATAGTGCAAAGAGTTGCGATAATTTTCCAACTAGTTGCTCACTTTTAAATTTTTCATTGAACTTATCGTCAACGAATGAGTATTCAAAAGGAAATGCAGGATTATTTTTTTGCATTACTTTTTTCATTGTTGAAAGGATCTCATTTGTAGCAATATTGGATTTTGTTTTCACGTACATATAGGTGTACGCAAATTTTTTATTTTCCTGCTCGGGGTCATAAAAAAATATAACAGGATCGCTGGTGCCATACATGTCTCCATAGACATAGTCTTTAATCACACCGATAATTTCTCGTTGCTTTCCTCGAGAACCAATTATTTTCCCTACTGCAGAACCTTGCCCCATAATTCGTGCTAAGGATTGTGTAATGACCACTCTCGTAGTATCTTTTTCTGAATCGGTATAAAAATCTCGTCCATCAACAACCTCCATTCCCGCAGTAGACAAAAATTCTGGAGTTATATATCTGTAGGAAACAAGAAAGTCATTACTTTTATCAATCCCTTCCCAATAAACACCAGAGCCATTATTCCCTGTAGACAAGGTTTCTAGGCTATTAAGTGCTACATTTTCAATCATTCCTGTATTGAGCATTTCTTGTTTTATAACCGAAAAATTCTTGACCATATCTCCCTGAACTTTCATGGTAATCAATTGCTCTTTGTTATATCCTAATTCGCGATTCTTGACATGTTGGATTTGTTGATAAACGAGTATGGTGCTGATTATAAATATGATTGAAATTACAAATTGGCCAATGATTAATCCTCTACGTATAAATGATGCACTTCCGTGTGTTGTTTTTATCCCTTTTAGTACATCGACAGGTTTGAAAGATGAGAGATAAAAAGCAGGATATAGCCCAGCAAAAATACCACAGATTAAGGTGATTGATAATAATGAGGTTATATGCAGCGGGTTTGTTAAACCAAGAACAAGATTTTTTTCTATTAAGAGATTAAACTGAGGTAATAGCACTAGTAACAAAATAATGCTTAGAATGGTAGCAATGGTTGTCATCAATAAGGCTTCGGTAATAAACTGAAATATTAGTGATTTCCTATCTGATCCTATTGCTTTACGAACACCTACTTCGTTTGCTCGTTTTTCACTTTGAGCAGTTGATAAATTCATAAAATTAATACAAGCAATGGCTAAGATGATTAAGGCTATAATGGTAAATAATCGGACATAGATAATAGCTCCTCCTACTTTTTTTCCGCCCTCAAAATTGGATCTCAAATGCCAATCATTCATTGCATGCAAAAAAGCATAATCACCACCGCTTCGGCCTCTTTTTTCTGCAATTATTTTTCGCACTTTGGCATCAACTGTTTCAAAATTGGCTTTTGCAGAAAGCTGTACAAAGGTGTCTGCAAAATTATTCCCGTACTTTGTCATCCACGCTTCACCTTTGGCGTATCTTTCAAAAGGAGCTAGCCAATTAAAATCAAATGTCACATTTTCCGGAAGGTTGTCGATCACTCCAGTGATTATGTAATTGGTTTTATTGTCAACTCTAATTGTTTTGCCTAATACCTTTGTATTTTCGCCATAAAGCTGTACTGCAGTTTCTTTACTAAGTACAATCGCCTCGGGATTTTTGAAAGCATCTATTGCATTTCCTTCAATAAATGGAAGGCTGAAAATTTCGAAAATATCAATATCAACATATCTGCCGGTCTTATTAATGGCATTTTGACCTACTGTAAACATCATATCCTGAATGCTTGTACGAGTTGCTCTTAGTATTCCAGGGATTTCATTCTTCAGCGCTTTTGCCAGGGGCCCTGGTGTGGCATAAGATGTGCGCCACTCCCCATCATATTTATGGTTGATAATGACATAATAGACTTGATCTTTATTTGGAAAGACGGAATCAAAATTGATCTCATCTTCTGCCCAAAGAAAAATTAAACTTGCACAAGTAATCCCTATGGCTAACCCAAAAATATTCAGAAAACTGAAGCCTTTATTTTTAAGTAAGTTGCGGAAAGCTATTTTTATATAATTAAAAATCATGATTGTTCGTTTTTTTGATGAATTCGTGTTATTCTGTTCTCAAAGAATTTACGGGATTAGCTGTAGCTGCTCTTATGGCTTGTACACTCACCGTAATGATGGTAATGATAAGTGCTCCACATCCAGCTATGAGGAAAACATCCCAGGAAACTGTTGTACGGTAGTTGAATTTTTGTAGCCAACTATTCATGGCAAAATAGGCTATCGGTACAGCGATGAGTAATGCGATTAACACCAGTTTTATAAAATCTTTGGAAAGTAACACCCATAGATTGCTTACAGTGGCTCCTAATACTTTGCGTACTCCAATTTCTTTGGTGCGTTGCTCGGCAACAAAAGAAGCGAGTCCAAAAAGCCCAAGACAACTGATCAATATGGCGAGTAGGGTAAAGACTCTTGCCAAACTTGCAACACGTTCCTCAGATCGGAATTTTTTGGCATATTCTT
>CAZYRG010000021.1:0-23530 GCA_964650425.1 uncultured Flavobacteriaceae bacterium
TCAGGAAAGGAATATAAACTTAGCAAAAGCGCAACAGTATGCGGAGCAAGCTGTTGAATTACATACAACAGAAAAAAATGATTCTTTGTATGCTATTTCCAATTACTATCTGACCGAAGTACTTACAAGACAAGGGGCGATTCCTGAAGCTGTAAGTAGTGCTGAGACAGCCGTTAATTATGCTAAAAAGAGTAGTAATGTTAAATTAACGTGCTTGTCATATATGGCACTATCCAAGGTTAATGGCTATCAAGGCGTTTTTACGGAGGGGTTAGAACATTTAGAACATGCAATACAGTTAGAAAAAAAACTTGGAGATGCGGAGTTACTCCACAAAATACATAATCGAAAAGGGGTTTTGTTTGAAAGAACTAAGAATAAAGACAAAGCAATTAATATTTTAAAGAAATCCTTGTTGAATCCTCAATTTACCAATGTTGATAACATAGCAAGCACTTATCATACTCTTGGGGGCGCGTATGAGACCATTGACAAAGATAGTAGTGTTTACTTTTTTGAGAAAGCGTTGAAAACGCTAAGTGATTCTCCTAATGATTATTTAAAAGGGGTTATCCACTATAATCTTGGAGATGTATTTATACAATTAAGAAAGAATACTAAAGGTTTAGAAGAACTCAAAATTTCAGAGGCTCTTAGTAAAAAGGTGTCACATAATAGAGGGCTTTATTCTATCAATGCAGCGTATGCTGTGTATTATCATAATCAAGAATCGTATAAAAAGGCTATAAAAAAGTATTTGGAAGCCTTGAACCTATATAGTAAATATGTGGACGATAGTCAACGAGCGCATTTATATTATTTGCTTTCCGAGGCATTGTATTTTGACCAACAGTATCAAGAGGGGTTTATATATCAGGACAAATATATAGACCTAAAGGATAGTTTATTTACAGTAGAAAAAAGCAAAACCTTTGAGCGTTTGCAAACGGAGTATGAGGTAGAAAAGAAGAATGATCAGATAACGCATTTGCAAGAGAAACAACTACTGGAAACCAAACAACGTAAGCTGATTCTTGGAGTTGGCGGTTTGGTACTTGCAGTACTGCTCCTGTTTGTTTTTATCTATCGCTATCGCTCCAAATCCCAAAAAATTATTCGAGAAAAAGAACAGCAACTGTTTCTGCAAGAAAAAGAACAATTGCAACAAAGTGAAAAAATAAAACGTATCGAGGGGTATATCGAAGGAGAAGAAAAGGAAAAAAATAGAATTGCTATGGAATTGCATGATGGTATTGGTGGGCAATTAGCAGGGATACAGCATTTTGTTACAACATTGCCCAAAAACTCGGATACTGGAGTTTTACAACAAAACATCACATCGGTTTCTAAAGAAGTCCGTCTGTTGTCCCATAGTCTTAGCTCAAGTTTTAGCGAAATGCAACCGTTTACGCATTTACTACATACCTTACAAAGCCGCTATCAAAATCATTTTGAGCTACAAGTTCATTTATATCCAGAGGAGGAGATTAAAAATCTTGAGAATGCGCAAAAAGTTTTTTTGTATCGCAGTATTCAAGAGTTAGTAAATAATATTTATAAGCATGCTGATGCGAGCACAATAGATTTGTCATTAACTATTTCAGAAGAAATTGTGTTGGTTATAGAAGATGATGGTAGAGGTTTTGATATTAAGAACACCCCAAAAGGAATAGGACTGCAAAATATCAAAGAAAAAACGGCCTATGTCAAAGGAGAAGTTTTGATAGACTCTAAATTAGGGGAGGGCACTACTGTCATAATTAAAATACCAAAATAACATGAAGAAGGTACGCTTATTGTTAGTTGATGATCATGAACTTTTTTTACACGGGCTACGTGCTTCTTTGATAAGTTTTGACTTTATTGGTGATGTGCAGACTTTTACTGAGGTCAAACAGGCTATTTCTTTTGTGAAAAATGAATATGTGGATTTGGTTATTACGGATATTTCTATGCCAGAGATGAATGGCGTGGAGTTTATAAAAATGATTAGAGAGATCCAACCGTTGCAAAAAGTATTGGCCATAAGTATGTTTCCGCCGCTTCATAACGAGCGCAATTTTTATAATGGGTATCTTCTCAAAGACACCAAAATGGATGTGGTGATAAAAGCTATTAAAACGATTGTATATGAGGGTGGTACTTTTTTTTATGATAGCATAGAAAATGCACCAATGTTTACTTTTGCTAAAAATATTGTCACCAAACGAGAAAAAGAAATTATACAATTGATAGCAAAGGAGCTTACAGTGGATGAAATTGCCGAACAATTATTCTTGAGTAAATACACCGTCGAGACACATAAGAAAAACATATTTCTAAAACTGCAGGTTAAAACAAATGCTGGATTAGTGAAAAAAGCAATTCAATTGGGGTATGTTTCTTAATGTTGCTCCAAAGTACTTCGTTGTAATATCGTATTAGAGTTCCTTCTCATATTTTAGTACTACTAATTATAAAAAGCAAAAAACCGCTATTCTATCTGAATAGCGGTTTTTAGTATGAATAAGTCAGCTATTATCACAAGCTGAGCAAAGCCGAAGCTATGCTGTTACTTTTTCTTGTTTATTTGATTTTTCTTCAACTGGTTTAGGTGCGTCTCTTTTCATTCCCGTTTTCTTCACCGTGTCAAACATTACTGGTGTTGCAATGAACAGCGAAGAATATGTACCTACGAGTACACCAACGATCAAAGCAAACATAAATCCTCGGATCGATTCACCTCCAAAAATGAAGATCGCTAATAATACGACTAAGGTGGTTAACGAGGTGTTTAATGTACGACTCAAGGTGCTGTTCAAGGCGCTGTTTACTGTTTTTTCAATTGGCCAGTTGGTATGCTCATTCCAGAATTCACGAATTCTGTCAAATACAACCACCGTATCATTCAGCGAGTATCCGATTACCGTTAATATGGCTGCAATAAACGCTTGATCCAACTCCATGTTGAAAGGCATGAACTTATACGTCAATGAGAATATACCCAATACGATGACAACATCATGGAATACTGCGGCAACAGCACCCAAACTAAACTGCCATCTACGGAAACGTAATAAGATGTATAAGAATACCACTAGTAGGGATCCTAATACCGACCAAACCGAATTCTTTTGAATATCATCGGCAATGGTTGGTCCAACTTTCATGGATCTCATCACACCTACTTGTTTGGTGTCACTACCTTTCATAAATTCCTGATAGCTTAGCTCTTTTCCTAAATAGGGTTGCAAAGCCTCAAAAAGCATTTTTTGAATTTCAGCATCCACTTCTTCACCACTTTCATTTACTTTGTATTTCGTAGTAATTTTTAACTGATTATTAGCACCGAAGGTTTTGGCATCTGCACTTTCGAATTTTGCAATAAGACTAGATTCAACTTCAGTAGGATTCACGTCATTCGCAAAACGTACCGTATAGGTGCGGCCTCCGACAAAATCTACCCCTTGGTTGAGTCCTTGTGTAGCCAAAGAACCAAGTCCAATAACGATCATAAGCCCTGAAATTACATAAGCAATTTTTCTTTTTCCTAAGAAATCGATATTGATATTCTGAAACAAGTTTTTGGTCGCTCCTGTAGAGAAAGCCAATGATTTTCCGTTTTTACCATACCCATCAATAAAAAGACGTGTGATAAAAATTGCAGTAAATAATGATGTAGCAATACCAATTAATAAGGTCGTTGCAAAACCTTTAATTGGCCCTGTTCCGAATAATAATAAGATAAATCCAGTAAGACCCGTAGTGATATTGGCATCAAGAATGGAAGATAAAGCATTGCTAAATCCATCTTTAATAGCATCTTTTTGTATTTTTCCTTTGGCTAATTCTTCTCGAATACGCTCAAAGATCAGTACATTCGCATCTACCGACATACCGATGGTTAATACAATACCAGCGATACCAGGAAGGGTCAATACGGCTTTAAGCCCAGCTAACACTCCAAAGATGAACAAGATGTTTACCACCAATGCGATATCAGCAAAAATACCAGCTTTTCCATAATAGAATACCATCCATATCAATACCAATACTAAGGCAATAAGGAATGATCTAATACCGCTATCAATAGCTTCTTGTCCTAGAGAAGGACCTACAATTTCACTTTGTATGATTGTTGCACGTGCAGGAAGTTTACCAGCACGAAGTACATTCGCTAAATCCTGTCCTTCTTCGATGCTGAAGTCTCCAGTAATTTCACTACGTCCTCCAGAAATAGGACCGCTAGATACTCCTGGGGCAGAATATACCACATCATCAAGGGTAATCGCAATTTGACTTCTTTGCGTAGAAGCACGACCTGTCATTTCTTCCCATTTCTTAGCACCTTTTCCATTCATTTGCATCGTTACCGCCACACGACCTACTTGATCATAACTTTGTGCAGCATCAGTAATTACACCACCACTCAAATCAGGAGTGTTATCTCTATTACCTTTTAAGGCATACAAATCTGCAAGTCCACCTTCTTGGTCTACTTTACCCCAAACAAATTTTGCGTAACGTTGTTCGATAGGTAGTAAGGAACGCACTTTAGGGTTTCTAAGATGTGCCATGAATTGTGCCGTATCCTTTACAGAAACTGACGCTAAAATAGGTCCACCTTGGTAACCACTACCTTTGATCAGGTCAAAAAGCGGGTTGTTAGCTTCTGCTACGGCAGTAGAATCTTCTGCATCTTCTAAAAGATCATCAATAGAAGCATCAGCAGTCTTGGTGCTGTCAGCAGTTTCTTCCAAAAGATCTTCAATAGAAGCATCGGCTGTTTTAGTAGTGTCTTTAACAGCTTCTGTTTGGGCTTCGGCTACCTCGTCGGTTGCTTCTTTTGGTTTTTTGGCATCTTCAATTTCTTTCAAAACGCCGTTAGCTTGCATCAAGAAACTAAAAAGTTCTTCTTGCTTGTATACATCCCAAAACTCTAATTGTGCAGTACTAGAAACTAATTTCGTTACACGATCTACATCTTTCGCTCCAGGTAATTCTACCAAGATCCGTCCAGATTCTCCCAAACGTTGGATGTTAGGTTGTGTAACACCAAACTTGTCAATACGTTTACGTAATACCTCAAAAGCAGCCGTGATGGATTCATCAATCTTTTTTCGAATGATAGGCTGTACATCACCATTAGACATTTCAAAATTAATCTCCTCACTTAATGTTTTGTTGGCAAATACATCGGGTGAAGCTAATTTAGCATCTGGAATATCATTGTAAGCATCAAAAAATAGATCTACATAATCTGCATCACTACTTTTTTGCGCTTCAGAGGCTGCGTCTAGTGCTTGGTTAAAAGCAGGGTCTTTGGAATTATCTGCTAATCCTTTTAAGATGTCACGAACCGAGATCTGAAGGATCACGTTAATTCCACCTTTAAGGTCAAGCCCTTTGTTGAGTTCTTTTTCTTTAGCAGCTTTATAGGTGATTCCTGCAAAAATTTCTTCTTTACCTATAGAATCAAGGTAATCGCGTTCTGCTGTTTCTCGTAGTTTTGAATAGTTTTCTACGTTTGCATCATACTTTTGTATGGCATACGCTTTTGCCGCGTCCTCTTTGGAGTTGGTGATAAATGTGTACGATAATTGATAGATACATACCAATCCGAATAGGATGGCAAATACCCGTACTAATCCTTTGTTTTGCATTGTTTTTTGTTTTGATCAATTTTGATGAATGTTTTATGTATTCATCAAAAAATGATAATTTTTATTACTAAGTTTTGCGTGTTGTTGTTTTGCCTTTTGTTGACAAAAGCGATATGAAATGTCAAAATGACTAAGCATTATAGTGCTTTAGCTTTGTTGACTCCATAAAAAAATTGAAAATTAATTAAGAAAGAGGTCCAGCACGTACTTCAGGAAAGGTGTATGAAGTAGTGCTAATTATGATAAGAAAATTTGAATTTGATTTTAAAGAAGCTGTACTGTATTTCTTTAGTTCACAGTTTGCAATAGTTCCACTAAAGGTGTGGGTATCAAATTTCGTTTCTTTTTCTTGTGATTTTTTGATTTTCAGTACATGACTGATAATATAATCTGCACCAAAATCAACACTTTTCTGAATTTCATAGATATTCAGTTTGTAGTCTTGCGTGTTTTCTTGATCTGTTGGTGCCTTGGATTTGTTTTGATTCTCTAGCAAAACATCCAAGGATAGGTCGTTTTGCGTTATAGCGAGTGTGTTTTTTATTTGAGCAATATCAGTATCACTATAATAGGTGATTTTGAGTTTGCCGTTTTTAAAACCTGTTGCGATTTGGGTGTCTTTAATCCCTAAGCCCTGCAATTGTTTTTTTACAATGGTCAACGCTTTTTGCGCTTCTGGAGAATCGATTTCAATATCGACAAGTTCTAATACAATTTCTTGATTAGAAACAATGGCGTGTTGCTGTACAATGACAAGTAATGCCAGTACAGTGGTCAGTATTCCGAAACACCATTTTTTAAACATAGTTTGCAAATATAAAAAATAAAAGCTGCAACGAGGCAGCTTTTATTTTTAATTAACCTAATTTATTTAGGAATTAAGTGTTTAGAGTGTTAATAAACCATTGGTTTTCTTTACACCTTCAGCACTTTCTTGCATTTTAGCTTTTTCCGCATCATCCAAGTCAATAGCAACGATTTTTTCCAAACCATCTTTTCCTAGAATTACAGGAACACCGATACAAAGATCACTTAAACCATATTCTCCGTCTAATAGCGCAGAGCATGGGAACATTTTCTTTTGATCACAAGCGATTGCCTGTACCATAGAGGATACAGCTGCTCCAGGAGCATACCATGCACTAGTTCCTAATAATCCAGTAAGTGTAGCACCGCCAACACGAGTGTCTGCAGCTACTTTTTCTAAACGATCCGTTGATAAAAACTCAGATGCTTTTACACTATTACGTGTAGCTAGACGCGTTAATGGCACCATTCCTTTATCACTGTGTCCTCCGATGACCATCCCGTCGATATCAGAGATAGGGGCTTCTAGGGCTTCCGCTAATCGATACTTGAAACGAGCACTATCTAGTGCACCACCCATTCCGATGATTTTATTTTTTGGTAAGCCTGTGGTTTTATGTACCAAATAGGTCATTGTATCCATAGGGTTACTTACTACGATAATGATGGCATTAGGAGAATGCTTGATGATATTAGAAGATACTTCTTTTACAATACCAGCATTGATTCCGATCAATTCTTCTCGAGTCATGCCAGGTTTACGAGGAATTCCACTGGTGATAACGGCGATATCAGATCCAGCAGTCTTTGTATAATCACTAGTGCTTCCAGTAATTTTGGTGTCAAACTTCAATAAAGAAGCTGTTTGCATCAAATCCATGGCTTTTCCTTCTGCAAATCCTTCTTTGATGTCAAGAATTACTACTTCAGAAGCAAAATTTTTGATGGCAATATATTCAGCACAACTTGCACCTACTGCTCCAGCGCCAACTACGGTTACTTTCATTTTAGCTATTTTTTAGATTATGATTAAAGATTCAATATTTATAGAAAAGACTAAGTGTAAATAGCCTTATGTGAAAAATGCAAAATGATACGTGTCATATTAATAAGTTATCAAATTTGCTGGTGCAAAACTACGAATTATATAGGAATTTAGTGAGTCAAATAAGGCTTATTCAATTATTGATAGATTGTAGATTGTATATTTAACTTTTTTTAAGAAATTGCTAATTTTTGATAGTGTTTTTTGAAGGATTGAAAAGTAATTATATGATGCTGAAAAAATGTATTGTAAAAAAAGAGACCATCCCTTTGGATAGTCTCTTGTGTATAATTATTGATCTTTTTGTTAACTTCCTCTTTTAAGAAATCTTGTTGACAAAGATTTAATACATTTCTCTTAATGCTATTTTGTCATTTTCATTAAATTCTCCATCTGTTTGTGTGCTAAAGCAGCTTACCATATAAGAAGTGGCATCAAAACCGGCTGGAGTACCTGGAATTCGAATAGCACCAATTCCTCCATCACCTTCATTTACATTTTGACCACAGCTTTGACGGCTAAAATAATCTGTATGTCTGAAACCGATACAGTGACCAATTTCATGAGCAATTACAAATTCATTTACATTTCCATTTAGATTAGCCATTGGTGAGTTGATACGTACATATCGGAATGGATTACCACCAGAAGGGAAACCTGCACTTCCTCCAGCTCCACTTGCAGGTGTATTATATACAATAATATCTGCTCGGGCTGCATCGGCAGTGTTGCTGCTTAAGAAGCCTTCAAATCTAAGATTAAAGCCATTACCAACATTGTTGTAATTGTCAATAGCTCGTTGAAAACCTGTTTGCATATTTGCTGTTAAGCCATTAGCGGTACGACTACCACCTTCGGCTCTAACTTGTCCTCCAGTATATCCCATAACTACAATGGTAGCATTTTGTCTTACCAGGTTACGTGTCCGATATTGTTTAGCGCCAAGTTGCACATCTTCTAAAGGTTTTTGATCATTTTCGAGCATTTCGAAAATCTGCTCTTTAGTCATAAAAATATCATCTTCCAATAGGTATCCTTCCAAAGTAGTTCCTTCAAAAGTGACCATTTTATCTTTTTTTATAACCTTAGGATTGAAATATAGTTTTTGTAATGCCTGAAGAACTTCCGTTTCTATTTGTTGATCGTTAGTTGTAGTGTCTTCAATGGTAGACACATCTTCGTTTTGGCAGGAAAATAGTAATCCTGCAGTGATGGCAGTTATTGCCAATACTTTTAAATTTTTCATTTGATAATTGAGTTTGAGTAGTTACTTTATGATACTAATAATTACTTCAGTACCACGATTAATTTTTGAGTTAGTTTTAAAATAGATCAATAATCAATTGCAATTTACAGTTTAATAATAGACAAATATTCTTAATGATTGTTAAATTATTTGTAATAAAAGTGAAATTTTTTAAAAATATCCCTTGTAATAGGGCTTTTATTTTAAGAATTATGCAAAAATATGATTAGATACGATGTTGGTAGAATTCTTTAATTTATTGGTTTTAATTGGTTGAAAATTAGAGAAAAATCTTTTTTTAATTAAAAAATCCATACAGCTTAAAGTAAAGCTGCATGGATATATTTGTCGGTAAATTCAGTTATAATAGAACTATTCTTTTCTCATAAAAGGATACCCGTAATCTGATGGTGAAACAAATGTTTCTTTTATAGTTCGGGGTGATACCCATCGCAGTAAATTGAGATAAGAGCCTGCCTTGTCATTGGTTCCAGACCCTCTAGCGCCTCCAAATGGTTGTTGGCCTACTACTGCACCTGTTGGTTTGTCGTTTATGTAGAAATTCCCCGCGCTATTTTGTAGCGAATTAGTAGCTTCTTGGATGGCGTAACGATCGGTAGAGAAAATAGCTCCTGTTAGCGCATATTCACTTGTAGTGTCAATAAGTTGCAATGTATCTTTCCAATCCGAATCTTCATAAATAAATATAGTAACTACAGGGCCAAAGAGCTCTGTTTCCATAGTAGTGTATTTTGGATCGGATGTTACAATGATTGTTGGGTCTATAAAGTACCCTTTTGATTTGTCGTAAGAACCGCCAGCAATAATTTCGGCATTTGAATCCGCTTTTGCCTGATCGATGTATTTGGTGATTTTGTCAAATGATCCTTCGTGAATAACGGCCGTGACAAAGTTTTCCATGTTTTCTGGAGATCCCATTTTGATCGAATTACAGTCTGCTAACAGAAATGTTTTTGTTGCCTCCCAAAGACTTTTTGGAAGGTATACGCGGGATGCAGCACTACATTTTTGGCCTTGGAACTCAAAAGCTCCTCGTATAATACCAGTAGCTACTTGTTTTGGATTGGCGCTTGGGTGTGCTAGGATAAAATCCTTGCCTCCAGTTTCCCCTACGATTCTTGGGTAGGTTTTGTAATTATGAATATTAGTTCCAATTTTATTCCATAATTCTTTAAAAACAAAGGTACTTCCTGTAAAATGTACTCCAGCAAAATCTGGACTATCCAAAAGAGTGTCCGTAATCATAACAGGGTCTCCCATGATCATATTAATAACACCGTCGGGTAATCCTGCTTCTTGGAATACTTCCATAAGCACTTGGGCGGAATATACTTGACTGTCACTAGGTTTCCAGATAACGGTGTTGCCCATCATTGCAGCGCTGGCGGGTAAATTACCAGCAATAGCAGTGAAATTAAATGGACTGATAGCATATACAAAACCTTCTAAGGGGCGATATTCTAAGCGATTCCAAGTACTAGATGTGGATTCTGGTTGATCGCCATAGATTTGTGTCATATATTCGACATTAAATCGTAAAAAATCAATAAACTCACAGGCAGCATCTATTTCTGCCTGAAAAATAGTTTTTGATTGTGCTAACA
The DNA here is from genome assembly GCA_964650425.1 of uncultured Flavobacteriaceae bacterium. Classification (GTDB taxonomy): domain Bacteria; phylum Bacteroidota; class Bacteroidia; order Flavobacteriales; family Flavobacteriaceae; genus Aquimarina. The sequence continues at coordinate 10,366 of CAZYRG010000021.1, forward strand.
TCGTGGCAGCATTGATTTTTGCACGATATGGTCCGGCAACTAGTTCCGCAGCACGTAAAAAAATTGCTGCACGTTGTTCCCAAGCAAGTGCTCCCCATTCTTGTTTTGCGTCCAGTGCTGCCGTTATGGCTTGCGTAACATGAGCTTTTGTAGCTTTGTGATATGTGCCCAAAATATGCTGGTGGTCATGAGGTGGTGACATGGTGTTTGTGTCTCCAGTTGTGATTTCGTTTTCACCAATATATAAAGGTACTTCTATGTTACTTTTATAAAGTGTTTGGTACATTTCGAGTACTTCAGTGCGTTCCGGAGTGCCTGGGGCATATGATTTAATAGGCTCATTGACAGCCTTAGGTACGTTAGAAAAACCTTTTCCCATAATCGTATTTTCTTGTTGTGAGATTAGTCGTGTGCTATTAGAAATCTGCATTTTTTGTATAGTTGATGCAGTATTTAACAAAGATAGAAAATTCACCAAGGGCAATCGATACTTTAACCTTTTGTAAACATTGAAAGCAATCTTTCTACTTTTTTTTGTAAGTTGCCGTTGCTAAAAATGACCAATACGCATATGTGTACAGTAAGCTTAATACCTATTTCAGAAAATGATTTTATACTCACGTCAAATCGTGATGAAGCGATAGGTAGAAAAACGTTATTTCCAGAATTTTATCAAGAACAGGGAATCAGAATGTTATATCCCAAAGATGCAGTTGCTGGAGGTACTTGGATTGGAGTGGGGGAGAAAAACACGCTGGTGTGTTTGCTCAACGGAGGCTTCAAAAATCATAAACGTTTACCCAATTATCGTCAAAGTAGGGGTGTTGTTGTAAAAGATTTGTTGATCGCTGATGATGTAGAGAATTGTTTACAATCCTATGATTGTCATGATATAGAGCCTTTTACTATTGTCGTGGTTAATTGGACTAAAGGATTACAGTTTTTTGAATTGGTCTGGGATGGAGTGGAGAAGCATGTGCAACAACTTCCTAAGGAACCCAGAATATGGTCTTCGTCTACCTTGTATACAAAAGAGATGAAAAAACATCGAATGCAATGGTTTGAAGATTTTAGTGCAGAAGCAATGATGACATCAGATTCATTGCTTAAATTTCATAAAGAAGGTGGTGTGGGTGATGAGGATATGGATTTGGTCATGGATAGAGGTGTGTTGAAAACGTGCAGTATTACCCAGGTTTCTAAAAGAAATGAGGCGATTACAATGCGTTATGAAGACCTTCAAAAACAAGAGATAAGCTTGACTACTTTTGAAGCAATAACTGCGTGAAATATACTGGTAAAATTATTACTCTAGCCTTTCCCGATACCTTTGTTCGTTTGTCCAGAGAATCATTGTTGGAGTGGATGGTGAAATTTAGAATCGTAGGAAAAGGAGATTATATCAAAGCCGGCCATGCCGCTTTGGTGTTAATCGAAAATGCTACTGGAAAGGCAGAATATTATGACTTTGGGCGTTATGTAACACCTCCAGAAATGGGGCGCGTGCGCAGTGCTGTTACAGATGTGGAATTAGAAATTCCTTTTGAGGCGATAGTGGAGGATGGGGAGTTAAAAAATCTCAAGCAATTCCTTATTTGGTTAGAAGCGCATCCTGAAAAAACACACGGGACAGGTCGTATGGTATGTTCGGTTTGTGATGCTATTGATTACAGTAAGGCACGTGAATATATTCAGCAATTACATGCTAAAGGGAGTATTCCTTACAAGGCGTTCAGTATAAAAGGTAGAGGTAGTAATTGTTCGCGTTTGGTGACAGAGACTATTTTGGCCAGTACGGATCAACCTAAAATCAGACGTTATTTATTGCGAAACAAGAGTTTTACGCCATCTACAGTGGGTAATGTAGAAAAAGCTGCGCTTAAGAATCCTATTTATGAAGTCTTAGATGGAGAGGTGAAGCGATATACAAGGACTGCTTTCAAGGAAAATATGTCTAACTATTTTGATAAGAATATTCCTTTAGATCAAAATAAAGACCTAAAAGTTCCTGAACATTTGATTGATGCAAGTTATTTGTCTGGAACGGGATGTGGGGCTTATTTTTTGTTAGAGAATGAAACTATTTTGGAAAAAGATGTGTATCAAATAAAGCGTTACAATGATTTAGGGGAGTTGGATTTTGAAGGACTATTTCGTGTGCTAGATACAGGCTTTAATAAGGAATTTCCTTATGTGTTTGTGTATGATTCTAATTGTAGTTATTGTCATATAAAACAAAATGAACGCATATTTCGATTTGAGCTGGAGATGCGGTTAATGTAAAACAACAAAATCAGAATTATTAATTCAAAGCAAAAGGAGCGCTAAGTTTGAAAACAGGTACGTGTACTTTGAATTTTTTGGTTGTGGTAAAGTTAATCATTTTGTAATGCCCTTTCATGGCACCAAAGGGAGAGCTAAGTAAACAACCACTGCTGTATGTATGAGATTCTCCAGGTTTTAGTACAGGTTTTTTTCCGATAACACCTTCGCCATCTACAACTTCTCTGTCACTCAGAGCATCATAGATTTTCCAGTGTCTAGCAGTAAGCTGAACAGAATCTTTGCTTTGATTTTCTATAGTAATACGGTAACCAAAAGCAAAGTGGATCTTGTAGTTCTTGTAGAACGTACCTTCAAAGGTGGTGTCCACCGAAATTTTAATTCCTCTTGTTACCTGATGTACCATGGCTTAGTGATTAAGTAAAACGGGGTAATTTTACTTTAAAGCTTAAAAATATAAAATAATGGGGTAATATAATAAATTTTAACAATAGTTTCGATACTGTGTAACTCTTTTAGGCTAAAAAAAGTAATTATTGATCTGATTTTTACTCCTGTTATATGAAGTATTCAGTCAAAAAGATGTTTTATTCTTCTGTTTCGTTAAGTTTAATTTCTAATGGTGCTAGAGTTTCCGGTTCCAATTCCAATAATACGGTCATATCGTTCTCCGGGAGCTCTATAATACGTTAGTATCGTGTATTCGTTTTCAGTTTCGTCAAAATTTCCTCCAATCAATCCTGTGTCGATCGAGCCGTCTTTTGCTACAACTACATATTTATAATTATAGAACCCTTGTTTGAAAAGGCGTTTTAGCTCATATAGACCAGATTTCTTATTGTAGGTCATTTTATTATTCTCGGTGAGTGCATAATTATTAAAGTTGCCATAGAGGTAGATGTCAGAGTTTCCAATATCTTCAAAACATTCTAGACTAAAGTGCATCCAGATGTACTCGGCTTCAATGTCATTATTATTTGCGTTGAGTTGTCGTACTACAAAGTGTCCATTAATATCTGGGTAATACGTGTAAGGACGGGTACTTCTGGTACCGTTGGTAAATAGATAATGATGATAGATATCTTCCAATACGGTTCTTTTTATACCAATATTTGCGGCCCTTAATTCTTTACTGTCAAAATTTAGGTGCTCGTTACCAGCCCAAAAGCTAGATTCGTCATCGTAGCGATAGATAAATTGATTTCCTATTGTGAACTGCGGTTTTAGATCGGTGATGGCTAGATTAAGGTTGTTGTTTTGGATTACGACTGTTTTTAGCCAAACTTTTGGGTCTCTAATTAATAAGTTATTCGGAGTGTTGATCGTGAATTGCACGGATTGTCGTGTGTTGATGTATTTAAGGTTTCTAGACCTTTTTAGTGCAACTTGTATGGTGGCAATACTTTCGTAAATAATAAATTTTCTACTAAAAACTAATTCATCTTGATCATTGTAAACCTCTAAAATATAATTCCCGCTTTTTTTTAGGGCTCTGGTGTCAGAATTTGGTATGCTCAAACGATAGTGGGAATAAATTTTTAATGCATTAAAAGAATTCTCATAATCTACAATACGAACATCATCAAATCCTTCCATAAATTCATTTTTTGGAAGCTTAGAGGGGGTCCAATCAAAGTCGTAATAAGATATTTTATAGTAATAATCAGCTTCGTCTCCATCAATGTCATCAAAAGTCATGGATAACGTTTCTCCTAAAGGAAAAATAGGCGTTCCAGGATATTGATTAGAAGCTCCTGTGAATTTCACAGTGCGTATGTAATCAGGCGGAGATAATTCTTGGACTTCTTGCGCATATGTTAAGATTGTCGCATAAGCAAAAAGAATAAAAAGGAACTGTTTTTTCATATATTAGTAAACTTCAGTTTTCGCCAAAATAGTATTCATTGTTAAAAGTACTTTGCTATAATTTTTATTGCTTTCTTTTTTGAATGAATCTAAATAAGGGTATTATTATTTTGATATTCGAGGTAAATATACTCAAAAACCATACCTTGAGGTGATATAAATCATAGAATTACAGATTTTTTGACGTTGTGAAAATGGAGTATTATGCAATTTGAATTTAACAGTTTTGTTTAACCATTTTTTTGCTAATTCACTATTAAACTCATTCATAAATTCATAAATTTGCAGCGATTTTTAGTTACAATTAACATAAACTAACATATGTCACAAGACATTCGTATCAAGAAAGGTTTAGATATCAAGCTTGTAGGAGAGGCTGACAAGGTCACAGAGCAAGCTGCAAGAAGTAATATCTACGCGATCAAACCCGACGATTTCCACGGTATCATTCCGAAAGTAGTAGCAAAAGCAGGGACAGAAGTCAAGGCTGGTGAAACACTTTTTTATTCCAAAAACAATGACAAGATTTTATTTCCTTCTCCAGTAAGTGGTGAGGTGGTAGAGATTGTTCGTGGTGCTAAGCGAAAGATTTTAGCCTACAAAATTTTGGGAGATAAGGAACAAACGTTTAAAGATTTTGGGGTCAAGGATCCTGAAGCTATGGATGCTTCGGCAATTAAAGAGCACTTGCTAGGAGCAGGTTGTTGGCCTTTTATCAAGCAACGACCATACGATATTATAGCAGATCCAGATCAAGCGCCTAAAGCAATTTTTATCTCAGCATATGCTTCTGCACCATTAGCAGCGGATTATGAATATATTCTTAGAGGTAAAGAAGCGGAATTACAGGCTGCTTTGACCGCTTTGAGCAAATTGACTGCTGGAGCAGTACATGTGTCTGTTGATGGAAAATCTAATACCTCTGTTTTTTCTGGTCTTAAAGATATTTCATTACATAAAGTATCAGGACCGCATCCTGCAGGGAATGTCAGTGTTCAAATAGCGAAAATAGATCCTATTAATAAGGGAGAAGTAGTTTGGATTGTGTCACCTCAAGACTTGGTGATCATAGGAGAATTATTGCTTACAGGAAAATATAATGCCGAGCGTACTATTGCCCTTGTAGGTTCTTCTGTCAAAACTCCAAAATATTATAAAACAACAATTGGAGCAGAGGTTTCGACCTTTGTATATAATTCGGGAGTGAAAGAAACAAATATTCGCGTAATCAGTGGTAATGTTTTGACAGGGACTAGTGTAAAACCAGATGGTCATCTTGGATCGTACAGTAGCGAAGTCACCATTATACCTGAGGGGAACGACTATGAATTCTTTGGGTGGAACAAACCAATCACCAATAAGGTGAGTACTTCTAGAGCTTTGACATTCTCATGGTTGTTTCCAAACAAAAAATATGAGTTAAATACCAATACGAATGGAGAGCATAGAGCTTTTGTAACCACGGGAAATTATGAAGAAGTTTTTCCATTTGATATCTATCCATTACAGTTGCTTAAAGCATTTGCAGTAAATGATCTCGATGCCATGGAACAACTCGGTGCTTATGAGATCGCACCAGAAGATTTTGCGTTGACAGAATTTATTTGTGTATCCAAACAACCGCATCAGGAAATCATTAGAGAAGGTTTGGATTTAATGTATAAAGAAATAGGCTAAAAAGAAAAATAGTTATGAGTTTAAAAGAAAAGATGCATAACCTCAAAGAAAAGTATAGAGGTACAAAAATGGCTCCTGCTTTTAATGCAATACATACGTTTTTGTATTTGCCTAATGAGACTACCCATTCTGGTGCACATATCCGAGGGGCAGATGATTTGAAACGTACGATGAATATCGTCATCATGTCATTGGTTCCATGCTTAATTTTTGGAATGTTCAATGCAGGTTATCAACATTATTTAGCTGCAGGGGAGATACAAGCTGTGAGTGGAGGGTTTTTTAGTTCAGAATTTTGGACGTTAGATAACCTTTATATTGGCATGTGGAAGATATTACCGCTAGTGGTGGTTTCTTATGGTGTTGGATTAGCAGTAGAATTTTTGTTTGCTGTGATCAAAAAGCACGAAGTAGAAGAAGGGTACTTAGTTACTGGAATGTTAGTGCCGTTAATTGTACCAGTAGACATTCCGCTTTGGATGTTGGCTGTTGCAGTCGTGTTTGGTGTTGTGATTGGAAAAGAAGTATTTGGCGGTACAGGGATGAATGTTCTGAATCCGGCATTAACAATTAGGGCATTTTTATTCTTTGCATACCCAACTTGGATGTCTGGTGATAAAGTATGGGTGCATGGCGCGGTGGATCGTGCGAATGAAATTGCCGGCGGTGCAAAATTAGATGCTATGTCTGGAGAGACCATCTTAGGAACCCTAGCGCAAAAAAGTGAAGTTTCTTATAGTATTTCTGACATGTTCCTTGGATTTATTCCTGGGTCTGTTGGAGAGACATCAGCATTGTTGATATTACTTGGAGCAGCGATTTTGATTTTTACAAAAATCGGAAGCTGGAGAATTATTTTGAGTGGTTTTGCAGGTGCCGCAGTTATGGGGCTAATTTTTAACGGAATTGTGGATGCAGGTTGGATTACCGAGTCTAGCAAATTCCATGGATTGATGAATACACCTTATTGGCAACATTTGATCATCGGTGGATTGGCCTTTGGAGTGGTGTATATGGCTACGGATCCAGTATCCGGATCGCAAACCAATAAAGGGAAATGGATTTATGGATTCCTAATAGGATTTATCTCTATCCTTATTAGAGTATTTAACCCAGCATATCCAGAGGGAGTATTCTTGGCAATTTTGCTAATGAATGTATTTGCTCCGACTATTGATCATTATGTGGTACAAGGTAATATCAATAAGAGAATGAAACGATTAAAATTAAAAACCGCTTAATCATGGCAGTGAATACAGATAAGAATAGTTATACGATTATATTTTCCGTTTTGATGGTAATAGTCGTTGGATCATTATTGGCTGGAGTGTCCACGGCACTCAAACCAGATATTACGATCAATAAAAAGAAAGAAAAGCAACAGAATATTCTTTTTGCAATGAATGTAGCTGATTCCGATGATAAAAATTCATTTGTTCCTGCAGATCAAGCACAAAAGTTTTTTGATGAGTATGTAGGAAAAGAACAGTATATCATCCAAGGAGGTAAAGCGACGAAAAGTACAGAAGCTTTTAATATTGATATCAAGAAGGAAGCAGACAGAGCTAAACAAGATGAAGGATATCAACCAAAATATCCATTGTTTATTGGGAATAAAGACGGAGAGAAATTCTATATCGTTCCTGTACGAGGGAATGGTTTATGGGATGCTATCTGGGGATATATTGCGTTGAATGATAATTTTGATACCGTAAAAGGAGCGTTTTTTGATCATAAAGGAGAAACCCCTGGTCTTGGAGCAAATATCAAGGAAGCATATTTCCGAGAAGATTTTATAGGAGAAAAAATCGTAGATGCCGCAGGGAATTATAAAGGTATCGAAGTAAAGAAAGGAAATGCTGACCCAAAGAATGATAGAAAAGATGATAATGCCGTTGATGCATTAGCTGGAGCAACCATTACAGGTAATGGTGTTACTGCGATGGTCAAAAAAGGAATTAAAGGTTATATGCCGTATTTTAAAACTTTAAAAAAATCATAATGGCTGAAGTACAAGAAAAAGAAGTCGTAACCAAAGAGCCAAAAGAGCCTTTGTTTTCTAAAAAGAATAGACAATTACTTTCAGATCCGCTTACTGATAACAATCCAATTACCATACAGGTATTGGGTATTTGTTCAGCCTTAGCAATTACAGCACAGCTTAAGCCTTCTATTATCATGGCAATTTCTGTGATATTTGTATTAGGAATTGGTAATGTCGTGATCTCATTGATGCGTAATATCATTCCATCAAAAATTAGAATTATCGTACAGCTGGTAGTAGTAGCGGCATTGGTGATTGTTGTGGATCAGGTGCTCAAAGCTTTTGCTTATGAGTTAAGTAAGCAGTTGTCGGTATTCATTGGTTTGATTATTACCAATTGTATTATCATGGGGCGTTTTGAAGCTTTTGCTTTAGGTAATGGCCCTTGGAAATCGTTCTTAGACGGTATTGGAAATGCTGCTGGATATGGACTTTTGTTAATCATTGTAGCATTCTTTAGAGAGTTACTAGGCTCAGGAACCTTATTTGGTTTTAAAGTGTTAGGGGATCCTATTGAAAAAACAGGTTTATACGCACTCGGATACGAAAATAATGGTTTTATGGTACTGGCGCCAATGGCACTGATTACCGTGGGTGTTATTATTTGGATCCAGCGAAGTAGAAATACTGATTTAATAGAAGAAAATTAATACTGTAGTTCACAGTAAAAAAACGAAACGAGCATGTTCAAATTTTTATCATTTACAGGAATGATTAATAGCGAACAGCATGTGACGAATAAAAAAATAATAAAAAACACATGAAATAATGGAATATTTAGAATTGTTTTTGAAGTCTATTTTTATAGACAATATGGTATTCGCTTTCTTTTTAGGGATGTGTTCCTATTTGGCGGTTTCCAAAAAAGTAGCAACGGCAGTTGGACTAGGTGCAGCAGTAATTTTTGTATTAGCGATTACGGTACCACTAAACTGGTTATTGGATAAGTATATTTTACAAGAAGGAGCTTTGAGCTGGTTAGGAGCGGAGTATGCAAGTTACGATTTGAGCTTTCTAACCTTTATCCTTTTTATAGCAACGATTGCGACCATGGTACAGTTAGTAGAGATTGTGGTAGAGAAATTTTCTCCATCATTATATAACTCCCTAGGGATATTTTTACCATTGATTGCGGTGAACTGTGCCATCTTAGGAGGGTCGTTATTTATGCAACAAAAGGAATTTCCTGGTATCAGTCATGCAGCGGTATATGGAATTGGATCAGGGATCGGATGGTTTTTAGCAATTTTAGCAATAGCAGCAATCCGAGAGAAGATACGTTATTCAAATATCCCTGCACCTTTGAGAGGGTTGGGAATTACCTTTATCCTTACAGGTTTGATGGCGATCGGATTTATGAGTTTTGGAGGAATGCTTACAGGCGGCGATGAGCCAGACACAAAAGCTCCTGTAGAGCAGGCGGAAGTAATAGGCGAAAACAAATTGGTAGATGCTACCATACAAAATACAAACATAATACAAGAGTAATATGATTTTAGCAGCGAGCATTGGAGGAACAATCTTGGCAACCGTAGTAGCTTTCTTGGTCTTAGTATTGATCTTGGTAGGTATTCTGTTGTTTGCAAAAGAAAAATTAGCGCCATCTGGTCCAGTAAATTTGGCAATTAATGGTGGAGATTCGATAGAGGTATCTTCGGGATCTACGTTATTATCAACCTTGAGTAATAACAAAATCTTTTTGCCCTCTGCATGTGGAGGTGGAGGTACTTGCGTACAATGTAAATGTCAAGTACTCGAAGGAGGAGGAGATTTGCTGCCTACAGAAGAACCGCACTTTACGAGAAAAGAAGCAGCAGAAGGTTGGCGTTTAGGATGTCAGGTTAAGGTAAAGCAAGACATGGTGATCAAAGTGCCAGAAGAGGTGTTTGGGATCAAAAAATGGGAGGCAGAAGTAGTACGTAACTATAATGTAGCTTCTTTTATTAAGGAGTTTGTAGTGCGTATTCCTGAGGATATGGATTACGAAGCTGGAGGGTATATCCAGATTGAGATCCCTAAGTGTGAAGTAAAATTCCAAGATATGGATATTACCGCTCACCCAGAAGAGCATGAGACTCCTGACAAATTTCAGTTAGAATGGGATAAGTTCAACTTATGGCCTTTGGTTATGAAGAATGACGATGTCGTAGAGCGTGCATACTCAATGGCTTCTTACCCAGCAGAAGGAAGAGATATTATGTTGAATGTTCGTATTGCAACGCCACCATGGGATCGAGCTAAAAACGGTTGGATGGATGTGAATCCAGGAGTTGCATCTTCTTATATCTTCTCTAAGAAACCAGGGGACAAAGTAACAATCTCTGGACCTTACGGGGAATTCTTTATCAATCACAGTGATGCGGAGATGTTATATGTTGGAGGTGGTGCAGGAATGGCTCCTATGCGTTCTCATTTATATCATCTATTCAGAACCTTAAAATCTGGTAGAAAAGTGTCCTACTGGTATGGAGGTCGTTCAAAAAGAGAGTTATTCTATACAGAACACTTCAGAGCTTTAGAGAGAGATTTTCCAAACTTTAAGTTTTATATCGCCTTGTCAGAACCTATGGAAGAGGATAACTGGAAGGTGAAAAATGGTTTGGATGGAGAAGGAGATGGTTTTATCGGGTTTGTGCATCAGGTGGTGATAGATAATTACTTGACCGCACATGAGGCACCAGAAGATATTGAATTCTATTTCTGTGGACCACCATTGATGAATAAAGCCGTAGAGAAAATGGCTGATGATTTTGGTGTTCCACCAGAAAATGTACGCTTTGACGATTTTGGGGGATAAAAGTAAATTTTATTCATACTAAATTAGTACTTGATACGTTTTTAAAACCCTAAAGTTATACCCTTTAGGGTTTTTTGTTCTATTGAAATAGGAAGTTGTAAACAAATATTTTACGGTTTTACCGTATTATTTTTTGCTTAATAGCTTTATAATCAGTAGTTTTGTTTTTTGGCATTGATTTTGCTTTTAAGATTTTAGAATTTATTAATTAAACTAAATGATTATTTGAATTTTTCAATTTCAAAAGGCTTTAAAACAATATATTAAAGTAGAGATTAAAATATAAATAATTAATTTTTTGTAACTTGAATGGAAGTTGTAATTGTATGTTTGAATGGTAAGATTGTTTATTGATATTTAGATAATTATAAACATTTAATTTTTATTCTTACTTTTGTTCTATAATTTCGGCTTAAATTTAGAAAACTTTCTGTCCCAGATGAAAAAAATTATTTTGACATGTTCTTTCGTAGTTGCACTTTTACAGCTAGTAACTGCACAAGATGACAAGCTCTACAAGGGTGCTGAATTATATACCAAAGGTGATAACACCTATTTGTATGGTAAGATAGAGGTACGTATGCAAGCTGCCAAAGGTAGCGGTATACTTTCTTCCTTTTATACATTTACTGATACTGCAAAAGACGGTAGTGAGATATGGGAAGAGGTGGATTTAGAAATCTTTGGAAAAAATGATGCAAAGTCATTTCAATCCAATATAGTAACAGATACACCTGGAGCGCCTAATGTAGAAGAAGTTTTTGATACAGGAATTTCCTTATCAGAAAATTATCACACTTATACGGTAGAATGGAAACCTAATAGTGTTACCTGGAAAATTGATGGTGTTTTAGTACGTGAGCTAAAAGATGGAAAAGCAAAAGAATTGACAGATCCAATGTCTTTTCATTTTAATATTTGGTCTTCTAATAGTGTAAATTGGGTGGGACCTTTTGATACAAAAGTAGTACCAGTTCATGCCTATGTTAATTGGATCAAGTATTATGAATGGAATGGATCTGGTTTTGCAGCTACTCCTACTTGGGAAGATGACTTTGATAGTCATGATACTGATAGATGGGGAACGGCTAGTTGGACTTTTGATGTGAGTAATGTTGATTTTGATCCACAAAACGCCAATTTTAAAGATGGTTACTTGGTTTTATCTCTTACAGAGTCTGCTAAGCCCGGATACACAGGAACACCACCAGTAGATATTACGGGAGATGTGCCAGTAGCGACGACGACTACTACTGAAGCTGCAGAAACTGCACAAGACACAGCAGAAGTTTCGGCAACCAATCCAGAGCCACCAGTTACAGTTCCAGCGATCGTGCCGACAAAGCCTAAAGAGCCTGCTGTAGCATCGGCTTCAAAAAAAGCAGGAGGTACTTCTTTAATGAATAATGCGTATACAAATGATGAGCAGAATTTATTAATGTTTAAAACTCCAGTAAATGCTAAAACTATTTTAATTCAAAATGGAACTGGAGAAACAATTAAAAAAATAAAAGATTACAGAAGAGGGCAGTCCATTGATATCTCCTATTTATCTTCTGGAAAATATTTTATTGTCGTAGATAAGCGTGAGAAATATATTATTCGCATAGAAAAATAAAACGACTACATTTATTAATATTATAACAACCTGCAACATTTAGTGTTGCAGGTTGTCTGTTTTTAATATAAATCCTAACTATGAAAAAGTACATTGGCATTACTGGTTTATTGATTTTTGGAGTTGTGGCTTTTGTGTTAAGCGATGACAACGCAAAACTTGCAGTGCAACAGGTAAAAGGCGTAGTGTTAACCAAATCTACTCCTACAATAGACCGTGAAGGCACTACATTATTAACTCGTGTTTTACCCACAGAAGGATATAAGAGAATTAACAATCCTAAAGAAAGTTTTGCAGAGTATTTACAAACCTATAAACTCAAACCTTACGGGAGTCCGATTATCAATTACGATGGGAGTCATTATTTTGCCCAAGACTGGCATGAAGGTATATTGGAACTGCCCGTCCCGGATAATGGTTTACAACAGTGCGCAGATGCTTTGATGCGTATTCGGTCCGAATACCTTTGGAATCAGGATCGCAAGAAGGAAATCGGTTTTAATTTTACTTCGGGACATTATTGCTCTTGGCAAAAATATGCAGAAGGCTATCGTCCTAAAATTAATGGAAACAAAGTAAGTTTTCATAAAACAAAAAAGGCGAACCACTCCAAGGAGAATTTTTATCGATATCTCAACTTGATTTATATGTATGCGGGAACACTTTCTTTATATCATGAATTAGAAAAAGTAGCAATCAAAGATTTACAAATAGGCGATATGCTCGTTACACCTGGTTCTCCAGGACATATTGTTATTATCGCTGATGCTATAGTGAATGCTCAGGGAGCAAAACGCTATCTGTTGGTGCAAGGAAATACTCCAGCACAAAGTGTCTGCATTTTAAAGAACTTTGAAGATACTGCGATAAGCCCTTGGTA
>CAZYRG010000022.1:0-3499 GCA_964650425.1 uncultured Flavobacteriaceae bacterium
TTTTGTATTGCTGCTTCAAACTCTCCCAGTTTTTTGAGTAAATCTGCACGATTAGTCCAGGTTTCTAATTCATAATTGCCTAATTCAAGTGTTTTGCGATACCCGCGTTCCGCTTCTTCAAAAAAGCCTAGTCGATTATTGATTTTGGCATAGCTTTTCCAATAGACCACATTTTCACTATCAATATTGATCGCTTTATTGATATGGTACAATGCTTTTTGATAATCGCGCTTACGTAGATAAAAATCCGTAATAGCAATCCACCCTTTGTCCAACAATGGATCTTCATGAACCGTTTTTGAATAATGCTCTAGTGCCAATTCGTGATTCCCTAGTTTTTCGTAGCATTTCCCTATGCGTAATAAAGCAAAAGAAGTTGGATCATCTAACTCTAAGGTAATGCGATAGTTTTCTATCGCTTCGATATGGCGATTGAGTTTTTCTAATACTTTTCCTTTTTCCAAGTAAGCACCTATAAAATACTCATCACTGATAACCGCAAAGTCAAAAGCTGTAAGTGCTTTTTCATACGCCTTGATGTCCATGTATTGTTTGCCAATCTGATGCCATGCTACCTCGCTATATGGATTTTTATCAATAAACATATTGAGGTAATCAATAGCTTCTTCATGTTGCTCCAAGAAATCAAAGCAGTAAATCATATTGTAAAGTGCAGAATAATCTTCTTGATCTTGTTCTAGACACTGCATGAAATTGATTTTGGCATTTTCAAAATCATCCATGAATAAATATTCCATACCTATAAGTGAATAGATATCTGAAGTGTCATTGGTGTATTCCAGAGCCGTTGCTAGTAATTCAATAGCTTTTGGATGTTGGTTTTGTTTCGAAAAAATATTCGCTTTTTGAATATATATTTCTTCGTTTTCGGGTTCTATGGCGTGCAATTGTGCTAGCAAACGATCTGCTTTGTCCAGTTGATCTTCGAAAACAAGTACTTCTACTTCAAGTAATTTTAAATTTACAGAAGAGGGGTGTTGGGATAATCCTAGTGCAATAGCTCGTTTTGCTTTTGCAATTTTCCCATTTTCTAAATAGTGATGAATAATGTTTTCAAACTCATCCGAATCAAAAAATATTACATTGTTAGAACGTAACATAGATTCATATCTAGTAAGGGGGAAGTTTCTATCGTCGCCATGGCTTAATTGCATACATAAGTAATTAACAGGTTATCAAAGTATCCTAAAAAAAATTCTGTACTAATTGTATTAAAGAAAATTTCTTTTCCTTTTAATTAAAATTACAAATGTTAGTGAATTTTTCGGGGTGTTTGATTTATTGTTGTTAACAAACTAATTAACAAAAGCTATACCAATATACATTATTTGTCAGTAGAAATCGTGCTCAAAACCGTTAAAATTTGCTCGCAACCTACTTTAATTTCGTCTTCCGTGATCGTTAGAGGAGGGGTAATACGTATTGCTTTTGGTTCAAAAAGTAGCCAAAATAGTATTAATCCCTTGTCTTTACAGGCCAAAATAATATTGCTAGCAATTTCTGCTGAAGGAGTGATCAATGCAAGCATCAATCCAATACCTCTAATTTCTTTTATCAATGGATGTTTTAAGAGTTTTCTAAAAAGCTGCTCTTTTTTCAGTGTAGCTGCCATTAAGTCACTTTCTGTGATTTCTTGGAGTGTCGCTAAACTTGCAGCGGCAATTACCGGATTCCCGCCAAAGGTGGTAATATGTCCTAATTTTGGTTGATCTTGCAATAGGTTCATCATGGCTGTAGAAGCAGTAAAAGCGCCAACAGGTAATCCGCCTCCCATACCTTTGCCCATAACAACAATGTCTGGTACGATATCATAGTTTTGAAACCCAAAAAGTTTTCCAGTTCGACCAAATCCAGGCTGAATTTCATCCAAAATAAGTACGGCACCTACTTCATCACAGCGTTTCCGCACTTTTTGTAAATAATCGTTCTCAGGAAGAATAAAACCTGCACCACCTTGAATGGTTTCTAAGATGACTCCAGCAGTTTTTGCGGTAATCTGCGCTAAGTGCTCTTCGTTGTTGAAATCTATAAACGCTACGTCTGGGATTAAGGGGCGGAATGCTTGTTTGCGTTCTTCAAACCCCATGACACTCATCGATCCCATAGTGTTACCGTGATACGCATGATTGGCAGCAATAATCTGACTTTTGCCCGTAACTCTACGGGCAAGTTTAAGTGCTCCTTCTATGGCTTCAGTACCAGAATTCGTTAAGTAAGTTTTGTTTAAGGGATCGGGGAGGTGCTGTGCTAAAAGTTTGGTCAAAGCCACTGCTGGTTCTTGGATATATTCTCCATAAACCATCACATGAAGATACTTGTCTAATTGTTCCTTGACAGCATTAACAACTCGTGAATGTCGGTGTCCTAAACTACAGGCGGATACACCAGCAACGAAATCTAAGTGCTTTTTGCCATTGGTGTCATAAATATAAGATCCTTCTGCATGCGAAATCTCCATCGCTAGTGGATGAGGTGTGGTTTGCGCTTGATATGTGAAGAAATCGTCTTTCAATGTGAAAATGTAATAATGAATTAATGTGTAAATGTATTAATGTGTAAATGTGTAAATGTATTAATGGGTTTAATGTAATAATTATTAATGTGTAAATGGGTATAGTGTAATAATGTGTAAATGTATTAATTTGGTAATTAACTAAGGTGTAAATAGAGTTGTGTACGACTGAATTGTTAAATTAAACCCATTGCTACACTAAATTATTCATTGGTAAATTGTTACATTAAACCCATTGCTACACTAAATTATCTATTGGTAAATTGTTACATAAAACCCATTGGTAAATTGCTACATTGATATGATTGCTACATTAAACCCATTGCTACATTAACCACATTAGTACATTATAAAAAATTAATCAGAAGAATATATTGTAGGCTTTTCTTTCTGTTTTTTCGACCCATCATCATTTTCACCCGTGTCAATTTTCTTAGCGTCTTTATAATCTTTGGTTTCTAATCGAGATTCTTCTGACCCTTTTTCTTCTAAGCGTTTGATCGTTTCTTCGTCAAAAAAGTCTCCATCTTCTTCAGGCAGTGGTAGTCCTTGTATTTTGGTAAGAACCGGTGTTTTTTCACCCCTAAAAAGATCGGCTTTACTGGTGATTTTTTCATCACCTCGCCAATTGAGTCCCGATAATTCTCGAGCCTCGGCCGGTAATTCGGATTTTGGGTACAAGGTGCCAGTTACTTGTTGATAGTAATACACATCATTGATGGCGCGATTCTCAAAAAATACACGGATACTACTAGAGATAACTTTGTTGATTCCTATGAGTTCTTGTTCGTCGTTGCGCTGGTAAACAATAGTTTCTGTGTTTTTATCTACATCTACTTGATAGAGCTCGTTATCTTTAAACTGCCCATAGAGTATTTTTCCTTTGATCTGATTATATCCTTCTTTTAGGGTGTCTTCTTGCACCATAAAGGAGTTTTCGTAGACTTTGAGAGAATCTAATTTTTC
>CAZYRG010000022.1:3599-23418 GCA_964650425.1 uncultured Flavobacteriaceae bacterium
ATGAAGAGCGAATCTTTGGCTTTAAAAACTTCGGCATAATGCCCTTTGATCAAACTGTTGTTGGCAGTGTCCAATACTTTAATGTTATTCGTCGCTGAGGCAAATTGTTTTGCGCTATTGTAAAAAATACTATCTCCGAAAACGGTTCGATTGTCATAGTCAATCTTAGCATTTTTGATGGCATATCCTACTTGATCTTTCGTGTCGTAAAATCCTCTTTCACAATATAGTACGCTTTCTTCGCCTTTTACAGTTGATGGACCGTATACATAAGCATACCCTGTATCCTGAAAATAGTCCAGATGATCCGTATTGACAATATTCTGCGCATTGGTAATTTCTACATCATTATTGAGTCGGAACTGCTTCTTTTCCATGTAATGTCGTCCGATTTTACTTTTGTAGGTGTTCGAAGAATCTTTTATCACTCCGCCGCTACGATAATAGGCTTGTTGTCGAACACGATCAAAAAATAACGTATCGGTTTGTAGATTGTATTGTGGTGTTTCTAGTTGTACATTTTGACTAGCATATGCAAATTCGGTATTACCGTTGTACTCGGCATACTTACTATCCATGGTAATGGTGTCTCCTTGTTTTATAATGACATTACCAAAAGCCTTGGCAAAATTATCTTCTTTGTAATAAATGGCTTGATCACACCAGATCTCTATGCCTTTATGTGTCATGTATACCTGATTGTCTACTTTGGTCAATACCGTAGCTCCAGGAAATTTTTCTTCATCCATGAGCATTCGATCTGATTCGATGTTGATAGGTTTTGCTTCACTGTCATCGGTAGTTTGGGCAAAAAATACCACAGGGTTACATAAGACAATAAGTAATAGAAAGAGTGCTTTTTTCAAAAGATTACATATTTTGATGGTAAAATAACGAAAATTGGTTGGAATTAATAGCACCAACGGTATCGAATAATTGTTATTATCAAAAACTATGCAGAAAATAACTAAACGTTACGAGTAACTCATTTTGCCGTATAGCATTTTATAGTAAAGTTCATTCATCAGGTTCAAATAAAATGAGTTCGACATGCTTCCCTTTTTCAATCAAAACCTTATGTTTTGAATCAATTCCTTCAGGTATCCAAAGCCCATCTCCTTTTTTGTAGTGTTTTACTGTGCCATTAAAATCTATTTTCATTTCTCCATGGAGGACAAAACCGATATGTTTTTTAGTACACCAATCGTTTTCAATAAAATGCTCATTAAATTGTATGAGTCTTAATCGAGTTTTTCCATCTGAATACACTTTTTGTTTAACGCCCTCATGTGGTCTTTCCCAAGCTATATGCTCAAATTTAATCAGATTTTGAATCATGTGTTTGAATGGTTTTAAAAATAGCGGCTAATTTCTTGCAGCATATTTGTTATAACTCTCTTGTGATAAAATCATTGTGATATCATAAAATAAGTAAGAACTTTTGGGGTGTTCTTTAACTTTTTAGAGAAGTGCATCTATTAATTTGGTAAAAAAAGAAAAGGCCCGATTACTAGTCGAGCCTTATTCCTTAGGTTAAGTATTGCATAATTGCTACCAGATGTATTTCAAAATTTATTACAAAAAACAGAGCACAACTGGTAGTGCACTAATTAGGGATTAGTTTTTGTTCTTTAATTTTTCTATGATTTCTTTCATATGATTTCCTGCCGCTTCTCGACCGCCAAGTCCGTAGGATAATGCTACGGTTACAGCAATAGCTCCTAGGATTAATCCAAATGCAAGGTCGATAATACTATTAGCGATTCCCATAGTTCGTAATGCCATAGCAAAGAAAAGCGCCATAATTGCATAACGGATAATAGAAGCGATGAATTTGTTGTTGTCAGCTTTTGATAGGGTACGATGAATAATCGTTGCTATAAAGTTTCCTATAATTAGGATCAATACACCAAATAAAATCTGACCCGTCATAGCAGATATGGTATTCAACGTTTCGCTAAGTTGTGCGAGCTCTAATAATTCAACTCCAGTAATAATTCCAAAAAAGACCAAGAAAAAGTAGATCAGGTTGCTGATAATTTTTGATAATGACTGTGAGTTACCCATTACTGCATCTAACTGCAATTTTTCTGACAACGCATCTGTTCCCATACTTTTCAAAAAATCATGGATAAAATTGGTTAAATAACGACCACCAATAA
This sequence comes from uncultured Flavobacteriaceae bacterium, assembly GCA_964650425.1. Lineage (GTDB taxonomy): Bacteria > Bacteroidota > Bacteroidia > Flavobacteriales > Flavobacteriaceae > Aquimarina. Next base: position 5,762 of record CAZYRG010000022.1, read on the forward strand.
CAAATAATGCTATAATAACCGCAGCACCTAATAATTTAGGTATGATATGCAAAATGCTATTAAGGATGTCATTTGCAGGATTTGTAATGACCGTTAGGTTCAGGACATTCAACGCCTGTATTAGAAAAGGAATAAATATGAGAATGAATACTACTTTGGTAATAATATTTATAAGTTTGTCCGTGTCTTTGAAACCCGTTTTTTCTGCTAGTTTGTCAATAAAATTACCAGCCAAGGCGACTAAGTTGGATACAATCTTGGCAATGATATACCCCACAAATCCAATAACTCCGGCAGCCACAATATTTGGGATGAATGTTAAAAATTCGTTGAGCATATTTTTAATAGGGTCTAAGACTTGACTGACACCCATGATTTCCAAAACAGAAAGGAGTACAACGATCATAATAAGGTAGTATACAAATTTGGATATGAGTTTGTTGACTTTGATGTCTTTGGCGCTATCCCCCATGAGTTTGGAGTCCCATTTGGATTTTGATAAAATTTTGTAAATAATTCTTTTAATGAACTTTGCTATAAACCAGCCTAGTACTAAAATTACTATGGCGAGCAATATCGAAGAGATATTTTTATTGAGCCCCGTATAGGAAATTAGGTTTTGAAGTGTTGAAGTAATGGTTTCCATGATTTAATTTTTAGTTTGTTTAAAAGTATCATAGATATCATAGAAGGGACGAATTAGTCAGGTTTTGCGGCTTAATAAATGCGATAAAGGAATTAAATATTCGATAAAAGGCTATTTGTGGCGAATAATACCAGTTTGATTATATGATATCGCATTCAAACTTGTTCATTTTCCGTGCTACTTTCTTGTTCACAATTTCCGTAGCTATGGCTATGCAAATCGATCACAGTGTCATAGAACAGAAAAACAACTTTGTTTTCTATACGGTATTATATAACCATATTGGTATAAGATGGAGTGGAAGGGTGAAAAAACATAATTGAGACCAATATAAAAGGGACTATTTCGAAAAATAGTCCCTTTTTATTATTAAGGATTACGTGCTACAGCTGCTTATTCTGCTTCTGTCAGGATCCATTCTCCTTTTTCGATCAGTGGGATTGCCTGCTTGTATTTTAGGGTTTTATTCTCTCCACTCATTACATGCTTAATCGTTACCCGATCGTTACGTCCAATCTTTGGTTGATCTCTAACAATCGTTTCTACAACTTGTTGCGGTTGTTGAGTCTGACCAGCCGCACGATTTTGTGCCGCACGCTCATCCATATTCGGAATTTCTTCTTTAGAAGTTTCTAAATTATCTCGTCGTTTCGTTTGTCGCGCTTCATGAACCTCATTTGGATTCTGAGACGGTAATTCTCCTTTGAATAAGAAAGAAATTACATCCTTATTCACTTCTTCGATCATCGCTTTGAAAAGTTCAAAAGCCTCAAATTTATAGATCAATAGCGGATCTTTTTGCTCATGAACTGCCAACTGTACACTTTGTTTCAGTTCATCCATTTTTCGGAGATGCGTTTTCCAAGCATCATCAATGATTGCTAAACTGATATTTTTCTCAAAGTCAGTAATTAATTGTTTTCCTTGAGATTCATATGCTTTTTCTAGATTGGTTACCACATTGAGGCTTTTGACACCATCCGTAAATGGTACTGCAATGCGCTCAAAGTTATTTCCTTGATCTTCATATACTTGTTTGATTACAGGAAATGCCATTTCTGCATTGCGCGTCATTTTATCCTGATAATGTTCGTAAGCCGCTTTATAAACTTCACCAGCAACTTTCTGAACATCCATTTTTTCAAAATCATCTGCGCTTATCGGACTGCTCATGGAGAAATAACGGATCAATTCAAACTCAAAGTTTTTAAAATCGATCGTCGCTTTATTGCTTTCTGTGATTACTTCTGCAGTATCATAGATCATATTGGCAATATCCACACGTAAGCGTTCGCCAAAGAGTGCATGATAACGACGTTTGTAGACCACCTCACGTTGGGCATTCATGACATCATCATATTCTAGTAATCGTTTACGAACACCAAAGTTGTTTTCCTCTACTTTTTTCTGAGCACGTTCAATAGATTTAGATATCATACCATGTTGGATGACTTCGCCTTCTTTGAGGCCCATACGGTCCATCATTTTGGCAATACGTTCAGATCCAAACAAACGCATTAGGTTATCTTCTAGTGATACGTAGAACTGTGAACTTCCCGGATCTCCTTGACGTCCAGATCGACCACGTAATTGTCTATCTACACGTCGAGAATCATGGCGTTCTGTACCGATAATAGCTAATCCACCAGCAGCTTTAACTTCATCAGAAAGTTTTATATCCGTTCCACGACCTGCCATATTGGTGGCAATGGTTACGACTCCAGGTTTACCAGCTTCGGCGACAATGTCGGCTTCTTTTTTATGTAATTTTGCATTTAGGACATTGTGTGGTATTTTCCGGATCGCTAGCATACGTCCTAGTAATTCTGAAATTTCTACCGAAGTCGTACCAATCAATACAGGTCTTCCTGCTTTCGAAAGTTGTACTACTTCATCAATAACAGCATTGTATTTTTCGCGTTTGGTTTTGTATACCAAATCATCTTTATCTTTTCTGGCAATTGGACGATTGGTAGGGATCTCAATTACATCTAATTTGTAGATTTCCCAAAGTTCACCTGCCTCTGTAACCGCAGTACCTGTCATACCAGAAAGTTTGCGGTACATACGGAAGTAATTTTGCAGCGTTACCGTTGCAAAGGTCTGCGTAGCATCCTCAATCTTTACGTTTTCTTTGGCCTCGATAGCTTGGTGTAATCCATCACTATATCGACGTCCGTCCATAATACGACCTGTTTGTTCGTCAACAATCTTTACTTTGTTGTCCATAACCACATATTCTACATCTTTTTCAAAAAGAGAATATGCTTTAAGAAGTTGTCTTAGCGTATGGATACGCTCACTTTTGACACTATAATCACGAAATAGCTCTTCTTTCTTTTCAGCTTCAGCTTCTTTAGAAAGTTCTTCTTTTTCGATTTTTGCAATCTCCATTCCGATTTCTGGTAGGACAAAGAAATCTGGATTTTCTTTTCCAGAAAGGTATTCTACACCCTTGTCGGTAAGGTCTATTTGATTGTTTTTTTCCTCAATTACATAGTACAACTCTGCATCAATCTTATGCATTTCGCGATTGTTGTCTTGCATGTAAAAGTTTTCTGTTTTCTGTAACAGTTGTTTGATCCCTTCTTCACTCAAAAACTTAATAAGTGCTTTGTTTTTTGGAATACCACGATAGACGCGTAGCAATTGAAACCCACCTTCTTTGGTGTCTCCTGAAGCAATCAGTTTTTTGGCCTCTGCCAATACACCTGTAAGGTATTGTCGTTGTTTACCAACAATATCAGCTACTTTGGGTTTTAGCTCATCAAACTCATGCACATCACCTTTTGGTACAGGGCCTGAAATAATCAATGGTGTACGGGCATCATCTACCAATACCGAATCTACTTCATCCACAATAGCATAGTTGTGTGGACGTTGCACGAGATCATCTGGCGCGTGAGACATATTGTCTCTCAGATAATCAAAACCAAATTCATTATTGGTTCCGTACGTAATATCACTATTATAGGCCTTACGTCTTTCAGGTGAATTCGGGCGGTGGTAATCGATACAATCGATCGTCATGCCATGAAATTCGAAAATAGGTGCCATCCATTGGCTATCACGTTTTGCGAGATAATCATTTACGGTTACCAGATGTACTCCATTCCCGGTTAAGGCATTTAAATATACAGGTAGTGTCGCTACCAAGGTTTTTCCTTCTCCAGTTTGCATTTCTGCAATTTTTCCTTCGTGCAAAGCAATACCCCCGATCAATTGAACATCGTAGTGTATCATATCCCACTTAACTTCTTTACCAGCAGCATCCCAGGTAGTGGCCCAAACTGCTTTGTCCTCTTCTAAGGTGACATAATTTTTTGATCCTGAGAGTTCTCGGTCATAGGTAGAAGCTGTAACGGTTATAGAACTATTGTTCGCAAAACGTTTTGCAGTTTCTTTAACTACAGCAAAGGCTTCCGGCAGAATATCGTTCAATACTTTTTCTGTTGCGGTATACGCCTCATCTTTGAGTTTGTCGATTTCTTGGTAGATTTCTTCCTTTCTATCAATATCCCCTGTAGCATCTGCTTCTTCGTTCAATTTTTTGGTTTGCGCATCAAATGTAGCACGTGCTTCATTTATCTTAGCTTTGAATTCTAGTGTCTTAGCACGTAATTCATCATTCGATAATGGTTCTAGCGCGGCTTCAGCCTTTTTGATCAGCGCGACTTTTGGCTGAATTCCTTTAATGTCTTTCTTGGATTTGTCTCCAACAAATACTTTTAATACAGAATCTAAAATTCCCATGATTTGGTATGCTTTTAATGCCGTAATTTACGCAAAAAAAAAGCCTCTTGCGAGACTTTTTGTTGCTATTTTACAGCTACTATTATATTAATATCATTTAATATTCATCCTCGTTCCAAAGATAATCTTCGTCGGTAGGGTAATCAGGCCAGATTTCTTCGATAGATTCATAAGAATCACCTTCATCCTCGATTGATTGCAAGTTTTCTACAACTTCTAGTGGCGCCCCAGTACGAATAGCGTAATCTATAAGTTCATCTTTAGTTGCCGGCCAGGGTGCATCACTTAAATAGGATGCTAATTCTAATGTCCAATACATCTGTTATAAGATTTTGTTTTTTGCAAAAATAATTTTTTAGTTTAAAAAGTCAAGTAAAAAATTAATTATTTCAACAATAATTGCAAGAACGTTTTATTTTATAATTTTTTAGGCATTAAAAATTATAAAAATTGTACTTTAATGTGATTTTTAAGATTCTTTTTTTGGAATCCATTTTATTTCATTTGCCTGCAAGTCTTTGGACAACTTCCGTGCCAACACAAATAGGTAGTCAGATAGTCGGTTTAGATAATGTATGGTAGTGATTTCAAAAGGTTCGATTTCATAAAGCGCACAGGATAAGCGTTCTGCTCTTCGGCAAATTGTTCGAGCTATATGACAGAATGACACAGTTTGATGGCCTCCTGGGAGAATAAAATGCGTCATTTGCGGCAAATTTTGATCCATTTGATCAATTTCATTTTCAAGTACTAGAAGATCTTCTTTTGTAATTAATGGTATGGAAAGTCGCTTTTTTCCGTTTTTTAACATCGCTTTTTCTGGATCTGTAGCCAATATTGCGCCTACCGTAAACAATTTGTCCTGTATTTGTACAAGCATATCATGACTATGTTGATCTATTTTTTGGTCTCGGAGTAATCCTAAATAAGAATTGAGTTCGTCAACAGTGCCGTAACTATCAATCCGAAGATGGTGTTTTGGGACACGTGTGCCTCCGTAGAGTGCGGTAGTGCCATCATCTCCTGTTTTGGTATAAATCTTCATTCTTCTTGTTCTTTTTTCTTATCGTAATAGTTTTGTCTGAAGTCTCTTTTCTTGCGAGTATCGCGTTTGTTTTTGTTTCTATTGGTATTCCAGAAAACAAGAATGAACAATAAAGCTATCCCAATAATAAGAAAGATTAATTGATTGAGTTCTGAGTAAGATTCCATTTTTTGGGTTTCTGGTTTGGAGTTTCTGGTTCCTGGTTTCTGGTTTTTTGGCAAAGCCGAAATACTTCTACCTTCCAGTATGTATATGCTATTTTTTCTTCTTTATTTTCTCTTCTCTTTTTTCCAGAATCCAGCATCCAGCATCCAGCATCCAAATTCCGATTTCTACTTTCGTTTTTCTAATTTTTACTTCGTACCTCTAACTTCTAACTTACTTCGAAACATCACTTTCTATGACACCATCTCGCAATCGTATAATGCGATTAGCATGTTGTGCTACATCTTCTTCATGAGTTACAAGTATCACCGTGTTGCCAGCTGCATGGATATCGTCAAATAGTTGCATAATTTCTAAGGAGGTTTTGGAATCTAAATTTCCTGTAGGCTCATCTGCCAATATGATCGAAGGTTTGTTGACCAAAGCTCTGCCTACAGCAACACGTTGTCGTTGGCCACCAGATAATTGATTTGGCTTGTGGTCCATACGATCGGCAAGCCCCACATCCGTTAGTACTTCTGAGGCTCTCGCAATTCGTTCTGATTTGGATAAGCCCGCATAGATCATAGGTAAGGCCACATTGTCCAAAGCGGTGGTTCTAGGTAATAAATTAAAGGTTTGAAAAACAAAGCCTATTTCTTTATTTCTAATTTCTGCTAAGGCATCATCTGTCATTTGGCTCACATCATTGTTATTCAGGATATAGGTACCTGCGGTCGGGGTATCCAAACATCCCAAAAGATTCATTAGCGTAGATTTTCCTGAGCCAGAAGGCCCCATAATAGCAATATACTCCCCACGATTGATCTCTAGGTCAATACCTTTGAGAACATGCACGGTTTCTTGGCCTAATTTAAAATCCCGAATGATATTTTTGATATTGATGACATTGCTCATAATGGCTACAGAGTTTTCTATACTGATAGGACGTGACCAAAGTTAAGTTGTTACACTCGGATCACAAAATGTTCTTTGGCTTGTTCGGTTCTAAAAAAAACAAAACCATGGGCAAAAGTATCAATCGTAACGGTTACTTTGGGATGATTTTTTACATGTTCCCAATACACCTGAGCTGTTTTTGATGAGTGAATACCTTGAATTAATAGTAGACTATCGTTGTGAGCGTTTTTTAATAAAGCTTCTATCTGTTTTTGAAAGTAAGGTACGTCAATGTTGTTGAAATAGATCAAGTCTGATTTTTGGTTACCGCTATAATAGCCGGATACCTCAAAAGTGTTTATTTCTGCATTCGCCATCTCTAGCGTTTTTGTGATTTCAGAATTACGATCTTTAAAGAACAATGCATTTTTAAAATTAAGATAACGTCCTACTCGAAATAATAACTGGGCTTGTTTGGTTGAGATTTCCTTTTCGGAAATAAAATTGTTGATAGCATTGTACTCAGGATACTTTTTTTTATCATAAAAGCATTTGGTGACTAAATCATATACAAAAGGGGAGTGCACTCCATGCTGATTGGTCGACTTTAAAATAAATTTCAGGTAAGCAAAAAACGCATAACTCATAACTCCTAACTCATAACCCTATTTAGTGATACACAGAAAATATCTTTGTTGCTTCATTATGTGCAGCTTCAAAACTCATCATTCTAATATTGGTGTCCGATTTTTGAGCGGTAAAGTAGGAGAGCATTTTTTCTGTGGGCATATTACCAGTAAGTTCGTCTTTGGCCATTGGGCAACCTCCGAAACCTTGGATAGCACCATCAAATCTTCGGCAACCACTTTCATAAGCCGCGGCTATTTTTTCGTGCCACGCAGTAGGAGTGGTGTGTAGGTGGGCGCCAAATTCTATTTTTGGATAGGAAGGGATTAAATTTTTATATAAGTATTGAATTACATCTGGAGAAGAAGTACCAACGGTGTCCGAAAGCGATAGGATTTTTACCCCCATTTGATAGAGTCTCTCCGTCCATTCTGCGACAATATCAACGTTCCATGGATCACCGTAGGGATTGCCAAAGCCCATAGATAAATAGGCAACAACTTCCTTGTTAGCTTTGGATGCGATCGTTAGAATTTGTTCCAAAGTGGTGACAGACTCTGCGATTGTTTTGTGCGTGTTACGCATCTGAAAATTTTCTGAAATAGAAAAAGGATAGCCAAGATACTGTATGGCTTTATGTTGTGCTGCATCATTAGCACCACGCACATTGGCGATAATAGCCAGTAATTTACTTTCTGTTGTTGACAGGTCTAATTGTTCCAGAACTGCTGCCGTATCTTGCATTTGTGGAATTGCCTTTGGCGAAACAAAACTTCCAAAATCAATCGTGTCAAATCCACATCGTAGCAATGACTGAAGGTATTGCACTTTTTTTTCTGTAGGGATAAATGTTTTGATGCCTTGCATGGCATCACGCGGGCACTCTATGACTTTTACTTTCATGCGATATGGTGCAGCGTTTTAGTGTTAATGTAGCTAGCGGTATTAATAATTTCAATTGAACAAATATACTATTTAGCGGTGCGATTTTTTTTAAAAAAAAATTAAAAAATAACAAATCAAGATAATGAGTTATAGAAATAAAAATAGTGCCAATCCGATATAAATACCAATTTGAAACCATTTCAACGTCTTTAAAAAACGATGGTTGGTTCTCAAAAACACCGTAAATCGATCCGCAAGTATCGCTACAGTGCTGAAAACCAAAAAGGCTTGTATCATAAAAATAATGCCTAGCGTGTAACTGTTTAGAATAATATTATCTGTTGTTTTTGGTAAAAATGCAGGAAAAAAAGCAAAGAAAAACAGGGTCACTTTGGGGTTACTAACATTCATCAAAAAACCTTGTCGGTAAAGTTTACTAAAACTTTTTTTTGGCGGAATAGTAGTAGTTTTTTTAAACTCTGAAGGAGTTCTGAAAACAGTATATGCAATGAATAATAAGTAACAAGCACCAAGGATCTTAATGCTTAAAAAAAGAAATTCTGATTGTATGATTAATTGCGAAACTCCAAATGCAACAGCTGTAGTGTGGATCAATATCCCTGATACTAAACCTGAAGTTACAGCGATGCCCGAGACTTTCCCGTTGCTAATGCTTTGCACTAGAACATATAAGATATCTGGCCCTGGAGATAGGGTAATACCAACAGAAGTAAAAAAAAATGTAATTAGTATCTCAAAATTCATTATATTTGCAATCCAGTATTGACCAACATTATTTAAAACAAACAAAATATAGAAAAAATTACATGAAAAAAATTCTACTCCCCCTAGTAGCCTTGCTATTCACTTTCTCGTCGTTTGCACAAGATGTAAAAGATTATAATGGCACAATTAAATCAGATGTTCAAATTTCGGTATATCCTAATCCAGCAGATGATTTTATTATCGTAAATAATATAGTTGAATTAGGTGTCAAAGAAATTGAAGTTTTTGATATACTGACTTCAAAAGTAAAAATTACTTTTACCAGTGGTCTTAGAAATTCCATTAAATTGGACTTGACAAGACTTAGTTCGGGTATTTATTTTGTTCGATTTTTTAATGCTAAAGGTGTGCCAGTTGCTATTAAAAAAATCAAAATAATATAGATTTATTTCACAAGCGATTTATAATTTCTTTATTAATGTCTTTGATTAATTTGGGACCTTCATAGATAAAACCTGTGTAGAGTTGTACCAAACTAGCTCCTGCTTCTAGTTTTTCTAAAGCATCCTCAGCGCTATGAATTCCGCCAACACCAATAATAGGGAATTCATTATTGCTATTAATGGCTAGGAATCGTATTACTTCCGTAGATCGATTTGTTAAAGGTTTTCCGCTCAATCCTCCCGTTTCTTTGATGACGTTTCCTTCCGTTATTAGACTGCTTCTATCAATAGTGGTATTCGTAGCAATTACACCAGCTATATTACTGTCAGAAACAATGGTAATGATATCGAGTAATTGTTCATCAGTTAAATCTGGAGCAATCTTAAGTAAGATAGGCTTCGGATTCGATTTTTTAGTATTTTTTTCTTGCAGTGTGTTTAATAAAGCAGTGAGTGGTTCTTTATCTTGCAATTCTCGTAATCCTGGAGTATTCGGGGAGCTTACGTTGACCACAAAATAATCGACATGGTCAAACAAGGCATCAAAGCACTGTTTGTAATCTTCTACGGCTTCGTCATTAGGAGTGATTTTATTTTTGCCAATATTACCACCAATTAATACATCTTTGTTTTTTTTGAGACGTTCCACGGCTTCTAATACACCGCCATTATTGAAACCCATGCGGTTGATAATAGCCTTGTCAGCTTTGAGACGAAACAAACGCTTTTTGGGGTTGCCAGCTTGTGGCTTTGGTGTTAGGGTGCCAATTTCAATAAAACCAAAACCAAAGTTTGAAAGTTCTTGGTAGAGTTTAGCATCTTTATCAAAACCAGCAGCTAAGCCTACAGGGTTTTTAAATTTTAATCCAAAAACTTCGCGTTCTAACCTGGAATCTTGTACTTCGTATATAGCGTTGAAAATATTAGGGAAGAATGGGATTTTAGACATAAATCGAACCATTCCAAAAGTAAAATGATGTACTTTTTCGGGATCAAAAAGAAAAAGTAGTGGGCGTAGCAGTAATTTGTACATTATGGGTTTCTGGTTTCAGGTTTTGGGTGTCAGGTACTAGGCTTGTGTAATAATTTATAGTACAATTCCTGATCCCATTTTTGATAAATTTACGTGCAAAAGTACTGGATAAATAATTTGGATAAAAGTGGCAACTAAGATATTTTTCGAGATTTTACAGAAACAAGAAACTTATCTTTTCTCCGGAGCTTGTTTTCTGAAAATTCGCCAATCTAATTTTATAGAAAAGACATTAGAATAGATTGCTGCACTTTGGTCTCCAATATCAGTAAGTGCATAGTCTATAGAGATTCCTTTATATTGAAAACCAATACCAAAATTTGGCTGAAAACCCAATTCAGTACTGCCATCAAATTGCGTGATGTCTTGAAAATTTCCAACACCACCGCGTAAAAAGATAACCTTGCTATAGTCAAATTGAAACCCAAAGGCGGGAGTTGCGCTTATCGATGAGCTTGAGATGATATCATTCGTCTCTGCCAATCGCGCAATAAGGTCTAATTCTGTTTGTAAGGTGAATTTTGACTTGATTGCAAATGATCGTGCCAACCCTAATTGCAATTTTGGTAAAGTGATCTCTGTTGTTTCTGGTAGTTCTTGTGGATTACCATTTAGTGGCGTTGCATCTTGGATTCTTTCAACAGCATCCTCATTGATACTCCAAGCATTAAATGTAGTTGTAATATCTCGGATCATTAACCCCAATAGCCAATTATTGCGCCTGTATTGTACGCCAACATCCAATCCAAAACCCCAGGAAGAGGCAAAATCTCCGATGATTCTTCTTACTACTTTAGCATTAGCTCCATAGCTAAAGCCTTCGATAGCTGTTTTACGTGCGTATGAAAAGGTAAAGGCATAATCAGCGGTAGAAAACAAATTAATACGATTAAAATCCACTTGCCCATCCGCATCAATAAGTTCTGTAGTATCCAAAATATCATCCACACCAAAGCGAATAATAGATAGTGCAATAGCACTTTTATCGTCTAAAGGCATGGCAAATGCCCCATAATCATAGTTGGCTATATTAGCAAAATACGAAGCATGCATTAGCGAAAGTTGCTTGTCTTCTAATTGTGTAAGACCAGCTGGATTCCAATAGCCAGAATTCACATCCCCAGAGGTAGCAACCACCGCATTGGACATACCCAATGAAGCAGCATCCACACCGATATTCAAAAATTCATTTGAATATTTCCGTATAGATTGTGCATGAATTCCTATAGAAAGACAGGCGATTAGAATAAAAAAATACTTTTTCAATGTGGGCAATTTTGAAAGCAAATATCTTACAAATATCTTACATATTAAACTTTATTTACAAATGGATATTGCTTATATACTATAATAGTCGCAATTTGTTTCCTATTTTTACACAAAAATATAGTTAAATGGGAATTAAGAAGCATATCCCCAATGCCATTACCTTATTGAATTTGTTTTGCGGTAGTATTGCTGTCATCTTTGCTGTTCAAGGGCAATTAGAATTGACAGCTATATTTGTGATGCTAGGAATTTTCTTTGACTTTTTTGATGGTTTAGCCGCACGAGTGTTGAATGTACAGAGTGAATTAGGGTTGCAGTTAGATTCGCTAGCAGATATGGTTACTAGCGGTGTAGCTCCAGGGATAGTAATGTTTCAGCTATTGAATAGGAGTGTTTCTCAAAACGACTGGGGAGCTGATCATGCTTTTTATTCAGAAAGTGTTGGAGCCAATAGTGGGGCTGCTTTTCTCGAAAGCTTTGCAAATCCATTAACACTTATTGGACTTTTAATCATATTAGCTTCAGCATATCGATTGGCAAAATTTAATATCGATACACGACAGACCACTTCTTTTATAGGGTTGCCAACACCGGCTAATACCTTGCTGATTGTTTGCTTGCCTTTAATTTTAACCACTGCAGCGCCAGAATGGGCGATCAATTTGATTCACAATACGTGGTTTTTGATCGGTTTGACGCTTTTGAGTTGTTATTTGCTTAATGCAGAAATCCCCTTGTTTGCGTTGAAATTCAAAACATGGGGTTTTGGAGAAAATAAGCTGCGTTATATTTTTCTTATTACGACACTCATTTTATTAGTAGTTTTTAAGTTTTTGGCAGTGCCTTTTGTCATTCTTCTATATGTGTTACTCTCATTAATTTTTAGAAAACAATCGATTTGAAAACATTTGACAAAGCCATGTATATCAGGAGTTTTTTAGGATGTTTGATAACAGGGGTGTTGCTCGCATTGTCCTGGCCAACCTATGGATTTCCTGCACTACTTTTTATCGCCTTTGTGCCGCTATTGTATGTGGTTTGGCAATTGAAAGCGCATCGTTTTCATAAAAGTGTTGTTTTCGGACTATCTTTTCTAGCGTTCTTTATATGGAATATTGCTACTGTAGGTTGGTTGATAAAATTACCTATCGGGTATGTCGTTTGGTTTGCGACAATTGTCAATGCATTATTAATGGCATTGATCTTTTTGTTATACCATGTAGTTTCTAGAAAAACAAACTTCTCGCTAGCAACACTATTTTTAGTGTGCTTGTGGTTGAGCTTTGAATATTTGCACTTGCATTGGGAATTTTCTTTTCCTTGGTTGAATTTAGGTAATGGCTTTGCCGCTTTTACGTCTTGGATTCAATGGTATGAATATACTGGAGCATTTGGAGGAACATTATGGGTATGGTTGGTCAATATTGGTATTTTTAAAGCTGTTTTATTGTACTTGGAACATAAGGATAAGAAAATACTCTATAAAGCAGCACTAGTGAATATGCTTATAATACTCATTCCCATAGGGATTTCACTTTTAATCTTAAAATTGTATGAAGAAAAAGGTACTGCTGTTGAAGTAGTGATTTTACAGCCCAATGTAGATCCATATTCTGAGAAATATGATGTGCCGAATAGTAGTATCGCAAAATCACTGCAACGATTGGTGGATAGTACGGCTACAAAAAATACTCGATTTATCATTGCTCCAGAAACGGTATTTGCAGAGAAAACACGTCTGAAGAAATTTAAATACGGTTCCGCGAAAAGGGGTGTAACAGAAATGATCGAGTATTATCCTCAGGCAAGTTTCTTGGGTGGGGTAGATATGTGGGATCCTTTTAAAGATCCAAGTAAAGCTAGTAAACAAACAAATTTGATTCGAGACGGTTTTTATGTGGATGATTATAATTCGGCCTTTTTTGTGCGCCAAGATGGCACGCATGAGTTATATCATAAAACCAAATTAGTTGTTGGTGCAGAGCATTTTCCATATAAAAATTTATTAAAACCAATTTTAGGAGACGCAATGCTAGATTTAGGAGGCACCGTACTCCAAAAAACAACGCAAGAGGATCGCGAGGTTTTTTATACCAATGATGATATAGGAGTAGGACCGATTATTTGCTATGAGAGTATTTATGGCGAATTTGTTACAGGTTATGTTCGTAATGGAGCTAATTTTTTAGCAATTATTACTAATGATGGCTGGTGGGGCAATACGCAAGGACATAAACAACACCTTTCTTTTGCCAAATTACGTGCGATAGAAACAAGGCGAGATATTGCTAGAAGCGCTAATACAGGCATATCGGCAATCATCAACCAAAAGGGAGAATTAGTGCAGCAATTAGGGTATGAGCAAGGAGGCACTTTGAAAGGAAATGTACAGTTGAATAATCAGATGACCTTTTATGTGCGTTTTGGAAACTATATTCCTAGGATCGCAATATTCCTTGGGATTTTGGTGCTCTTATATGTTTTTACCAGAAGACGAGGAGAGGTGGGGAAGTGATGAGTTAATTAATCTCTGGGTTTGACTCTATAAGTTTTATTTCTGTTAGTGATTACAGAACAAGAGATTCGTAGTTTTGTTACTCCAGATATTTGTAAGGTAGGATCTCCTGACGTCCCTCCATATTCTACAATATAGCCTTGAGCGGCAAATGCTCCACCCCCACCTCCAATAGGCAAGTCATTCCAGGAGTTCTGGATACCAACAGAGTTATCGGTTATATGCGCATAATTTTCTTGACCATCAATGCCATCATCTGGAAAATCATTTGGTTCGTTATTGTTCCAAAATGCAAATTCGCCGGGAACTACATTTCCCGTTTCATCACCAATCCAAAATGATGTCCCTGCTTCAGGTCCTGTTTCCCATCGCCAATCTCCTTCTCCTGATCCAAAGTTATCACTTGCTCCAATCCAACCTGTCCCTGTAATTTGATCACCAGCAAAATCTGCTTCAATTTGACTAGTAAGTGTTGCCATATATCCCTGTAAACCAAAAAGTGTTCTTAACGCTGCTGCATCTCTAGCATCATCCCAACGAATCCCTGTGTTAGGAACAAATTCATAAAAATGATCTGTTTCAGGTAAATATAAAGGTGTGGCTAAAACTATAGAAAATTCTCTTATACCTAGAATAACTGGCGGAGTAGAAGAAAAAGTAACAGCGAGAACTGCAGCTTCAAATTCAGCTAATGTAGCCGGGCCTGCTAATGTTAATCTTCCTTCTACAACATTCCAAGTATCTGTAATACTTGGATGAGAACCTGTTAGTGTTAATAGGTCTTGTCCATTTTGATACCCTGTAGAAATCTGTACTGTTACTTGTTCTAGTGTTGTGTCATCAGGATCTGTAATGCTAACGGCTTCAGCTACAGGAATAGAGTTTGTACTGTTGTTACAAAAAGTTTGATCTCCAGTTACTATAATAACTGGTGGTTGATCTGGATCTGTGGTTGCTATTTGTATATTGTCAAATTCAGCGATATCTCCAGTGCTAGTCCAAACCGTTGTGTCAGGGTCTAGAAATCGTATTGTCGTATTTGCAGAAATATATGCAGAAATATCTTCGCTAAAAGTACCTGTCGTAGTACCGGTAAAACTGTCCAAAGTATCAAAGTTAATACCATCACTAGACACTTGAATCAACAATTCTTCGTTTGATTCTATATTGTCAGTCTCCCAGTCAAAAGAAAGAGTCGCGGTAGCTGCTCCTGTCAAATCAGCAGTTCTGGAAATAATTTCATTACCAATTCTGAAGAACCGTAGTCTATTACCCGTGATACGTATAAAACCTCCCGATGGACTATTATCATCATTTGCCTCTATCCAATTACCTGCCCAATTTGATGTGCCATCATTATTAGCATAAGAAATGGTACTAAAATTATCAAGATAAGTTTCTTGAGCCGCTAAAAAATGTATACATAAAAAAAAGATAGAGAGTAATAATTTATTCATATGTATGCTGGGGTAATGCGATTTAGATTGTAATATAAGGAAAATATGAATAATTTTAAACGATGTCAATTAAAATC
Organism: uncultured Flavobacteriaceae bacterium; assembly: GCA_964650425.1. Taxonomy (GTDB): domain Bacteria; phylum Bacteroidota; class Bacteroidia; order Flavobacteriales; family Flavobacteriaceae; genus Aquimarina. Next base: position 21,282 of record CAZYRG010000022.1, read on the forward strand.
TTTAATAGAGCTGATTTCTATTTACCTTTGTCTTGGATTATAAAGTTAGCAAGTGAATTACGTATCAATAGAAAATATAGCCAAAGCCTTTGGAGAAAGAATATTGTTCAAAGACATCTCTTTTGGTATCAATGAAGGACAAAAAGTAGGATTTGTAGCAAAAAATGGTACTGGAAAAACCTCATTATTAAATATCGTGGCTGGTGGAGAAGAACCGGATAGCGGACAGGTGGTATATCGTAAGGGGCTCAAAGTAGCATTTCTGTCTCAGGAACCTGACCTTGATCCTCAATTGACGGTAGAACAAACTATTTTTACAGGAGATAATGAGACGCTCAAGGTGATCGAGGCGTACGAAAAAGCATTGCAAAACCCAGATGATGCTGACGCCTATCAATTAGCTTTTGAGCGAATGGATGCCTTGCAAGCCTGGGATTTTGAAACCCAATACAAGCAGATTTTATCCAAACTCAAATTAGATGATCTAGAACGCAAAGTGGAGTTACTCTCTGGAGGGCAAAAGAAACGACTTGCATTGGCTAATATTTTATTGAGCAAGCCAGACCTTTTATATCTAGATGAGCCAACCAACCATTTGGATTTAGAGATGATCGAGTGGTTAGAAGCTTATTTTGCTAAAGAAGATTTTACATTGTTTATGGTGACCCATGACCGTTATTTTTTGGAAAATGTATGTAACGAGATTGTGGAGTTAGAAGATGGACAATTATATAGTTATAAAGGGAATTATGCCTACTATTTGGAAAAAAAAGAGCTGCGAATAGCGACTTTTCAAACAACGACAGATAAGGCAAAACAACTGTATAAAAAAGAGTTGGATTGGATGCGTCGACAACCCAAAGCTCGAACTACAAAATCCAAATCGAGGATCGAAGATTTTTATGAGATCAAAGATCGCGCTCACAAACGCCGTAATGATCACGAGGTACAGTTGGAGATCAATATGGAACGTATTGGAAGTAAGATAATGGAGCTTCATAAAATTTCCAAAAGCTACGGAGATCTTACGATCTTGGATAAATTCGAGTATGTATTCAAAAAAGGAGAACGTGTTGGTATCATTGGTAAAAATGGTACTGGAAAAACGACATTTCTGAACTTACTTACAGGGCAGGATCAACCCGACAGTGGAAAGGTCATTGTGGGGGATACAATCAAGTTCGGGTATTATACCCAAAAAGGAATTGGGATCAAACCCGAACAAAAAGTCATTGATGTAATTCGGGAGTTTGGAGATTATATTCCCTTGAAAAAAGGACGTCAAATCTCCGCACAGCAGTTGTTAGAACGCTTTTTATTTGATCGAAAAAAGCAATATGATTTTGTAGAGAAGTTGAGTGGAGGGGAACGCAAACGCTTGTATTTGTGTACGATTCTAATTCAGAATCCCAACTTTTTGATTCTGGATGAGCCTACCAATGATTTGGATATCGTAACACTCAACGTGTTAGAGAACTTTTTGTTAGATTTTCCTGGATGCCTATTAGTGGTGTCGCATGATCGTTATTTTATGGATAAAATTGTAGATCATTTATTTGTTTTTCAAGGACAAGGCGTTATCGAAGATTTTCCCGGGAATTATACGGATTATCGCGTTTATGAAAACAGTCGCGAACCAGAAAAACCCAAAACTCAAGTAACAGCGGCTGTGCCAGAGAAAAAAAGCTGGAAAAAAGAAAACTCTCCAAAACTGTCGTATAACGAACAAAAGGAATATGCGAAGATTGAGCGAGAGCTTAAAAAATTAGAGCATAATAAGAAAGAATTAGAAGCATTGTTTGTTACTGGAAATTTGGAAGGTGATGCTATTAATGAAGCCTCTCAAAAATTACAAAAAATCCTAAAAGATATCGAAACCAAAGAAGAGCGTTGGTTCGAACTCGCTGACAAAATGGAAGGGTGAAGCAAGTTATGAGTTCAGAGTTATGAGTTGTTGAAGACCTCTTTGTAGGATTTGATATGAATGTTTGAAAAACAGCAATAAATTGAATCGGAGTGCTTTGTATAATAAGTCGATGATAACTTTTTTACGCCCCTTTTGTAACCGAAGTGTAACTTTTTATAAAAAAGGTACACTAACAGGGATAAATAGTAAAAATAACAAATGAATCCACAA
>CAZYRG010000023.1:0-7736 GCA_964650425.1 uncultured Flavobacteriaceae bacterium
TTTAAACACAACCAAACATTCCTAAAACCAACGGTTATAACGTAACTTTCTTTTGAACGTTCCCAGAGAAAAATCACCTTGCACATCGATTCGCTGCACTTCGTATGGATTTTTGAATGGAAACGTATTCACCTTATCTCCAATACGCAGTCCATATTGAAACCCGTAATCCTTGAGCATCTCAAAAAACTCCCCCTTCTTTGGGTTTTCTCTTGGATATTTCCCATCGGGATACGCCAATACTGAACTCATATTTAATCGATTTTCACGCGCAAAGAGTATACACTTTTTAAGATCTTCTTCCGCATTTACCAAAGACAACTCCTCGTAGTTCCTATATCCAAAAGAATAAAAACCCAATTCAAAAATATCAGGATCCAAGGTTTTCAAAGTCTCTAATGACATAATACGCGCACTATCTGTGTGTATTGTATCTTTTTTGCCGATAAAACCCAAGGGAACAAAGATTGTTGCTTTGAATTGGTATTTTTTCAATAATGGATAGGCCAATGCTAATTGACTTTCATAAGCGCCGTCGAAAGTGATGATTATATTCTTATCATGATCTAATTGCTCTTTTTCCTTTAATTCTTTAAAATGATAGGTTTGGTAGTTATTTGCAGATAAATATGCCAATTGTGCTTCTAACTTTTCTGTACTAATAATAAATTCTTCGCTTTTAAAGGCAGAAATATCATGATACATTACTATTGGAAACTTTGCCATATAAGAATATTAAGTTGTACTTATAAAATTAGTATTTTTGGGCAAACTCTACGCTTTTGACCAAAAAATCTTGTAAAATTAGTGCTTTAGTGATTACACTAAATGAAGAAGAACGCATCAGTTCTTTTTTGGATCATCTTTCTTTTGCTGATGAGATTATTGTTGTGGATTCGCATAGTACGGATCATACAGTGGCTTTGGCTCAAAAAACGGAGAATGTAAAAATCGTAAAAAGAGAATTCGACAATTTTTCTGCACAAAAAAACTTTGCTATTGCCCAAGCACAGTACGACTGGGTCGTATTTTTTGATGCCGATGAGGAGATTACGCCAAGCCTGCAGGAAGAAATACTACAAGTGCTCCAAAATCCAACAGCAACTGCCTATGCCGTAAAACGAGATTTTTATTTTATGGGAAAGAAAATAAAGTACAGTGGTTTTCAGAATGATGCTGTAATTAGACTGTTCAGCAAAAAGCACTGTCAATATAATGAAAAGCTGGTACACGAACGATTAGAAGTACAAGGAACCACACAGGTACTAAAACAACGTGCACCGCATTATTCTTACAAGGGATTTGATAATTATCTACAAAAAATGCATCAGTATAGTGCCTTGCAGGCACAAACACTTTATAAAAAAAACAAAAAACCAACACTTTCTCATTTCCTTTTTAGGCCTTGGTATCGTTTTTGGCATCAATATGTAATTCGGTTGGGGTTTCTCGATGGCAAAGAGGGCTTTATTCTTGCGTATGTAAGTGCTTTTTCGGTTTTTAAACGCTACACAAATTTGTTGTTGTTATACAGAAATATGAAGTAATACTACAAAATACTATTACCCCCCTCTAACTTAGATCAAAGACTTTGTTAACCCAGTTCTTTATTCGATAAGAATCGAGTATTTTTTCATCTAACTCAAAATATGGCGTATTTACAAATTCATCAGGAATAACGATCGAATTTTCATCCACTACCAAAATATTCTGCGGATGATAAAAATCATAGTTCACGATATCTTTATTGGTTGTAATTAACTTTTTACGATGTCCCAAGGCTTCAAAAATTCGAAAAGATAACCCCACCTGCTCCGTTCGTTGTATTTCTACCAAAATCTTTGATTTCATAAGCAATGCTGCCACTTCCTGAATACTCTTCTGTTTATCTAGAATCTCCAAATAATCAGAGTGCGGTTTATGAGGCGCATACACCTGCACCTTTGCAGACCAACCTTTTTCTATAATATATTTTGCCAATTGTTCTAATAATGGATATCGATAATCATATGTAGAGATATTATAGAACTGAAAATCAATATCATTCACAGCGCTTTCTTCAAAAATATAATTGGTCAAAAAATCAAAACCATAAACCTTGACATCTTCCTTATCGTAACTATATATTTGATCAAAAAAGCCCTTAATCGCTACTTTTCGAGGAAAACGTCTTGTGCTATCATAATAATAGGCCATAAATTTACCTGTATGCTCTCTAAGGACTTTTAGTGTTTTATCCGTAAGAATATCAGGTCTAATAACAAAAATCTGATCCTGCTTTCCTAATGCTTTTACGGCTTTATCGATGCGATTATCTACAAATGCTTTTTTCAGGTTTTTCTTTAAAAATAGTTTTGAAAAAGAATTCTGAATCCTATGTATCTTATTTCTGTATTGAAAAGCAGGACGATCTAGATATACTATTTCCGGTGTTACATTGGGAAATTCCTCCAATGTTTTTGCAATATGTTTTGTATATCCAAAAGCATAAGGAGCAATAATGAGAATTTTTTGAGAAGTCTTCAACATTGTTATTTTGCCTCAAAATTACACATAATTACATCTGTTCCCTATGATCTAGTTTTAAAATTTTATTTTTGTTTGCCGCTTCAAGAAAAAAGCCGTTTCGTATGAAAGACGTATCCGTAATTATGATCAATTATAACTCTTCCAAATTTACCTTGGAGAGTATTGCTGCAGTAGAAGCAAAAACAACTACTGCAATTACTTATGAGATTATTGTTGTTGATAATAATTCTGATCTTGAAGATTATAACCATCTTAAAGAGAAATTCCCCAACAAAGCGCACATCCATTTACACCGAAGTTTGATTAATACAGGATTTGGAGGTGGTAATATGTTTGGAGCACAATACGCAAATGCCAAGTATTTGTTATTTCTCAACAATGACACCGTACTACAAAACGATTGTCTAGCTATTCTAATGCGTTATATGGAGACACACCCGGAAGTGGGTGTTGCTACCGCACAAAATTACAATGAGCATGGCGACCATGTGGCTTGTATAGAACATTTTAAAGGCATTCGAAAACTTATTTTTGGTCGTAGTTCTTTAGAAAAATTATGGCCCAATCAACACCCAAAAAGAAAACAGCATTATACCGAGCCTGTCGCTGCAAATACGGTAAATGGGGCTTTTATGTTTTTTAGAACCTCGGTATTTGCCAAAGTAGGTGGTTTTGACAACAATATATTTCTTTATTTTGAAGAAATGGATATTTGTTATCGCATTTCGCAGTTAGCATACTCTAGTGTGTTGGTACCTGAAGCTAAAGTATTGCATTATCAAGGAAAGAGTATCAGTTCCTCTACGATTATTGATCGAGAAAGTCTTCTGTCTTATCTCTATGTATTAAAGAAAAATTATTCTTGGTTCAAATATCAGTTTATACGCTGTTATTACCTTGGTACGTTCTTAGTAAAACCGAAAAAATGGAAATTGTATTCCGTTGTTTTGCGAGGAGCCGATGTCTCCAAATCATTGAAGCAAAAACAGGAAATTCGGTATTTGTAATAGTGGACGAATTAGGGGATCAACTTAATCTTATGGATTCTTTTATTCCACCAGATCTGAAGTTTATTACGTTTGTATAGTTTGCGATGTTTATTCTGGATATGACGAATGACTAATTTCTTGGTCCGTAAATCCATGTCCAAATCCCTAACCATAGAAACTTCTTTGGTTCTGTAGAAAAACCCTAAATAATCCAATCGATGTACTCTGCCTCGTATCTGAGAACAGAATCGAATCAGAAATTCCCAATCTTCGTATCCCAATTTCATTTCTTCATCATAACCTCCTATTTTATCGGCTGCTATTTTTCGATAAATACAGGAACAAAAAATTAGATTTTTGCGCAATAGCTTTTTGAATTTAAAGTCCGATAGTTTCCAAAATTCATTTTTATGTCCAAACATTTCTGCTTTGCAATAAACTAATTTTGTTCTTTTATTTTTTTTGAAAACGGCCATTGCCAGAGAAAGGTACTGATCTCCTATCCTATCATCGGCATCTAATGGTAAAATGTAAGCCCCTTTGGCTTCAGCAATTCCAGCGTTTCTAGCAGAAGACAAACCACCATTTTCTTTTTCCAAATAACGAAATCGGGAATCCTTGGCACACCATGCTTGAGCACGTTCTTTCGTTTCGTCTTTGGAACCATCATTAACAACAATACATTCCCAATCGTCATAATCTTGAGCAAGCACAGATCCCAATGAATCATCTAAGTATTCGGATTGATTATAGCAGGGTACAATAATGGAGATTTGTGGCATATTAATTATTTATACAGTCAATTTATTGCTTTTTAAACAAAGAAAAAAATCTTTTAATTAACGAGGACTCACGTCTTTTATACTTCAATATAGTTTTTTCGAGACTACGGATATTATTTAATAGAATATCTTTTTGTTTCGAATTCAAAACCAGATTTTCTATTAGCATATTATTGATTTTTATGGAAGTATTAAGTTGTTTTTCCCTAGAAATTAATGACCAAACACCTGTATTATTCTCTCTGTAAACCGCCATTACATCGTCCAACTTTTTAATTTTTCGATCTTTAATTTGAATAAAATACAAAGGCCAATCGCCAACAATACTGCTATAATACCAATTTGGAATCTCAAAATCATTTCGAAGCATTGCTGTAGGTGTGAAAATATAATTACAGGAGAGTAAATCGTCAAACATTGTAGTTTCTCCAACATTAGGCTTCATATTATCTGCTCTTAATTCTCCTGTATTATCATTTAATATTTCTGCATTATGAAAACAAATTCCATAATCAGGATTCGCTTCTAAAAAATCTACTTGTTTTTGTAACTTTAATGGATCTGTCCAATAATCATCTCCTTCACATAAAGCAATATATTTCCCTTTTGCCTTAGGAAAAACATAGTTCGGCCATGGTTTAATCTTCTGAGAATATTGATTTTGGGTTTGTAATATGGTTACAAATCGGGCATCTTTTTGAGCGTACTCTTCTATAATTTGTTTTGAATTGTCCGTGGATGCATCATCATGCACTATAATTTCAATAGGAAAGCTTGTTTTTTGCATTAGAAAACCATCTAAAGTTTCTCTAATGTAATTTTCATGATTGTATGATGTGCAACAAATGCTTACTAATGGATCCATTAATACTATTTTTTTAAAGGTCTGGCAGGATTCCCAACCAAAGTAAAATTCGCTCCATAGGCTTTTGTAACATTTGCTTTGGCACCAATAAGACAATTCGTGCCAATGATACCTATACCTGGTAAAACAGTGGCATCTATCCCAACGAAAACTTGTTTTTTTAATGTATTATATGGACCGACCATAGCCATAACCGAAAGAGAACATCCATCCTCAATTATTGCATGATGGGACAAGTGTGCATTATGACTTAAAATACAGTCATCTCCCATTTGGGCCCTTGTCCACACAAAACTGCTATGATGTAAAAAACATCCCACACCTATTTTTGCAGACGGGCTAATTTCAGATTTAGGGTGTATCAAAGAAGGTGTTAATCCTCCAGCAGAACGAATTTTTTTAGCTACCTCTGTTCTCAATTTATTATCACCCATAGTGACTCCAAAGTTCAAACCTCCGATATCGCTTTTAAATAGCTCTTCAAAACTTCCAAGAATTCGAACTCCCATAACGAGATCTCCTTTACGTTGATCGTTATAATGATACAATCCCTTAACTTCATAACCGCAGTCCAAAGCTAACTCCATAATTACCTCGGTATACTTCCCAACTCCAAGTAAATAAATATCTTTTGACTGCATATTATTGAATCGTTTCTATAATGGTTTCTACAACAAGATGAACACTCTTAAAACTTAATTCTGAATATAAAGGCAAACATAATATTCTACTACAAACACTTTCAGAAATAGGCATTGAAACGTGATTTTTCATATAAGGTAATGTGTTCAAAGATGGATAAAAATACCTACGGCATTTTATAGCCTTTTTTTCTAAGGCTATTAAAACAGCATTCATGATTTCTTCGGTATCAAATAGTATTGGCATGTAAGAATAATTTCTAGTAGTGCCTTTGCGATACTGAAATATCGTAATTCCGGAAACAACCCCAAGTAACCTTTCATAAGTATCACTAATCGCTTTTCTTTTTACAATTATCTGGTCCATATAAGGCAATACTGCCAATCCCATAGCCGCTTGCATTTCTGATGCCTTTGCATTGACGCCTAAACCATGAAATTCCAATGGGCCGTTATGTCCAAAATTATGATGATAATACATTTTTTTATAAAGTTCCTTATCCTGAACGAATAATGCCCCTCCTTCTCCCGTATGAAATAGTTTTGTTGCATGAAAACTGGTCGTACATACATCTCCATAATCAAAAAGTGACTTATTCTTGTATCTTGCGGCAAAACAATGCGCTGCATCATAGATCACTTTCAAATCATGTTTTTTTGCAATGGCATCTATAGCTTCTACATCACAAGGATTTCCAAAAACATGAGTAGCAATAATAGCGGTAGTTTTATCCGTTATCACCGCTTCTATCTTGTTTGGGTCCAATGTCAAATTAGTGGATTCAATATCTGCAAAAACTGGAGTACAACCTTCCCAAACTATAGAAGACGTTGTAGCTACATAACTGAAAGGTGTTGTAATAATTTCGCCCTCTAATGACAATGCTTTTAAAGCAATTTGTAATGGAAGCGTACCATTTGTAGTGATAAAGAAATCAGGAACGTCTATCAAATATTCCTTCAATTTAGTTTCCAGCTCTAGTAGCAATTCTCCTCTATTTGTCATCCACTTTTTATCCCAAGCACGCTTTAGAATTTTCTGATATTCTTCTAAATCAGGAAGAAATGTTTGGGTAACGTTGATCACTTATGAATAAATTTTGTGTTTAAGATGGTCTAAAACCTCACTTGCGAAGGTACTTTTTTTAAAATTCATATTCAATTTAAAAAAAACAACATTTCAATGTAAAAAAAACCATCCCTGCAACACGAATAGTATCAACAATAAAACTTAATAAAATAAAACACTCAAAATTATTATTTTTTGCCTATCAAAATCAGATTTATAGTTTTTTTAAAATTAAAATACTTAAAACGGCCTCATGAAAAAACCTCGAGGCAGTTTTTTTATACCCCAAAAAGAACCCCTACCTTTACCCCATCAAAAAAATGCATATCAAATGCCAAAAGACGTTATCACCGAAGAAGCCTACGAAAAACTTAACGAAGCACTTCATATCCTAAAAAAAGGAGGCATTATCCTCTACCCTACCGATACGGTTTGGGGTATTGGCTGTGACGCTACCAACGCAGAGGCCGTGGATAAAGTTTATGCGCTCAAAAAACGTACAGAAAGCAAATCCATGATCTGTTTGGTTAATGATTTTCGGATGTTAGATCAACACATAGAGGAAATCCCTGAAGTGGCTTATGACATTCTTAAATATGCCAAAAAACCCACTACGATTATCTATGACCGACCACTGCGAGTAGCGGAGAATCTCATAGCAGACGACAATACACTTGCAATGCGTGTTGTCAGAGAACCGTTTTGTAGCAAATTGATCCGAAAACTCAAACGCCCATTGGTTTCTACATCAGCAAATATTAGCGGACAACCGACTCCAGGAAATTTTGCAGAAATCTCCAAAGCTATTTTGGAAGGTGTGGACTATGTCGTAAATTTGCCTCCACAAAAAAAAGGTGTCAA
>CAZYRG010000023.1:7836-17716 GCA_964650425.1 uncultured Flavobacteriaceae bacterium
AAAAATTACAAAGAAGCCTTATCACATCCTGTTTTTGAAGTAATTTCTAAAGCTGCAGCCAACCTTAATTTGGATTGTTATGTAATCGGTGGTTTTGTTAGGGATTATATGTTACAACGTGGCGATGCAAAAGATATTGACATTGTTGCTGTTGGTAGCGGTATCGCACTAGCCCAAGAGGTTGCAAACCTACTACCGCACAAACCCAAGGTACAGATTTTCAAAACGTATGGCACTGCGATGCTACGTCATAACGATATTGAGATCGAATTTGTCGGCGCCCGCAAGGAATCCTACCGAGAAGACAGTCGAAATCCCATTGTAGAAAACGGCACGTTGGAAGATGATCAAAATCGAAGAGATTTTACGATCAATGCTTTAGCCTTGAGCCTTGGCAAAACTTCTTTTGGCGACTTGTTAGATCCTTTTGAAGGAAGAGAAGATTTAAGTGCAAAAATTATCCGAACACCTTTAGATCCAGACATCACCTATTCTGATGATCCTTTGCGAATGATGCGCGCTATTCGTTTTGCGACGCAGCTGGAATTCAAAATAGCAAAACCGTCCTTGGATGCGATCAAAAAAAATCAAGAGCGGATCAAAATTATTACCAAAGAACGCATCGTCACAGAACTCCACAAGATTATGGCTAGTGATAAGCCCTCTGTGGGTTTTTTGCTACTAGAAAAAACAGGATTGCTTGCATATATTTTACCCGAACTTACTGCATTAAAAGGAATCGACGAAGTTGAAGGGCAACGTCACAAAGACAACTTTTATCACACCCTCGAAGTGGTAGATAATATCTGCGAAAATACAGATGATCTATGGTTACGATGGGCAGCATTGCTTCATGATATTGGCAAAGCACCTACAAAACGTTTTCATAAAAAGATTGGATGGACCTTTCACGGACATGAATTCGTTGGATCCAAGATGGTCTACAAACTTTTCAAACGTCTCAAAATGCCATTGAATGACAAAATGAAATTTGTTCAAAAAATGGTATTAATGAGTTCCCGCCCTATTGTTATCGCTACCGATGTGACGGATTCTGCAGTACGACGATTGGTATTTGATGCTGGAGATCACATTGAGTCATTGATGACCTTGTGTGAGGCGGACATCACGACCAAAAACCCAAAACGTTATAAAAAATACCATAACAACTTCAAACTAGTACGCCAAAAAATGGTCGAAGTTGAAGAGCGCGACCAGGTACGGAATTTTCAACCGCCAGTGACAGGTGAAGAAATTATGAAAGCTTTTAACCTAAAACCCTCTCGCGAGATAGGAATCATTAAAGAAACAATTAAAGAAGCTATTCTAGAGGGAGAAATTCCAAACGAACATGAGGCTGCTTTTGCGCTGATGCTAAAAAAAGGAAAGGAATTAGGGCTAGAAGTAATAAATGAATAATTAGTAATGAATCATGTAGTAGATTAATGCGCACATTTGTGAATAATGCTTACTACTAAAAACACCTTTAGTGCAAAAGTTTTTCAAACCTTTAGTCATCACTTCCATCATTTTGATTTACTTAATCATTATTGCAGGGTCCGTGGTTCGAATGACAGGATCAGGAATGGGATGTCCTGATTGGCCAAAGTGTTTTGGATATTTGATTCCGCCTACCAATGAATCACAACTCACATGGAAACCAAACCATGAATACAAAGAAGGCATTATCATTATTGTTGAGGACGCATTGCGAATTGCACCTCATGATTTCACTTCAAAAACATCATACAACCCCAATAATTGGCAGCCCTATACCAAACATGATTATGCTATTTTTAATCCCTGGCATACATGGATCGAGTATATTAATCGTCTTGTCACTGTAGCCTCTGGATTCCCTATACTACTGATGACATTTCTTTCTTTTTGGTATTGGAAAAAAAACAAAAAAATTACAATTCTGGCAATTATCACTGTCCTGGCGATGGGCTTTGAAGCCTACTTAGGTAAAATTGTTGTAGACACGAATTTACTTCCGCTAAAAATCACGACGCATCTTCTGATGGCTTTTGTTATTGCTTGCATTTTATTATACCTATTATTTATTCTAAAAGAAAATCGAAAAGCAATCAACGTTAATCCATTTTTTAAAAAACTACTCGTTTTTGCGTTAGTATTATCTACCATACAAATTGTTATGGGAACTCAGGTACGTCAATTTGTTGATGAGCAAGTAAAATTATTAGGAGAAGATGTAAAAGAGCTTTGGCTACTACATCCCACAATGCTATTCTATGTGCATCGTTCTTTTTCAATCCTCGTCTTTCTGGTCAATGCCTATTTGGTGTTTTTGACTTTTAAATCCAAGTACGCTTTGCGATTGATCAAGCCAATGCTAATACTCATTATCGCCGAAATTATTACGGGCATGGCGATTTATTATTTTGATTTTCCATTTTTGTCGCAACCCATACACTTGGTATTGGCAGCCATACTTTTTGGAGTCCAATTTTATCTTTGTTTGCAAGTGTTTTCCAAGTTCAGAGTTATGAGTTAGGAGTTAGGAGGTCGTATTTTACTTTTCAAAGATTTTTTCAGAAAATTACCAATTCCCTCCTTGAGGAGGGCTAGGGAGGTGTTTTTCCAACTCCGAACTCTTAACTCATAACTAAAAAATTGTATCTTTGCCCTCCAATAATTTTACATATTTATGGTCTATCGTTTTAGAGTCATTTTAGACACAGAAGAAGATGTTTTTCGGGATATGGAAATCGAAAAAACAGCAACATTCGAGGATTTTCATAATATTATCACACAAGCTTTTGGGTTTGATGGTGGTGAGATGGCTTCCTTTTATATCAGTGACGACAATTGGAATCAAGGAGAAGAAATTTCGTTATTTGACATGAGTGATTCGGATGAACCGATTAAACTCATGCAAGAAACGCAGTTAGGAGATTTAGTTACCGAAACTGCTCCTAGACTCATTTACATATACGATTTTCTTAGTATGTGGACGTTTATGGTAGAACTTGCCGAAGTTGCAGAGTACGAACCAGGAATTGACTACCCTAATGTCATGTTTTCTCATGGACATCTGCCGGACAGTCCTCCTGAAAAAGCTTTTGAAGGGGAACAATTAGAAGATTATGGTGAAGAAGAACCAAGAGGTGGCTTTGTAGATCTAGATGAATATGATGATTTGGGCTTCAACGAAAACTGGAACTAAAACCGTGAATAATTCCTAATGACGATTTTCATAGCGTCCTTATAAGCAGAAACTGTAAACTATAAACTAGAAACCGAACAAATGATCAACTTATATAACACGCAAATAGATACAGTTTCAGTACATGAAGTAGGCAATAAGAGTAGGAATGAAAACTTGGTGCTTTCTGCAAATCCTCATCAAACCGACGATGAATTGAGAGCATTACTAAAAGAATTTTTCTTTAAGCCCTTTCGTGAAAAAGAAGAAAACTATTATCAGTTTAATAATGAGGCGGATATAGAATTCAATTCGTTATACACTATTGCATCTGCAATCTTTGAAGATCCAACCACTATACATGAGCAATCTAAAAAAATCGGATCGCTTCTCTATGACCAATCGCAACACCCACACATCAAAAGTGGAGAGTTGTATATCACGTATCTAGAAAGCGTATTGGTTGATAATGAAAAAGTAGCCGCAATTGGGATCTTTAAATCAGAATTAAAATATGATTACCTGCAATTAGAGCAAAATGATCAGGATCTCAAAATGCATCTCAAGCAGGGGATCAACCTGAACAAACTTGATAAAGGCTGTCTGATTTTTGACCTGCAAAAAGAAGAAGGCTATAAAATTCTATCTGTCGATGCCAACAAGTATGACACCAAATATTGGCTAGAACACTTTTTGGGCGTCATTCCTTTTGCAGATTCTAATTTTCACACCAAAAAATACTTGAAATTTTGCCAAGATTTCGCCAAAGATGTAGTCCTGCCAGCAGAAGACAAAAAAGAAGAGGTGATGTTTATGAATCGTTCCGTAAATTATTTTGCCAAAAATGATGAATTTGAAGAAAGTAATTTCTTGAATGAAGTGGTAAACAATCCTGAATTAATTCCAGAATTCAAAAATTATAAAGTAGAGAAAGCACCAAAATATCAAATCGAAGATTTGACCAATTTTCCAATTGCAAATACTGCCGTAACTGCAGCCCGCAAGAAAATCAAGAACACCATCAATCTAGACACCAACGTCCAAATCAAAATGGATTTTATCAATCCGGAGTCTGCGGAAAAATTTGTAGAAAAAGGTTGGGACGAAGAAAAACAGATGTATTACTATTTGGTCTACTTCAATAAAGAGCAGAAAAGCTAAGAGCTTTTTTTTGACGCCATTTGATTTTTAACATTTTTTTAGTATTTTTAAAAATCAAATAGCCCCTCAAAAATGAAATATACCTACACCTTTATTTTAGCATGCTGCTTCACTGTTATCACTAGTGCTCAGTCCTTAACTGATGAGATTCTAACCGGAAACTGGAAAGTCACAGAAGTGGTGACTACCACCGATGAAATCCCTGAAGAAGAAATCAAATTCATGCAAGAAATGACAGAAGCTTTTAAAACTTCTACATTTCATTTTTCTCCTGACAACGGTTTTAATCTGGAAATTTCTATCGGAGAACTCGCTGCAAATTTGAAGGACCTATTTTGGAAAATCAACACTTCAAAAGACAAAATCTTATTACAGGAAACTGCAAACGACACCTCAGAAGATGCTCCGTTTGTTATTTCGACCACAGAAATTGATGGACAATACACTTTTGAACTTTCCCGAATGCCGTTCAAAATGACCGTGAAGAAAGATGCTAATTAAAAGTAGAAATTGAAAAACGATGTCTACTTTCATTTTTCTAATTTCTATTTCTAAAATATTAGCGATTCATATTCACGTTTTCATAGTTCCGTTTTACAAACTCTAAACCGGTTTTTAGCACTTCGCCCATACTTTTACACCTGCGGAATTTTAAATCTAAGGTAAAATCATAAAGTTGTTCCCTGAGTAATTTCAAATTTTCTTCCGTAGAGATCGTATCTCGCACAATGCAATTGAGTAAGGATTTACTGCGATTACGAGAACTCAACATGCGTTTTGCTTGCACGGATCTTTCCTCTTTTTTGTATTGTTCCACAGAACGTGGTTGCAATCGATCCATAACCAATGCCACCATCTCAAAATTTTCTTTAAAAAATTGCGGTTGATACACCTTCAATTTCCCTTCGTAATTCTGCTGATCAAAATCAATTGCTCGTATTTTATAGGCTACATGATCAAAATCATGTGTTGGGATAATCACATAGTTATAAGAACGCATATCCCCCAAAAGTCGCATTTGACAACGTTCATTAAACTTCACAAACTCTTTTGCTATCTGTGATTTTGCTTGATCCGGTAGTGTAGGCAAAAAATCTCGAATAAAAATATCGCCAGGAATACCAGCAATATGCTCTTCTATCAAGGTATTTTTATAAATCAAAAAATTAATCCTGTTGGGAGAAAAAAGATGTTCTAATTCTAACCCATATACCCTAGAGGCATCCGCTTTTTTAACATAGAAATAGATAAAATTGTCATTCAGAATATTCCGAATCTTTATTCTAAAAGGTTTAGAATTCCCGAACGTACAATAGTCAATCGCATCGATGCTCAAAAATTCCATCGCATCTTCATTTCCATCAGAATGCAAGGTGGTATAGATTTTCTTGAGACTACTATCAATCTCTGGTCGTTCATGCTCCTCATAGTACACACGGACCCATAAGGTATCTTCATCATTGTTATCATACACAACGATACTCCCTGAAAAGCGCAGTAAATCGTCATAAAAAACTGGGATTTTTACGGTACGATTATACTCCTTAAGATATGCACTCAGCTCCATATTAATAGGGTAGGCTGGCTTTTTTTTTGACATCAAACGCTCTTCCATAGGAATAAAAATACCTATTATCGGTCACATCACCATACTTTTGCCCGTTAAGACCCCGGATAAAGTTGCACAAAACAAAAAATAAATATAAAGTCCGTCATATCAATAAGGTTAAAACTTATTTATAGTATTTTTGACATTGACACATGACACTACGACAAACATATAGTTTTTTAATTTTCTTATCCTTTGCTTCAATGCTTTACGGTCAAGGAGAAGCAAATTACTGGTATTTTGGTCAAAACGCAGGGGTAAATTTTAATACCACACCTCCCACAGCCGTAACAAATGGAAGATTAAGCACTAACGAAGGCTGCTCTTCTATATCCGATGCTAGTGGTAACTTACTTTTTTATTCTGATGGTCGCACCGTATGGAATCGTAATCATGAGATCATGCCAAATGCCGATTATTTTGGTGGAAATGGGTTATTTGGTGATCCTTCTAGTACATCGAGTGCGTTGATTGTTCCCAAACCCGAAGATCCTAATTTGTATTACATTTTTACGGTTGACGAACCACATCATAATAATGCAAATGCCTACCCAAATCAAGGGCCTGCCAACATTGATGGCACCCCGACTGAAGGCAATGTGTATCCGGATACCTTTGAAAGCATTCCTAGAACTGACGATGGTTTTAATAATGGTTTTAACTACTCGGTTGTGGATATGCGTCTAGAAGGTGGTCTAGGAGACATTGTTACTACAGAAAAAAATGTTCCGCTAATCACTTACGACCCTGCAAATACAGAACAAATCAAATATAAATGTTCAGAAAAAATTACAGCGGTACGCTCCGATGATTGTGATTCTTTTTGGGTAATCTCGCATTTTATCGATAGTTTTTACGCCTTTAAAGTTGACGGGGCCGGTGTAAATACAAACCCTGTGATCTCTATTGTTGGGCCAACAGTTCCCACTTCTAGTTACAGAAGAGGAGCATTAGGATATTTGAAAGCATCTCCAGACGGAAAAAAACTCATTGTAGCACATAACACATTCACTTTTGATCAAATCGATCTTGGAAGCGAAGGCACAGGCGGAGTTTATCTCCATGATTTTAATGATATTACAGGCCAAATTTCTTCTAGTATTGAATTAACAAACACCACAAACCCCTACAGTGTAGAGTTTTCTTCAGAAACCAAAAAAGCATACGCCACTGTTAGAACTGGAACACCTACAAATAGAATCTCCCGTATTCTGCAATGGGATATAGAAAGTGCAGACATCCCTAGTTCTATTACGACCATTTTTGAAAGCACATCTAACAGCGATTTTGTTGGTGCATTACAATTAGCCTCCAACAACAAAATCTACGTTAGCAATTTCGGAAGTCCGACACTCTCGGTAATTAATAATCCTGAAGCAGATGGTATGGCAGCAAATTATTCTCAAACCATTGGAGGAGGAGCCATTAGCTTACAAGGACGCCAAACAACTTTGGGACTCCCTCCATTTATACAATCTATATTTTCTAAAGCTATTGGTATTATCGACACCCAAGACATCTCGTTAAGTAGCTTGGCCCTATGCGAAGGAGACTCCTATCGCCTTTCCTATGACAACATACCGACGGCCACCTACACTTGGTCAAAAGACAACACTCCTTTACCTGACACAAGCTATTTTCTAGAAATTACTACATCGGGCGCCTATCAGCTAGAAGTGGATCTTAATGACGGGAGTTGTCCATTGAGAGGTATCGCGAACATCACCATTGCACCTTTACCAGATATCGCGCCTAGCATATTGACACAATGTAGCGCCCAGGGGTTTTCTGAAAATATTTTTAATCTGAGCAAAGCAATTCCGGATCTCACGAAAAACAACACAGAATTACAGGCTACTTTTTACACCTCACTCATTGATGCCGAGATGAAACAAAACGCACTAAATCCGAATTCTTATATAACTACAAATACGAGCGAACAACTTTATGCTAGAATTGAAAATAAGCTTACTTTATGTAGTGATATTACTACCTTAGACCTGCAAATTAATACCACAACTATTAACAATGCCGTGTTAGAAAGCTGTGATGATTCTGGTGCTGATGGCATTGCTGATTTTGAGCTAACAGATGCCAGAAATCAACTTTTGGAAGGCGTTCCTGCAACGCAATTATCCATTAGCTATTACCTTACGGTTTCTGACGCCCTTTTAGGGAAAAACCCATTGACTAAAACCAATGTCACCAATGCAACACCTATTACCAACGCCTATTTTGCTCGTGCAGAAGATCGTGATAATAATTGTTATGGAGTTAGTGAAATAAAATTACTCGTCAATGCGGCTCCAATTTTGGAAGAAAACACCACCGCATTATATTGCATTGATGGAAATGATCCTTTGCTAATTAATGCGGGTCAATTAGAGTTAACGCAAGATAATTATACTTTTTCTTGGTTGCCTTCTGGCGAAAGCACCTATGAGATCCAAACAACAGAAGTTACCACATATACGGTTACAGTAACGAACAAAACAACACTTTGCAAAAACTCTAGAAGCATTACAATAGTACCTTCTGAAGCACCACAAATCACCAATGTGATTATTGAAGGGGTTTCTCGAAATACGAAATCCACCATAGTAACTATCGGCAATGGTGATTACGAATATGCCGTAGATGATCCAGATGGCGACTACCAAGACGACCCTACTTTTTACAATCTCGAAATTGGAATTCATTTGGCTTATGCCAGAGATAAAAATGGTTGTGGAGATGCCATTCCTCGAGAATTTCCGGTATTAGGTTTTCCCGAATTTTTCTCTCCTAATAATGATGGTCAAAATGATTTTTGGCAAGTAAAAGGGTTTCAAGAAATTGATAAACAACAGGCCAAAATTGCCATTTTTGATCGCTTTGGCAAACTCTTAAAAAGCATTTCCCCTTCTAGTAGAGGTTGGGATGGCACTTATAATGGAAAACCACTCCCACAAAGTGATTATTGGGTACGCGTCCAACTAAGTTCTGGTGTAGTACTCAACTCCCATTTTTCGTTGTTACGTTAATACCAATTACACGTTTTTCCACTCTAAATATTCCGTATTTTTACGAAAAAAGTGCCAAATGCAATTCAAAATTAAATCAGAATACAAACCCACTGGAGATCAACCACAAGCAATCAAACAACTGGTCGCAGGGATCGAATCAAACGAAAAATACCAAACACTACTAGGGGTTACAGGTTCTGGAAAAACCTTTACTGCTGCTAATGTGATCGAGACGGTACAACGTCCTACTTTAGTATTGGCACATAACAAAACATTGGCAGCGCAATTATACTCGGAGTTTAAACAGTTTTTTCCTGAAAATGCTGTAGAATATTTTGTTTCCTATTATGACTACTATCAACCAGAAGCTTTTATACCATCTTCTGGTACCTATATAGAAAAAGATTTATCGATCAATGAAGAAATAGAAAAACTACGACTCAGCACAACTTCCTCCCTACTCTCAGGCAGACGTGATGTGCTTGTAGTAGCCTCTGTTTCCTGTTTATATGGTATCGGGAATCCTGTAGAATTTCAAAAAAATGTAATATCGTTAGAGCGGGATCAACAAATTTCAAGAACCAAATTATTACATCGCTTGGTCCAAAGTCTCTATTCCCGAACAACCGCAGAGTTCTTTCATGGGAATTTTCGTATCAAAGGCGATACGGTAGATGTGTATCCAAGTTATGCCGACGATGCTTTTCGAATTCATTTTTTTGGAGATGAAATTGAGGAAATCGAAGCCTTTGATCCAAAAACGAATGAAATTGTAGAGCGTTATGATCGATTGAACATCTATCCTGCCAATATGTTTGTAACATCACCCGATATCCTGAACAATGCTATTACTGATATTGCATTGGATCTAGGCAAACAAGTCGAATACTTTAAAGAAATCGGAAAACACCTAGAAGCAAAACGTCTAGAAGAACG
>CAZYRG010000023.1:17816-23108 GCA_964650425.1 uncultured Flavobacteriaceae bacterium
CGAACACTCGTTACTACGCTCACCAAACGCATGGCTGAGGAATTGACTAAATATCTAAGTCGCGTAGATATTCGTTGTCGGTATATCCATAGTGATGTGGACACCCTAGAACGCGTGGAGATTATGTCCGATTTACGTAAAGGAATTTTTGATGTATTGATTGGAGTAAATTTATTAAGAGAAGGCTTGGATCTGCCCGAAGTATCGTTGGTCGCAATTCTAGATGCTGATAAAGAAGGTTTTTTGCGCAGTGCTCGTTCGCTCACACAAACCGTAGGACGTGCTGCTCGTAATGTCAACGGAAAAGCCCTCATGTATGCCGACAAAATCACAAAAAGTATGCAAAAAACCATTGATGAGACGAATTATCGTAGAGAAAAGCAAATCAATTACAACACAAAACATAACATCACACCAACCGCCCTCAAAAAATCGCTAGACAATGCATTGGTGGGTAAAAAAGCGGTGGCTTATGAATTTGAACAAGCACCCACACTAAAAGCTGCCGAAGAAGAAGTAGCCTATTTCACCAAAGACCAACTGGAATCTCGCATTAGAACTTTGCGTAAAGAAATGGAAAAAGCTGCCAAAGAATTAGATTTTATGCAAGCAGCTAGGTTTCGGGATGAGATTAAAATGTTGCAGGAGAAAGTAAAGGCTGAATAAGGTATTTGTTTTATATTTTTGTACGATTAATTTTCTAAGAACATTACATTCAAATAACTAAAATGAAAAAGACTTTATACGACTTAACCAAAGAGGACTGGAACACTCTTTTTCCAATCGGATTAGTTGATCATAATCCAGAGTGGAAAAAACGGTATGAAATGGAGAAAAATCGCATTGTAGAAAAAGTTGGGACAGCGACAATTTTGAAAATCGAACATTTTGGAAGTTCCTCCATTCCAAGCATTAAATCGAAACCCTACATTGATATAATGATTGCAATTCCAAAAGAATTATTGTTCGACGAAAAACTCATTGCTACATTTGGTGATCTTGGGTATTCACATTTTAAAGTTCCTGGACGAGAAGATATCGAAGAATATTCTTCCTTTGGAAAAGGTTATCGTCTTGACGGCAAAAAAGAGCAAATTTTCCACATACATATGTGTCCCAAAGACAATGTAATGTGGGAACAAATTGATTTTAGAGATTATCTAATTTCAAACTTAGAAACGGCAAAAGCCTATGAACAACTAAAGCTAGAATTAGCCTCCAAATTTAAAAATGATAGAGGAGCATACGTTTTAGGAAAAACGAATTTCATTAAAGAAACTCTGAAAATAATCAAGAAAGAAGCTAATACTCCACAAACTTCATAAAACAACTATCTAAAAAAAAACACCCTGTCGTTTCCGACAGGGTGTTCCAACTAACTAATTAACCAAATGCAACCTAAGGTTTATTGAATAGCGATCAAACGCTTAGGTTGTTCTTTTGCTTCTTCTCGTTTTGGTAAGGTGACGCTCAGAATTCCATTTTTATAATCTGCTGTGATATCTGCAGTATTAATCGTATCTGGAATATTGAAAGTTCTTTTAAAACTTGAATAACTAAATTCTTTGCGAGTGAAGCGTTTTTCTTTATTTTCTATAGCTTCCTCTTGCTTTACTTCTGATGCTATTGTTAACACATCATTATCAAGTGTAATTTCAAAATCCTCTTTGATTTTCCCTGGAGCAGCAAGCGCTACGATAAATACATCTTCTGTCTCCTCTATATTGACAGCTGGTATATGACGCCCTATCTTTTCATTATTCGCAACGCCTCCGAACCAATCGGTTTTTAAAATGTCTTCGAATAAAAAAGGTAAACTGTTCGGTGTTCTTTTTACTAAACTCATACTATATTTTTTTTAAGGTTATTTGATATTTAAATTCTGATAACCTTATTGCAAAGCCTGAGCCATTACAAAATACATGTCAAAGTGGCATTTTTATAACAATAAATAATGCCAAAATGGCATTTTAGCGTAAAAAAACCTGCAAAAACATCAGTCATTACAGGTTTTAGTCCAAAACCAAAGTATCAAATTAAGACTTCCGTTCTTTTTTCACGCTTATTAATAACGCTGCTACATCCGTTGCATTGGAGAGCTCCGCATACTTAAGCGCTGTATGACCTTTATTATCCTTTTTTGTGATTTTTGCACCATTAGCAATAAGAAGCTTAGCGATCTCGACACGATTATAGCGTGCCGCATACATTAATGGTGTTTTTTCGTGTGAATACTCATTAACATCGCTTCCCATCTCGATCAATTTTTTGACCATGTCATAATCCCCTTTGGCAATCGCTTGACAAAAAGCGTTGACTTTCTTGATTTTAGTAACCTGAACTTTATACGATGCAGGAATTACGGGAGAAGTTGTTTCTGTGTTTGCACTAATAGGATTTGTTACAAATAGTACTACTGCTGCTAAAATTAAAAATGTTCGTTTCATAATTGATAAATTTTAATTGAATGAATAATTGATTATTATTTTGAAGTTGATTAGACTTCTCAAATTAAACCTTATTAAAAGTTTAACTGCTTACCTAAATAGACGCCGACACCTTTTTTTTGTTACACTTTTTTTAAATTATTTTTTAAAAAAATTAAAATAAGTACCAGACTATCAATGTACTATTTATGCATAATAAATTTTACCAAAACCTTAATTCATCAAAAAAAGGCCCATCTAAACCTCTTTAGATGGACCTCACAACAACAGTACTAACAAAAAATTATGCACGAACAACGACAAATCGTCTTCCTGATTTCTTATAATATATACCTCCGAATTTATAATATTGTACACCTCGCACTTTTACTGCCCTATATCCCTTCGGCAATGTAGCAATACTAATTCCAGCAGGAGCAGTTACTTTCACATACCTTCTTTTCTTTTTTACATACCAAA
Source organism: uncultured Flavobacteriaceae bacterium (assembly GCA_964650425.1). Taxonomy (GTDB): domain Bacteria; phylum Bacteroidota; class Bacteroidia; order Flavobacteriales; family Flavobacteriaceae; genus Aquimarina. The sequence continues at coordinate 20,723 of CAZYRG010000023.1, forward strand.
CACCATTGCTACGATAATATCGTACTTTTTTATGCACAACAACTTTAGGGTTATGCAATTTAGTCACCTTGACTGCCGCAACAGTTTGCGCATTAATGGCAAAAGTGCTAGAAGAAATTACGAAGACTAATAACATTAATGGGAGTATTTTTTTAACTATCATTTTCATCTTTCAACTTTTTTAAGATTTTTATACTATTAAGACCTCTTTTAAAAAGAATGGTTTAATTAGTGCTAAAAAAAAGATGATGATATTAGTAAACAGCAGTTATTTTGTGGCATCCATAAAATAATAAATCCGCCTACCAGAGGCAGGCGGATTGGCTAAGAATCTATAACTGTAACTACTCAAACTAAATCTTCTTAGCTGTTTTAATTAGACAAAAATTAACCCTTAAGAAAACTCTAAATTGTTGTCTAATTTTTTGCTGGCGCAAATAAAATTAAAATATTCGTAATGAAAAACCCTAAAATAAAGAAATAACACAATATTAACGTCTTCAAAAAACATTTTTAATATTAATATCACAACAAATACTCATAAAAATCGATAAATCAATAATATTAAATCCGATTATTTGCCAAAAATTACGGTTTAGCCTCAAGGTACTGCAAAAACAGTTTTTTCATTTACAATTTCACTAAAGAGATCGCCATATTCTTAAATGAAAAATTGCTGTTGAAAATTGGTACAGTATAACTTTCCGTTGCTTCAAAACCAAAAGAAGACCATCAAAGGACGCTAAAATTATTTCTTCAAGTATTGCTCTTAACATCGGTTTCAGCCTATTCTTTTGACAAAAGAAAACTTTACAATAATTTAATACCTCAATACCCTAAGTATTGAGGCGTTTTACTTTGATCAATCCAGAATCTTACTATCTTTGAAAACCATAAATTTTTCTTAAAAATGAACAAAAAAGTTATTCTGATGATTCTTGATGGATGGGGTACTTCCCCAGATCCAAAAGTATCAGCAATTGATCATGCACAAACACCATATATAGATGGTTTATATTCTAAATACCCGAATGCTTCCCTGCGCACTGATGGCCTACATGTAGGTTTACCTGAAGGGCAAATGGGAAACAGTGAAGTAGGACACATGAACTTAGGAGCAGGACGTATTGTGTATCAGGATCTCGCAAAAATCAATCTTGCAATTGAAAACAACACCTTAAAGGACGAAGAAGTACTAAAAGAGGCTTTACTACATGCTAAAGCAAACAATAAAAAAGTCCACTTACTTGGACTGGTAAGTGATGGTGGCGTTCACTCGCACATCTCGCACATCAAAGGATTACTGGATGCTGCTTATAGTCATGATCTAAAAGACGTGTTTGTACATGCTTTTACCGATGGTCGTGATGTCGATCCAAAATCTGGAAAAAGCCATTTAAAGGCTTTGCAAAACCATATGTCTAAGACTACTGGCAAAATTGCTACTGTAGTAGGACGTTATTACGCCATGGATCGTGACAAACGTTGGGAACGCGTGCAACTTGCATACGACCTTGTAGTCAATAATACTGGAATTGCGAGTGATGATATTCTTGCAAGCATGAGCGAAAACTATGCAAACGACGTTACAGATGAGTTTATCAAACCAATAGTTGCTACAGAAAATGGGCAACCGATTGCTAAAATCGAAGCTGATGATGTCGTAATTTTCTTTAATTTCAGAACGGATCGTGGACGTGAGTTGACAGAAATGTTATCACAAAATGATATGCCCGAATATAACACCGCAAAATTACCGTTGTATTATGTCACCATGACGAATTACGATGAAAATTTTAATGATATTAAAGTCATCTACAACAAGGACAACATTACAGAAACCTTGGGAGAAGTATTATCTAAAGCGGGTAAAAAACAAATCCGTATTGCTGAAACCGAAAAATATCCGCACGTAACCTTTTTCTTTTCTGGAGGACAAGAAACTCCCTTTGAAGGCGAAAGTCGCATTTTGAGAAATTCGCCAAAAGTCGCTACCTATGATCTAAAGCCAGAAATGAGCGCCTATGAATTGCGTGACGCCTTGGTACCTGAATTAGAAAAAGAAGAGGTTGATTTTGTTTGCCTTAATTTTGCTAATGGTGATATGGTTGGACATACTGGTGTTATGAAAGCTGCCATCAAAGCATGTGAAGCCGTAGATGAATGTGCCAAAGATGTTATCAATACTGGTCTAGCGCACGGATATACTACCATTCTTATTGCCGATCACGGAAATTGTGAGACTATGGTCAATCCTGACGGCAGTCCACATACAGCGCATACTACAAATCCAGTTCCGATTATTTTAATTGATGAAAAACTGGACACCATTAATGATGGGGTTCTTGGAGATATTGCGCCTACTATTTTAAAAATGATAGGAGTA
>CAZYRG010000024.1:0-22885 GCA_964650425.1 uncultured Flavobacteriaceae bacterium
ATATGAAATTGCTAGTAATCTTAAATGTATACCATCAATCAAATTTGGAATTGCTATAGAAGAAATTTTAGACCTATAGAATCTAGATCTGATCATGTTACCAAGCTATTGACACCATAAAACACTTTTTAAAGAATCTATAACTATTGAGTAGTTAGTTCCCGTTAGTAACTACAGTTGATATGTTTGAGTCCCTGTCAACTGTAATCATTACTAACAAAAAAGCTATCCAAGTTTTCTTGGGTAGCTTTTCCTGTTTTTAGAAAAAAGCCTCGACACTTCTATCGATTAACAATAAGCATATTAGCTATCAGTTAATTACATATAAACAGTAAGAAAATGCCTTCATTTTAATACCTCTTCCAGATTAAAGAAAACGTATTTTTATAGTCTATTAACCAAATACTTAGTATCATGAAAACGAAATTTGTCATTTTATGCGCTTTTATACTCTCATTATTTGCTTTTGAAGTGCATTCACAACGTCCAACTCCTAATAACGGCTGGAAAGACAGCTATAAAGCCAATAATCTATGCTGGTGTGATTCCAGTTTTGATCATGACGTTGATAATATCAATAAAGTCTCGTTTGTCATTAATGGCAAAAAGCGCAATATTAGAGATATCTGCGACGAATTAAAAAAACATCCTAGCTACCGAACGCTTCGTAATGGAGATCCCATCTACAATGATATCCAGTGTGGTAATGGGCCGGCTAACACCGCAGGAGATGAAGACCCTGATCAATGTCCAGGACGTGTGGATAAAGGAAGAGCAGGATGTACTGAAATAGGACCAAAATGGGACGTAGCATGGTTATCTGGTCGATCACGATTTGATGGAGGAGGAAACCCACCGCCACCACCAACAAACAATAATGCGCCAAATGTATCTTTTGCATCACCAAATAATACAGCTTCTTTTAATGCTCCTGCATCTATAAATGTTACTGTTAATGCTTCTGACAATGATGGTAGTGTTAGCAATGTCAGGCTTTATATTAATGATACCTTCATAAGGCAAGAAAATGTTACTCCATACGAATGGAAAAGTAGTTCCGATGTTGCTTTGAGCAATCTTGGAAGTGGCAACTATACGCTAAGAGCTGAAGCTACTGATAACCTTGGAAAAAAGGCATCAGCTTCAATTTCAATAACTGTTGGAGATGTCACACCTCCTCCTCCGCCAAACAATAACGCACCTGCTATCGTTTTTCAATCCCCTAGCAACAACGCATCATTTACTGCACCAGCTTCTATAAACAATGTTACTGTAGCACCTGCCGATAGCAATAGAGTTGGAGAAATTGGTAATATTCGACTTTACATAAATAATCAATTTATCCGACAAGAAAATATAACTAAATACGAATGGAGTAGCAGCAGAGATAGTGCCTTGGCAAATCTTGGAACAGGCACGTACACCCTAAGAGCGGATGCCACTACCAAAAATGGTCAAACATCAACAGCATCTATCACTATAACTGTTGGTAATGTAACTCCTAATCCGACACCAACTCCGCCGTCAGGAGATCGTGTTGTTTCTATTAGAGCAAGAACTACCAATAAATATGTTACTAGTGTAAATGGACTAACTCCTATGTTAGCAAACCGAGATAATCTAGGCTCTTGGGAGCGTTTTACCATGGTGTCTGAAGGAGGTAATATCGTTGGATTCAGAGGAAATAATGGAAAATATGTGAGTAGCGAAGACGGTAATGGTCCTATGAATACTAATCGCGATAGATTAGATATCTGGGAAAGATTTACGCTGGTATCTAGAGGCGCTAATGTATATGCACTTAGAGGAAATAACGGTAAGTATGTAAGTCATAATAATGGCACTTCTTATATGACCTGTACTAGTAATTCTATTGGCGCTGGTCAGGAATTTATTATACAGGATGTACCTGGTCAAAAATTGCTAACTGCTAATCTAGCTACCTCAGCATCGAATATCTATCCAAACCCATTCAAACTAGATGGGATACTCAACCTACAGGTACAATTATCTGAAGCATCAGAAGCACTTGTAAAAGTTTATGATATCACTGGCAAAGAAGTGTTTTCACGTGAGCTCGGATCTTTGGAGGCAGGAACAACAATTATTACACTAGATAATGTTCAAAGTAACCTTAGAAACTCTGGAATCTACATGGTACAGTTCCAGGCTGGTATTTATAAACAAACTATGAGATTGCTTGTACAATAAGTAGTAATTTCGCTTTAAAATCAAAAAAGGCCGTCTAATTTTTTAGACGGCCTTTTTTAATTCTAGCAGTGGAGCATATCGGAGTCGAACCGATGACCTCTACGCTGCCAGCGTAGCGCTCTAGCCAGCTGAGCTAATGCCCCATATTTCCAAAGGGCATTTTGCGAAGCGCTGGTCCGCCGCAGTGCAACGGAGGAGGAAGCTAATGCCCCTTTTTTAAAAGGAAAACCAAAGATAGGGAAATCATTTAATTCCAATCACGCTATTCCCGGCTAATTCTCTATAGCTTTCACACAATTTTAAGCAGTTTCCTACCAAAAAAAGCGAACTTTGTATAAAAACTACTAATCTACCCTTTTGGAAAATACAGTGTCGTTCAAAAACATAAATAAAATAGCGATCCCAGCCATTATCGCTGGCATCGCTGAACCGTTGTTGTCACTTACGGATACTGCAGTAGTTGGTAATATTCCAGAATTTGGCACAGAATCTTTGGCTGCAGTGGGTATTGTAGGATCATTTCTATCTATGCTCATTTGGATTTTGGGGCAAACACGAAGTGCGATTTCTGCAATCTTATCGCAATACCTAGGTGCCAATAACTTTGAGGCTGTCAAGACACTTCCTGCACAAGCGATTTTTTTTAATGTCCTCCTGAGTATTATCATACTGCTAAGCACTATTTTTAGTATCCCAGAAATTTTCAAACTACTGAATGCTTCTGGCTTGGTATTGGACTACTGTATCCGTTATTATGAAATTCGTGTTTGGGGGTTCCCTCTCACGCTTTTTACCTTTGCCGTTTTTGGCATTTTTCGAGGATTACAAAACACCTACTGGCCTATGATTGTGGCTTTGATTGGCGCTATACTTAATGTCATATTAGACCTCCTCCTCGTATACGGAATCGAAGGCTTCCTAGAACCCATGAATCTAGAGGGCGCCGCTTGGGCGAGTTTGATTTCGCAACTAGTAATGGCATTTCTAGCGTTTATTCTACTACTCTTAAAAACAGATGTAAATCTTCGACTTCGATTTCCCTTACACAATGAACTGGGTAGATTAGCCATAATGAGCCTGAATCTCTTTGTACGTTCTATAGCGTTAAATACTGCTATTATTTTGGCTGTGCGAGAAGCTACCTCCTATGGCGATACGTATATTGGTGCTCATACCATTGCGGTCAATATCTGGTTATTTGCGGCATTTTTTATCGATGGATATGGAGGTGCTGGAAATATTATCGGTGGCAAATTGCTTGGCGCAAAGAATTATGCCGACTTATGGCAACTCGCCAAACGCATCACCATATATGGGGTTATAGTTAGTCTTGGCTTAATGTTGATAATGACACTTTTCTACCAACCAATTGGTCGTTTATTTTCTTCAGAAACTGGGGTTCTGGAGCTTTTTTATGACATCTTTTTTATTGTAATTCTAGTTCAACCTATTAATGCCATTGCCTTTGTCTTTGATGGATTATTTAAAGGTTTAGGAGAAATGAAATATCTAAGGAATGTATTACTCATTGCTACTTTTTTAGGGTTTATCCCTGTCTTGTATCTCACTAAAACACTAGGATGGCACTTATACGGTATTTGGTTTGCTTTTGCCATTTGGGCATTCGTCCGTGGGCTACTCTTGGTTATTAAATTTAGAAGAAAATTTAAGCCTTTGTTAAAATAAATAGCTTTGAAGAAAGTAGAAACCTTTCAATAACCACTATTAGGATACTTTTCCCTAATTTTGAACTAAATTCCAATACACTAATGACCACTACAAGAGCAAACGGTAGTTTATATACAAAAGTCGAGCAGCATGTTGCCACTATAGAATTTGGGCACCCTGCCAGTAACTCCTTTCCTTCGGAATTGTTGGCACGACTCGCCAAAGCTTTTGATGAGCTCTCTTTGGATAAGCAAGTACATGTGATTGTCCTAAAATCCGAAGGAGATCGTACTTTTTGTGCTGGCGCTTCCTTTGATGAATTATTAGCTGTACAAACGCTAGAAGAAGGCGCTGCTTTTTTCTCAGGATTTGCGAATGTGATCAATGCCATGCGCAACTGCAAAAAGCCCATCATAGGAAGAATTCAAGGAAAAACTGTTGGTGGTGGCGTTGGCCTTGCTGCCGCTTGTGATTATTGCATGGCTACAGAAGCCGCTGCGATTCGTCTGAGCGAACTTAGCATCGGTATTGGACCTTTTGTTATTGAGCCTGCAGTAACTCGCAAAATAGGACTCGCAGCAATGAATCACCTTACCTTTGACCCAACGCATTGGCAAAATGCTTATTGGGCCAAAGAACAAGGCTTATATGCCAAAGTATATGAAACAATTAAAGAGTTAGACACCGAAGTCGAGACATTAGCAGCACAATTGGCCAGCTATAACCCCATGGCAACTCAGCAGATGAAAAAAATAAGTTGGGCAGCAACGGAGCATTGGTCAGAGCTGTTAATAGAACGGGCAAAACTCTCAGGAGAATTAGTACTATCGGATTTTTCTAAAACCGCTTTGCAGAATTTAAAAAAATAATAAAAAGATCATGAATATATTAAGTTTTTTGGGAGGCAATGGACTCTTCCTAATTTTGGGGATTGCTTTGGTAATCATTTACTTTTATAACAAACGACGTAGATAATTATGAATAAAATCCGTATTACAAAACGATTCACATTTGAAACTGCTCATGCTCTATATGGTTATGATGGAAAGTGTAAAAATGTTCATGGTCATAGTTACAAATTGGATGTTACCGTGATAGGAACTCCCATCTCAGATAATACTCATGTTAAATTTGGAATGGTCATCGATTTTGGTGACCTAAAGAAAATTATAAATGAAGAAATTGTAGACCGTTTTGATCATGCTATAATTTTGAATAAAAACACACCTCATCTTGAGCTTGCTAAAGATCTACAGAAGCTTGGGCATGATGTGATTTTAGTGAATTATCAACCCACAAGTGAGCAGATGGTCATTGATTTTGCTGCTAAGATAAGGGCTCGCCTACCTAAAGCTATTAGTTTACATTCTTTAAAACTTCAAGAGACAGACACCGCTTTTGCCGAGTGGTTTGCTAGTGATAATTAGGGGTTATAACTCTTGTTAAAAAGAAAAAACCTGTTAATTTGGGGTTAACAGGTTAACTTCATTGCCATTTGGGGACAATTGCTTACGATAGCAATTAAGATTGGTTAAGTTTCTTAGTTCGCAAATTGGGGTTATGCCAACATTAATACTTTTTTTGCAACATATACACAATTGTTTATTAAATCAATTGTTGGCTGTACTGAGTTGCGGACGAGGTTAAATTTAGCTTTCATGATAGGGTAGGTATTATATGTATCTTCAATAGTTAATTGTTGTAGTAACGCTTAGTTCCTCTCAACATTGTAAAGATGCAACTTTTTTTAACAAATCTGTTTAAGTGCGCTAAAAAATCGATTAAAAGCACAAAATTTTAACATTTATTAACATTACTGTCGTATTTTTACGGTAAAACAGTAAAACAATAGTCCTCTAGTACCGTTTTTTGTAATCCAAGTCCTACAATTATTTTATTAAATTTTCATTTCAGGGATCTCATCCCCTACAATAAGGTTTCCAGCGGTGGCGTTTTTGATCTCCAAAACACTAACCCCTGGTGCACGTTCCAAAAGCAAAAAGCCTTCTGTAACGATTTCTAAGACGGCAAGATTCGTTACAATCTTCTTTACACAACCAACTCCAGTAAGCGGCAAACTACATGCAGGAAGTAATTTCGATGCTCCTGCCCGATTGGTATGCATCATCGCTACTATAATGTTTTCTGCACTTGCCACCAAGTCCATAGCGCCACCCATTCCCTTGACCATTTTGCCCGGAATTTTCCAATTGGCTATATCTCCATTCTGAGCGACTTCCATTGCTCCTAATATCGTTAGATCCACATGTTGCCCTCTTATCATATTAAAACTCGTTGCAGAGTCAAAAAAAGAAGCTCCAGGCATGGTAGTGATTGTTTGTTTACCTGCATTGATGATATCCGCATCTTCTTCCCCTTCATAAGGAAACGGGCCCATACCCAACACACCATTCTCACTTTGAAATTCTACTTCAATACCTTGAGGGATATAATTGGCTACCAACGTTGGGATACCAATACCTAAGTTTACATAAAATCCGTCTTTAAGCTCTTGTGCGATACGCTTAGCGATTCCGTTTTTGTCTAACATCTTATTTAATGTAATAATTATTTAATGTGAAAATGTAAAAGTTAAATGGACTAATGTAATAATGTATCAATGTGGAGATAGATCAAACACTATATTTCAATTGATACATTAGCACATTAAACACATTGTTACATTTTCACCTATTTTGATTTCATTTACTTGTACTAACGATTTTATACATGATTAGACCTAATTCATTGACTTGAATTTTAAGGGTTTCTCTAAAAGGATAAAACCTTGACTTTTCACATAACACTAACCAATACTTAGTTTCTTCCAACTCTTTGAGTGCAATTTTTACTTTATGAATAAAATCTGCTCTGCTCTCAGCATTTTGCGCCTCATGTATATTTGCGCCAATAGAAGTGCCAGATTTTAGTAACTGTTTCGCTATTACATACTTTCTTTTTTCTTCTAATTCTTCGCAAAATTCTATAATTTCTAATGCAAAGTCTGTTGTTTTTGCAACAATGATATTCTCTCTCATACAACCAGTTTAATTTATTAATGAAAACTGCTTTATTTGTATCAAAAAACATTCAATTGTTACACCAACATTGGTACATTAGTACATCAAACACATTGTTAAATTATTAGTTAATTCAAATTCGGTTGCGGTGTCATTCTCAAATAGGGTTTGATTTCCGTATGTCCTTTTGGAAACAATTCTGGAATCTGCTCATTAGTAACTGCTGGTGAGATTACGCAGTCTTCTCCTGATTGCCAATTTGCAGGTGTAGCGACCTTATGGTATGCTGTTAATTGCAAAGAGTCTATAACACGTAATAATTCATCAAAATTTCTACCAGTAGATGCTGGATATGTAATAATCAATTTTACTTTTTTGTCTGCATCAATCACGAATACAGAACGCACCGTTAATTTACTATCTGCATTAGGGTGAATCATATCATAGAGTTCTGCAACTTTACGATCTTCATCAGCAATAATAGGAAAGTTGACCGTTGTTTTTTGTGTTTCATTAATATCTTTTATCCAACCGTGATGTGACTCCAAACCATCGACGCTCAATGCAACTGCTTTTACATTTCTTTTGTTGAACTCCTCCGTATAACGAGAAACCGTCCCAAGCTCTGTTGTACATACTGGTGTGTAATCTGCTGGGTGCGAAAAAAGAATCCCCCAGCCATCTCCTAACCAATTATGGAAGTTAATCTCACCCTCTGTAGTCTGTGCAGTAAAATTTGGTGCTACATCACCTAATCGAATTGTTGCCATTTGTTTAGTGTATTAATGTGTTTAATGTAAAAATGAATCAATTTAAAAAATATACCAATATAACAATGTGGTTAATCTACTAATGAATCAATTTAATAATGTATCAATGTGAAAATTCGTATTGTGTACTAATGAATGTAATTAATAGCCTTTTAATACTAAAAACAAATTGCTACACTAAACCAATTGGTACATTGCTACATTAAAAGCATTGTTTAATTTCTTAATTGTACGGTGCGTTGCTCTATCCGTTTCTCAAAATGTGTTCCTTGAAAAATGCGCTGTACAAAAATCCCTGGGATATGAATCGCATTAGGATCCAATGTGCCTGCAGGAACTAATTCTTCGACCTCTGCAACTGTAATTTTAGCTGAACCACACATACATGGATTAAAGTTTCTTGCAGTGCCTTTAAAAATCAAATTCCCAGCTTCATCACCTTTCCAAGCTTTTACAAAAGCAAAATCGGCATCAAAGGCATGTTCTAATACATACATTTTTCCATTAAAATCCCTTGTTTCTTTCCCTTCTGCTACTTCAGTTCCATAACCAGCTGGAGTGTAGAATGCAGGAAAACCTCCTTGTGCCGCTCTACAACGTTCGGCCAGTGTACCCTGAGGGATAAGTTCTACATCGAGTTCGCCACTGAGCATCTGACGCTCGAATTCTTCATTTTCTCCCACATACGAAGAAATCATTTTTTTGATTTGCTTTTTTTGAAGTAAAAGACCCAGTCCAAAATCATCAACTCCTGCATTATTAGAGATACAGGTTAATTCTTTGAGGTTCTCTGCTACAAGCGCAGCGATGGCATTTTCTGGAATACCACAGAGTCCAAAACCGCCCAGCATGAAGGTCATTCCATCCTGAACTCCAGCTATCGCTTCTTGAACATCTTTAACTTTTTTTGCTATCATATGGCCTCTTTTTTGTACGCAACTAAAAGTACAAAAAATTAGACCGAAGACATTTCTACAAAAGTGTTATTGTTTGTTAAATTCTGATTAAAAGTCAAATTCATCGCCACCGTCAGAATCCTCGCTCTGACCTGTGCTTTTATAGTCATCACAGTTGACAACAATGCTGAGATTTGATGGGCGCTTGAATGATGATTTTGAAATACCAAGATCCTTATTCTTGTAACATTGTTTCATATACAATGCCCAGATTGGCAAGGCCATAGTTGCGCCTTGTCCATAACGAGTGCTCTCAAAATGTACCGAACGATCTTCTGCACCGACCCATACTCCAGTACATAAATTCGGAACAATTCCCATAAACCAACCATCACTTTGATTCTGTGTCGTTCCCGTTTTTCCAGCAATTGGATTAGTGAATTGATAAGGATACCCTGTAACCGCTCGTTTATAATCCTTTCTGCCCGGCGCCGGCCCAGTACGTAATCTAATACCGGATCCAGAATGCGTTACACCTTCCATAAGGTTCAATGTTACATAAGCCGCTTCCTTACTAATCACATCCTGAGGATCAGGAACGGACTGATATAATGTTGTTCCATTTTTATCTTGGATACTCGTGATCATAATAGGAGAGGTATAAATCCCTTCGTTTGCAAAAGTGCTATAAGCACCTACCATTTCGAATACGCTCAAATCGACCGTTCCTAATGCAATAGATGGTACGGGAAGAATATCGGATTTAACCCCCATCTTTTTTGCCAATCGCACTACTGGCTCTGGCCCTACTTTACCCATAATTCTTGCCGTAATAGTATTGACACTTCCTGCCAATGCTTTTTTGAGTGTTAACATGCCGCCATACTTCCCACTCGCATTCTTGGGTGTCCAATCTTTATCTACACCAAAACGACCTTGTTCAATCGTATATTGTACATTCGGTAAGGTGTCACAAGGTGATAACTTTAACTGATCAACGGCAGTGGCATATACAAAAGGTTTAAAGGTAGATCCTACCTGTCTTTTACCTTGCTTTACATGGTCATATTGAAAATGCTTATAGTTGATTCCTCCTACCCAAGCCTTGACGTGACCTGTTTGTGGTTCCATAGACATCATCCCTGTTTGCAGAAAAGACTTATAATATAAAATCGAATCTCTCGGTGTCATGATCGTATCTTTTTGCCCTTGCCAGGTAAAGATTTGCATGTCCGTTTTCTTGTCAAAAGAAGCAAAAATTGCTTTCTCACTTTTTCCTTGTTTCTTCATCAGCTTGAAACGATCTGAACGTCTCATGGCATTCTTAACTAATCGATTAATATCTTCTTTTTCGATATCTCTAAAAGGTTTGATTTTATTACTTTTATTTTGACGATCAAATTCTTTCTGTAAATGTGATAAATGTTGTTGTACTGCTTTTTCCGCATAGCGCTGCATACGGGAATCAATAGTAACATTGATTCTTAGACCGTCACGATAAATATTGAAGTATTCCGTTTCACCATCGGCATTCTCTCCTTTTGGATTTTTTTTGATCCATTGATCCATAAAATCCCGAAGGTATTCTCTGAAATAGGTTGCAATCCCATCAGCATGACCCTCAGGAGAAAAATTAAGCTTCATTGGCATTTCTTGTAAGCTATCACGTTCTACTTCTGTCAAAAATCCGTTCTTGGCCATTTGTCCAAATACAATATTCCTTCGACTTAATGATTTTTTCTTAGAAATCTCTCGATACGGATTAAACTGTCTTGGGTTTTTAAGCATTGCCACCAATACTGCCGCCTCTTCTAATTTAAGGTCTTTGGTATTTTTACCAAAATAAATTCGCGAAGCCGATTCTACGCCCACTGCTTGGAATAAGAAATCAAACTTATTCAAATACATGGTAATAATCTCCTCTTTGGTATATTGCCGTTCTAAACGTGCAGCTATAACCCACTCTTTAATTTTTTGTAGTAAACGTTGTACGATATTCTTTGACCCACCAGTAAAAAGCAATTTTGATAATTGCTGCGTTATGGTACTAGCACCTCCTTTGCTCCCAGCAAAAGCAAATGCTCGTATGGTTCCTCTAGCATCGATACCCGAATGCTCAAAATAGCGTTCGTCTTCTGTTGCTACCAACGCCTGTATTAAATGTTCAGGAATTTCTTCGAAAGTTACGGGTGTTCTATTTTCATTAAAGAACGTTCCTATAATCTTACCATCGGAAGAAATAATCTGTGTTGCCAGATTTTTTTCCGGGTTTTCTAACTCTTCAAACTTCGGCATATCACCAAAGGCTCCCCAACTTGCTAATAAAAATATAAGTATTAATAATCCTATTCCCGCCCCGAAAATGATCCAGAAACGTTTAATATAATACCACTTAGTACGAGGTGCGCCCTTCTTCTTAGGCGCTTTCTTTTTTGGTGTTGCCTTTGCCATGACTACTGATTTTCTACTTTTTCGATTCTAAAACCAACATCGGTAATGCCTGAGAGTATTTCTTCTCCTTCAATAACGCCGTTTTTACGCATTGCGTGTTCTAAAGATACATTATAACTACCTTCTTCTACAAAACGAACGCCATCTTTATACCACAATTTACTTTCTTTAAGATCAGAAAAACCTATTCCCAACCAGCTGCCATCTGGTCTTGCCATATCATATTCCAAGGTGTCCGTAACGGTTTTTCCATTAGGGAATTCCATATTGGTAATCAAAAAAAGATTCTGATATTCGTAGCTGTGGTCATTGCGAATGCTAATAAAAAGATTATATCTCGCTAATGAATCTAATTGAGGTATTGCAAAGTGCATCACAGAATCCTTGTGCCAACCACTATCCGATGTAACCTTATAATGATCATACACGCTACGTTGATCACAAGAGATCAACAGAATTAAACAAAAAATAACTGCAATAATATTACGCATTGTCCTTTGATTTGCTTTGCGGTTTTGTAGCTCCTTTTGCCTTGTTACGTTGCTGATTCCTATTCTTATTTCTGCGGTTTTTGTTATTTTTTCTAGCTGGCTTTACGGCAGTTTCTGTAGTAGCTCCTTCTTTCGGTTTTGCCTTTTGTGGCTTTTTCCTTTTTGGATTTTGTCCTTTGTTTTTTGGTCCATTTGCAGTATTTTTCCCATGGCCACCTTTTGCATTAGAACCTCCTTTTTTTCGCTTATTTTTTCTGCGATTGTTGCGTTTAGGCTGATCAAAACGTGTCAAACTATCTTGTCCGACAACATTTTCAAAATCTGTCTTGACATCTATAATCAACTCGGCCGCATATTCTTCTAATCCCGCAACCTTTTCTTTGTTCTTATTTGCCGTAATAATTTCGTTTGCATGTTCTGCAGTTAACACATGCCAATTCATCATTTCTCCATCATAGGTGTACCAAAGTAAGCCTTTGAAGATATCGATCTTCTGACAAGAAGCTGTTCCTTTTTCGGTTTGTAGCTTAACATCCGTTTTAGGAAACGCTTTGAGCGCATCTACATAAGAATCTAACTCATAGTTAAGGCAACATTTCAATTTACCACACTGCCCTGCTAACTTTTGCGGGTTGAGTGATAATTGTTGATATCTCGCAGCACTTGTATTCACCGATCTAAAATCTGTCAGCCATGTAGAACAACATAATTCTCTACCGCAAGAACCTATTCCACCTAAGCGCGAGGCTTCTTGTCGGAAACCAACCTGACGCATTTCTATACGGATACTGAATTCATGAGCGTATTCTTTGATCAATTGTCGAAAATCTACACGATCTTCTGCAGTATAATAAAAGGTAGCTTTGGAAGCATCTCCTTGAAACTCGATGTCCGAGATTTTCATTTTGAGTTCTAAACGAATCGCAATCTCTCTCGCACGTACTTTCATCGGCTCTTCGCGATCTCTCGCTTTTTGCCAAATATCGATGTCTTTTTGAGACGCTTTGCGATAAATTTTACGTACTTGTTCGGCATCATCTATAGCAATGCGTTTCTTCTTCATCTGGATACGAACCAGTTCACCTGTCATCGTTACCTGACCAATATCATGGCCTGGAGAAGCTTCAGTAGCAACGATATCGCCGATACTTAAAGAAAGATTTTCAGTGTTTTTATAGTAATGTTTTCGCCCATTTTTAAAACGAACTTCTATACAATTAAAAGGCACTACCCCATTAGGTAATGTCATGTTAGAAAGCCAGTCAAAAACCGTTAGTTTATTACAACCATCAGTACCACAGGTACCATTATTCTTACATCCTTTTGGTTGTCCGTCTTTACCGGAGGAGCAACTGCTGCAACCCATAGTTAGTTATATATTGAAATTTGCTAATGCCAGCGCATTACAAATAGGATTCTTACTTATTTGCCCGGTTTTGTGTCAACATCTTCCTATTCCGGACAACTTATCTAATCGCTAAAGATACCCTATTTTTTCTACAAACCATAGGGCCCAAGTATTTTTAATAAGTGATTATTTTGCTAAAAACCTTTAACATAACAAAATACTAGTTCAAATCAATTTTATAATTGCATCGTGTATTTTCTAGTTACAAAGACATCATAGTTACGAAATCTTTCTACTTTTTAAACTTCAACACTTCAGAACGTCCTTTTTTGAAGATTTTATTACTATTTCCTTTGCCTCGTCTTAATTCTTTTTGTTCTTCATAGGATAATTGAATGATTTCTTGGCAATCAGTAGAGCAACAATTTTCCATGGTTTTAGCACAGTTTTCACACTGAATAAACAATAAATGGCACGCTTCATTAGCACAATTAACATGCGTATCGCAAGGAGCACCACACTGATGGCAATTTGCAATCACATCTGGAGAAATACGCTCTCCACGCCGATGGTCAAAAACAAAATTCTTGCCCATAAACTTATTTTCCAACCCCTGGTTTTCTACCTGACGTGCATATTCAATGATACCTCCTTCTAGTTGGAATACTTGCTTAAAGCCTTTGTGCTTATAATAAGCACTTGCTTTTTCGCATCGGATACCTCCAGTACAATACATCACCAGTTTTTTGTCTTCTTTGTGGTCCTTGAGATCCTCTTCGATAATGTCTAATGAATCCCGAAACGTATCCACATCAGGGGTTACAGCGCCCTTGAAATGGCCAATCTCACTCTCATAATGATTACGCATATCCACCAAAACAGTATCAGGATCTTCTATCAATTCATTAAATGCCGCAGCATCTACATGCACTCCTTTATTGGTAACATCAAAGGCGTTGTCATCCAAACCATCGGCTACAATCTTATGACGCACTTTTACTTTTAGCTTTAAAAAAGATTTGGCATCTTGTTCTATCGCTATGTTTAATCGCACATCTTTGAGAAAAATGATGCTATCCAAATGGTTTTTAAAAGCTTCAAAATTAGGCGCGGGCACAGAAAGTTGCGCATTAATCCCTTCATTGGCTACATAAATTCGGCCAAGAACGTCTAATGCATCCCAGTTGATAAACAAATGATTTCTGAAAATTTCGGTGTTCCCGATATGTGCGTATTGATAAAAAGAGAGTGTCAGACGTTCCTGCCCAGCTTTATCGATAAGCCCAGCTCTCTCCTCAGCACTTAGTTTATTGTACAGTTGCATGCTATACGAATATTATAAGATTAAAGAAATATTTTTAAGTTGCAAAAATACAGTTAATAATTCTAACTACAGAATTTTGAAGAAAACATCTTTATAAAAACCACTTTATCAAATTATTACACCTCTAAAACTTTGTTTTTTTAAGTATACTAAAAAACCCCAGAACTAATTCCGGGGTTTTAAAAAAGGATTTTTCATCATTAGTATTCGTAACTACCCAAACTCCTAAAAATGTCTAACCCTAATGTAACTAACCATTTTTTGGTTCTAACTCAATTCATATATTTAGATCTAAAAACCAAAACTAACTGATCATAAGATGACGGTATAACAAAAAGGTTGCGTCATTAATTACAAGGATTGTTAATTACTTAAATTGCCCTTGACTAAAACTTATAGTATTTTAGCAGTTCAACACTAAAAAAGAAACGCATGAGCTCAGAAAAAGATGCTAAACTAAAAGCCCTGAAACTGACCCTTGACAAGCTTGATAAAGCTTATGGAAAAGGAACAGTCATGAAGATGGGAGACAGCGCTATAGAGGAAGTAGATGTGATCCCTACCGGATCTTTGGGATTGGATATGGCACTAGGAGTAGGCGGCTATCCAAGAGGTCGTGTAGTAGAAATCTATGGACCAGAATCTTCTGGTAAAACAACTTTGACATTACACGCAATTGCGCAAGCACAAAAAAATGGTGGTATCGCTGCTTTTATTGATGCAGAGCATGCTTTTGATCGTTTCTATGCAGAAAAATTAGGTGTAGACATCGAAAATTTGATCATTTCACAACCTGACAACGGAGAACAAGCATTAGAAATTGCAGATAACCTTATCCGCTCTGGGGCTATCGATATTATCGTAGTAGATTCCGTTGCTGCATTGACACCAAAAAGTGAGATTGAAGGTGAGATGGGTGATTCCAAAATGGGATTACATGCCCGTTTGATGTCTCAGGCACTGCGTAAATTGACTGGATCGATTAGCAAAACAAATTGTACGGTAATATTTATCAACCAGCTTCGTGAAAAAATTGGAGTGATGTTCGGGAATCCAGAAACAACTACTGGTGGTAATGCACTAAAGTTTTATGCATCGGTACGCTTGGATATTCGTCGTTCTACGCAGATCAAAAACAGTGATAGCGAAGTACAAGGAAATAAAACACGTGTCAAAATTGTAAAAAACAAAGTAGCACCTCCGTTTCGTACTGCAGAGTTTGATATCATGTATGGTGAAGGAATTTCTAAAGTTGGAGAAATTATTGATATCGGTGTTGACTATGAAATTGTAAAGAAAAGTGGTTCATGGTTTAGCTATGAAGACACCAAACTAGGTCAAGGTCGTGATTCCGTAAAGAATTTATTGCTAGACAATCCTGAATTAATGGAAGAACTAGAGACAAAGATTAAAGCTGCTATCAAAATTGCTAAAGAGCAGTAATAGCACTATTTATGAGTATAAAAAGCACCAAACTAGTCTTCTAGTTTGGTGCTTTTTTATTTTATAACATATCCCAACGCAACCTTTTTATTAATAATGTATCTTCTAACTACACACAGCAAAAACTAATTAAAATGAAAAAGTTAATTTTTATTGCATTGTTATGCAGTTTGATAAGTTGTGGTCTTGATGATGACACCAATCAAGGCTTTGACTTTGATCTTGTGCCAATACTCGACGTTGAGCTACCTGATGAACTAAAAAAAGACTCTATCTATAATTTAGGTATTCGATATTTGAGACCTACAAATTGCCATGCCTTTCGTGGATTTGATTACAATCGCAATGACAATGAACGGATTGTAGCCATAGTGAATACAGTTGCTCGTAGTGAGGAATGCAGCACTCTTGAAAATGATACTGTTGCAGTCACATTAAGACTTCATGTAGTACAGGATGATGTATACATTTTCAAGTTTTGGCAGGGCAAAGACGCTGATGGTGAAAATCAATTCCTTGTTAACGAAGTTCCAGTTATTACATCACAATAGGCTTTTCAATGGAAACATTCGTTAAACAATCTTATTTTTACCATTCAAAAGCGCTAAAAACAATAAAACCCTTGAGTTTAGATCAACTCATTAAAGAATGTAAAAAGCAAAATGCTGTAGCTCAGGAAACATTGTATCGTCAATATGCAACTACTTTGTTTTCCTTATGCCTCAAGTATTGCGATAGTCGTGCAAGTGCTGAGGATACCTTGCAAGATGCATTTATGACCATATTTGACAAAATTCACCAATATCGGCACAAGGGATCTTTTGAGGGTTGGATCAAACGAATTACCATCAATACGGCACTACAAAAATATAGAAAACAAAAAGTTTTTGAGATCACTGATGAAGCACAAATAGAAGCTATTGTAGAAGTTGAGGTTGAAGACAACGAATTACCTTTAGAATTTTTATTACAACTGATTCAAGAATTACCAGATCGCTATCGATTAGTATTTAATCTATATATTTTGGATGGATTTTCTCATAAAGAAATTGCTGATATGTTGGACATCTCCATTGGAACATCAAAATCGAATTTAGCCCGAGCTCGAAAAATACTTCAACAAAAAATTACAACAAAACAGCAATCCCTTAAATCAATGCAAGGATGAGCGAAAAGAAACCTATAGATCGATTATTTCAGGAACGTTTCAAAGATTTTGAAGCTACTCCTAGTGATGCCGTATGGGATAAGATCAAAACCCAGCGACAGCAGAAAGATCGCAAATTTTTAATGATCCCTTTATGGTATCGTATTGCTGGTGCAGCAGCAGTAATTGCCATTGCAGTTACTTTAGGCTATCAAGCTTTTAACCACGAAAGTACCGCTACACCAGAACTTGTAACAGCAGAACCTACGATCAACAAAGAACAAGATATAAAAAGCCCAGTTCCTCAAACCGTTCCTCAAAAAGAGACACCATTTCAAAACGAAATAACTACTACTGAAGAACCTACAAAAAATAACAGCACTCATAATGCTATACCAACCGAATCACATGCTAAAGAAGAAAAACGTGGTGCTCACTATAAAAACTCTTCGGAAAAAGGACGCAACCCAATACCTCCTAACCAAGAAGCTTTTGCACACATAGATACTCCATCGTATGATGATGATCCGATTGCCCAAACGAAAAAGCAGTCGGATATAGCTACATTACAAACTACAACACAACCATCCAAAATAGCTACGGACACTACAAATCAAGAACTGCCTATAGAAACAACCAATAAAGGTTCCGAAACTAATGACGTTATAACTGCGATTTCAACTATTGACTCTACTAAAAAATCCATTTATGATACTATCAAAGAAGATGAAGAAAACATAGTTGTTAACGATGAAAAATCCACAAAAAAATGGAATGTGATGCCTTCTGTTGCTCCCGTTTTTTACAATTCATTAGGCAAAGGGTCATCCATCGCTGCAGCGTATGTCGATAATACTAAGACTGCCGAAGCAAATCTTAGTTATGGGGTTCAAATTGCTTATGAAGTAACGGATCGGATTCATATTCGTGGAGGGGTACATAAACTCAACCTTAGTTATGCCACCCAAGATGTTGGTCTGTCAAGATCCGTCGCGTTCAATAACACAAATTCTTTTTCTTCAGAATTAGGGGATTTGGCCTTAGTAGATTTATCCTCCGATCAAATAGACGCTCAAAGTAGTCCCATAAATGCTATGCCTGTCGATATTCTAAATAACCCTGAGGCCATTAACGCCTCATTAGAAGGAAAAGCGAGACAACGCATTGGATATATAGAAGTCCCTGTTGAGATGACCTATGCCTTGATAAATAAACGTTTCGGTTTACATATGATTGGAGGGCTAAGTACATTATTCTTAAATGAAAATGACAACTCGCTCACCTTTGTTTCTAACGATGGTACTGATACAGAGCTTGGAAAAGTCGAAAACCTTAACACGTTTAGTTTTAGTGGAAATCTGGGGATCGGGATGGATTACAAGATATCACAACGTTTCAAACTACATGTCGAACCCATTTTCAAATATCAAATAAATGCCTATAGCAATGAAACAGATTTCAATCCCTACATTTTTGGGGTTTACACTGGGCTTAGCTTTAAATTTTAATTCAAAAATCGCTCGTAGTTACTGAAACTTTTCGAGTTGTTGTAAGATTAAAGCTCTGGTTTGTTGTCGTAGTGTTCTTTTATCTTCAACTGCCAATCCCTGTGTCGTAATTTCTTTATGAATAAAGGCGCGCATCCTACCTGGACCTCCACTAAAAAAAGTATAAGAAAACCGTTTTTTATTATCGATAAATGTTAATGGCAAAATGGGAAGTTGATGCTCTATGGCAAGTCGAAAAGCGCCATCTTTAAACTCGTCCAAAACAATAGATTCATCATCAGGCACACCGCCTTCGGGGAAAATACAAATACTATTCCCTTGTTGTATGCGTTTTTGGGCACGTTCAAAAACTCCGGTACGACTTTTTTGACTTCCGCGATCTACCAATATACAGGTGCGTTTATAGAAAAATCCAAAAACAGGAATTTTGACCAATTCCTTTTTACCTACAAAAACAAAAGGATTTTTGACACAGTATAACATCAAAAAAATATCTGTTAACGATGCATGATTGGCCACAAACATATAACTCTTAGTACGATCGATCTCGGCTTCTTTACGAACTATTGGAAAAAACCCACTTCCATATAAGACAAATTTGGACCATACACGAGCTAGTGCAAAAAAATACCGATACCATTCTTCCCTGGAAGTTAATAAAAGAAGGATAGGGAAAAATGCTAGGATAAATACCAGTACTAAAAAATAAAACCAAACCCTCCAGAGGAGAATTAATAGATTTTTAAAGAGTTTAACCATACTTTAAAAATAGGAAAAATTACTTGAGAACCCATTCTAACCTGCAAGGTCTTTTTTCTGACCTTGTAGGTTTTATGAACGAATAGAAGAATACCTACAAGATAGCCTTTGATGATACCTTGCAGGTTTTGCAAACCAAAAATTCTGAATTCAGCATTGCAACACCTATATTTGCTTTCCTAATAAAAAACGACAACAACATGTCCAGAATATTAACAGGAGTTCAAAGTACCGGCACCCCGCATTTGGGAAATCTCTTAGGTGCAATTATTCCTGCCATCCAAATGGCAAATGACCCAACTAATGAATCTTTTCTATTCATTGCGGATATGCATTCGCTTACGCAAATCAAAGATGCAGAAACCTTACGTCAGAACACCTATGCTACCGCTGCTGCATGGTTAGCTTTTGGATTGGACATTGACAAAACCGTTTTTTATAAGCAAAGCGCTATTCCACAAGTCACAGAATTGTCATGGTATTTGAGCTGTTTCTTTCCCTATCAACGTTTGACTTTGGCACATTCTTTCAAAGACAAAGCAGATCGTTTAGAGGATGTCAATGCGGGCTTATTTACCTATCCAATGCTTATGGCCGCGGATATTTTGTTGTACGATGCCGAACATGTCCCCGTTGGGAAAGACCAATTACAGCATTTGGAGATGACACGAGACGTTGCGTCGCGTATGCATGCACAAGTGGGTGAATTATTTGTTTTGCCTGAGGCTAAAGTTCAAGAAAGTACAATGTATGTCCCTGGAACGGACGGTGCCAAGATGAGTAAATCCAAAGGAAATACGATCAACTTGTTTTTACCGGACAAAAAATTGCGTAAGCAAGTGATGACCATAGCTACGGATAGCACCCCTATGGAAGCGCCTAAAGATCCGGATACTTGTAACGTTTTTGCCTTATACAAATTAGTCGCTAATGAAGAAGAGCAATTGCTCATGCGTTCCAATTATATCGAAGGGAACTATGGCTACGGGCATGCTAAACAAGCGTTGTATGAATTGCTCATCGAAAAATTCTCCAAGGAACGCAAGCGTTTTAATTATTACATGGACAATCTTTCTGAAGTAGATGTAGCCTTGGCAAAAGGGGCGGAAAAAGCAAAAGTTGTAGCTAACGTTGTATTGAATAGAGTCCGGGAAAAAGTGGGGTATTAAAGATGATCCCAATTGAATATTTAACTTTCTAGTGGAATAATGTGCTTGGGAACGAGTAATTTTTTATCTTTGACAATCAGAATTTTAAGCATCTTCAACCCCCATGAAAAAATATATCTTTCTCATTACACTAATGATTACCTCAATTGGTTTTGCTCAAGAGTTTCAGGAAAAATATCAACGTGCTAAAATTCATCTAACACAAAACAACAGTCTAGAAACCCTTTTGAAGTTAGGGCTTCCTGTAGATCATGGAATTCATAAAAAAGGGTACTTTGTAATTTCCGAATTTTCAGTTTCAGAACTAAACATAGCCAGAACAGCTGGATTTAATGTTGAAATATTGATTGAAGATTATAAAACTTATTTTCAAAAACAAAACAAACAACGTAAAAAGAAGACGTCTTCACAAGTTAATAATTGCCAAACAACAGGGAATGATTATAAAACTCCTGAAAATTTCAATCTCGGTTCCATGGGAGGATATTTTACCTATCAAGAAGCGTTAGATGAATTGGATAAAATGAATAATTTGTATCCTAACTTAATTACGGCAAAAGAAAATATCAGTACTTTTTTGACTGAAGGGTATCCTGATGATTCTACTACACCATCCATTGGAGGTAATGGAATTAAATGGGTAAAAATAAGTGATAACCCTAATATTACCAGTGAAGGAGAACCTCAAATACTATATACCGCCTTACATCATGCAAGAGAACCTAATTCATTATCACAACTCATATTTTACATGTGGTATCTGTTGGAAAATTATGATAATGACCCTGAGATTAAAAGTATTGTAAACAATACCGAATTATACTTTGTCCCAGTGGTAAATCCTGACGGTTACTTGTACAACCAAAAGACAGATCCTGATGGTGGTGGATTATGGCGTAAAAATCGTAAAAATGAATATGGAACAGACCCTAATAGAAATTACGATTACTATATAAATGGAGATCCGAACAACAGCGTTTGGGGAGGGGATGGATCCTCTGACGATACTAATAGCTTAATATACCATGGAAGCTCCCCATTTTCTGATGTAGAATCTCAAGCTATTAAATGGTTTGTTGAAAATCATAATTTCACGATAGCACTTAATAACCATTCCGCTGGTAATTTAATGTTATATCCGTACAGCTATTCAGAAAGTGCTTTAACACCAGAAGACAACTTGTATAAAGTGATTTCTGATGAGCTTGTTTCCAAAAATGGATTTCTTAATATTGTCTCATCAGATTTGTATACTTCTGCTGGGACCTGTACCGATTTTATGTATGGGACCGTGAATACGCACAACAAAATATATTCCTTTACACCTGAAATTGGTGAAGAATTCTGGCCTCCATCAAGTGAAATTATTCCAATTGCCAAGAACATGATGTACATGAACCTTACAGCTGCTAAGATGATAGATAATTATGCTGCTATAACTCCTGATGATGGTTTGTTTATCGGTAATGAATTAATGCAAAATGCTAGTTTTGAAGTTGAGCGATTAGGAATAACTGGTTCTGGGAACTTTGTAGTAAAACTTATTCCCTTATCTAACAATATTAGTTCTGTAAGTAATGAAGAGTCATTTTTATCTATGAACCTTATGGAAATTCGGAGTGGAAGTATTCCATATTCGATCAAAGAAGGGACAAATATTGGAGATGCTGTAACATATCAAATAGTGCTGAATAATGGCACGTATGAAACAAAAACCATAGTAAATAAAAAATTTGGAGACCCTGAGATCCTTTTTAAGGAAGATGGGAATACTTTTATAGAAAACTTTATAACTGATGGTTGGAGTTTGACAACAAATACATTTGTATCTTCTTCAAGCTCAATTACAGATTCGCCTGATGGCGATTATGGAATCTTCGACAATAAAACAATTACAACTAAAAACAAAATTGATTTATCCAATGCTTCAGATGCTAGTATTTCGTTTTTTGCCAAATGGGAAATAGAAGAAATTTGGGATTTTGTACAAGTTGCAATTTCAATAGACAATGGCACCAACTGGGAACCTTTATGCGGTAATTATACAAAGATTGGTAATGACCAGATTGGCTATCAACCCAATGGAGAACCTTTATATAGTGGTACGCAAAACGATTGGGTTTTTGAAGAAATAGACCTAGTTGATTATCTTGGAGAATCGATTTTGATACGTTTTCAACTTATAACAGATGGTTACTTGCCTAAAGATGGATTTTATTTTGATGATCTAAAAGTGAATGTGATTAACAATAAAGAACTAAGTACTATAGACATCCAACCAGAGCGTTTGTTTTCATTGTATCCTACAAATGTAGATCATACCTTAAAGGTAAATACAGCTAGTTTATCTTATGAAATTGAGATATTCAATCTACAAGGGCAATTAATTTTTAGTAGAGAAAACAATATGAATAACACTACTGTAGACTTTAGCACTTTTTCTAGTGGAATATATTTAATGAATATAATATCCGGAGATACTAGACAAACTTTCAAGCTTGTTAAAAAATAAGTTTGGAATAAAAAAGCGTTGTGCTTTTCAATAAGGCTTTGGTCTTAAATTAGTCAAAAACTCTGAAAAAAGGGTGTTATAGTTTTTTCTAAAATTTTCTTAAAAAGAAAACCTATGAATACTCTTTTCAAAATCACCTATGACATTCTTAAATTTTTAGAAACAATA
>CAZYRG010000025.1:0-2643 GCA_964650425.1 uncultured Flavobacteriaceae bacterium
ATTTGCAGTAGCTTCAAGATGTAATAGATTTTCTAATGCATAAAACGGGTTTAATGCTTTTTTGAAAAGTAAGGGAGAGAGAGGTAGGTAAACCACCTTGTTGTTTTAAAAAGGATAATTAATACCAATATTGTAGACTACCTCAGAAAAATTGTATCCTTTGAACCAACGATTATCTCCGTCAAAAGCTGGATTATACGTTTTGAAGCCTAAATCCAAACGAAAAACAAAAAAACTGAAATCATAACGGAGTCCAAAACCACTACCTACTGCTAACTCTTTTAGATCCTCGATACCGTCAAAAGTAGCTGTTTCCTCTTCTTCATTGTCTGAAATATTCCAGATGTTTCCGATATCAGCAAATAATGCACCATACAGAGATCCAGCAATATTAAAACGATGCTCTAAGTTAAAAGCTAGTTTTAGATTTGCTTCATTAAACTCATTCAAGCCTCCACTGCTTCCAGGACCTAGGTCATAGGCTTGCCAGCCTCTATTGTCATTGGCTCCTCCTCCAAAAAAACTTCGTGCAAACGGAATGCTATTTGCATTGCCATATGGAATCGCAATACCACCAAAAGTTCTTATAGCAAAAACATTTCTGTGTCCTAGATCAAAATGTTTGATGTATCCAATTTCAGTTTTTATATATTGCGAGAATTCAACACCAAAAATATCAAAACGCTCATTAGAATTTCGTTCTAAACCAGAAGCTTTTGCTATGGATGCGAGAAAATTACCTGCTAATTCTAGTTTTATTCGCAGACGTGAATAATCTTCGTCATAAAGATTTTGTTTGCTATTACGTAAATAGGTGAAGTTAGTAGTGAAGATGAGGTTGTCTTCTGTTAATCGATCCTTCCGCTCATTAATATTAGCTACTTGTTGTCGCTGATTCGAATTCAGAAAAGAATTGTACAGTCCGCTTTGTACGTCATCAATAAAACGATCCGCATTTTGAGCATCTAGTGGAGCATCCAAAACACCATCAGGAAGTGTATTGGCAACTTCTTCTAGACCTGTTAAGGAGGTTCCATATACATTAAAGTAATTACTGGTATTTAGGTTTCGTACATATTGTACATTTAATAAATCCATTTGATTGGTAGAACGGATACTGGATTTCCAGTTATAATTAAAAACACCAGTAACATTTTGTTTGTCCAAACCAATATTTTGTTGTGTATTAAGTCCAATGCTCATAGCAGTCCTTGGAGACATAGATTTAGGGACAACCCAATCGGTATTTATAGGAAACAAAATTCTTGGTATTGTTAACTTTAGATCTGCTCCAATTTCTGTAATGTTAAAGAATCGTGTATCTTCTTGTATAGGATCTCTAGAGGATCCAATACTACCTCTTCCTGATAGTTCTAGAATTTCTGCTCCTTTGAATACATTACGGGCAAGTAATGAACCACCAAAGCCAATTCCGAATTTTTGAATAGTAGAGGTAGAGACGTCAAAATCAAAGCTCACAGCATATTTTTTTAATGGTGTGAGGACAATATTTGCAATTAAATCAGAGCCATTTGGATCTTTTGGATCGGCCTGATAACTTATACTTGGATATTTGAACATCCGTAGATTGTTCACTTGATTATAGGTGAGTGAACGATCTTGATCTCGGTAAATCGTATTTGGATGAATAAAAATGGCATTTGTGAGCGCTTTTGGACGAAAACGTAGGCGCTCATAGCTGTAGAGTTTATATCCATCATAAGAAGCACTATCACTGAAGCTTTTTTGACTGTTTTTAAAGTTGCCGTCTGTGATTATATTAACGCCGCTAATTTTATGAATTCTATACGGAATACGCGCTACAGAATCACCTTCTGTAATTGGTCTGTTTACTATTTGAAAATCAATATTGACTTTGTGATCTGTATTCACAGTATCAGCTTCAAACTTAATAAAATCTTGATCAAAATGATATAAACCAGAGTTTCTAAAAATTTTAGTTATCCGATTACGTTCTCCTTCCATATCCAGAGTTTTATAACGTTCTCCAGGAGTTAATAAGGATTCCTTAGTATGTAATTGATAAATGGAGTCCGCCACTTTTGAAGCAATAGAAGTGTTGATGTTTCCTAAATTATAAGGTTGTCTTAAGTTGACATAATACTGCTGATCTGCTTTTTTATTGCCAGAAAGTGTAGTTTTGAAATCTGCAGATACATTGAACCATCCATTATTCCAGTAGTAGGATTCTAAACGTTTTATGGATCGTTCTGTTTTGACAGAATCAATGATAACTGGGGCTTCTCCCGCAGTTTTGAGCCAAGTATTAAAGTTGAGTACGGATTCTCGTAAACGATCCAATTGTTTTTTTGATAAAAGGCTAATTAAGTGTTTTTCGCGATTCGGCTTTTTGTATAACCAATGATCAAAAATACTATCCCGATTTTTGCGTGCTAGATTATAGGTATGAAGCCGCAGCGGTATTCCCGCAACTTTGACATTAGGTTTTTGATATAATTGTTCTTTGAGTAAACTTTTTGAAGTTTTTACACTATCGATATAGATTTCATTATTGGTAAGTAAATACGCTCCATCAGATACATTTTTAACCGAATTACATGACATAATTAGGAGGACAGTTCCTAGAATAAATGATATTTTTGCTGAAAGCTGTTTCAATAA
>CAZYRG010000025.1:2743-17389 GCA_964650425.1 uncultured Flavobacteriaceae bacterium
TTAGGAGGACAGTTCCTAGAATAAATGATATTTTTGCTGAAAGCTGTTTCAATAATACGTTTTATACGGTGAATGGGTTTAATTTTTAGCAAATGAAAAAAGTTTAAACCATTTATTAAACCGAGTTCAAAAATACACTATTTGTATGGTTAGCAAAAGCCAAAAAAAATTAATACAAAGTTTACATCAAAAAAAGTACCGAAAGCAACACGGTTTGTTTGTGGCTGAAGGAAAGAAAACGATTAAAGAGCTTTTGGACGCTGGGATGATCTTGTCAATGCTTTATACAACCGAAATGGTTTTTGAAGTGGAAGACCAACAAAAAATAGTGCTAGTTACACCGCAGGAACTAAAGCAAATAAGTTTTCTAACGACTCCACAATTAGCATTAGCAGTATTTGAAATTCCTCAAACTAGTCAACCTGCTATGGATGGATTGGTTCTTGCGCTAGATGATGTAAGAGATCCAGGGAATTTAGGGACTATCATTCGACTTTGTGATTGGTTTGGAATCGCCACCTTAATTTGTTCTAAGGCTACGGTGGATTGTTATAATCCTAAGGTAGTGCAAGCAACTATGGGGTCGATCACCAGGGTGCAAATACATTATGTAGATTTAGAACCATTTTTAAAAGACAATGAAGCGCAATTCCCCATTTATGGTACGTTTATGAATGGCAGTACTATTTATCAGGAAAGCTTATCTCAAAAAGGGATACTCGTAATGGGGAATGAAGCAAACGGAATTTCTCCTGCCATCGAGGCTTTGGTACATAAGCGACTCACAATTCCGCGATTTGGAGTGAATCAAGAGACAGAAAGCCTCAATGTGGCTACGGCTACAGCTATTGTGCTAAATGAATTCAGAAGAGGATAGGCGTGTTAAAGTCAAAAATTTTGGAATCACAATAAATTGTTAAATAATTTTCAGACCTTTGACCCCAATTATTTAAAACGAAAATGCCAATAATATCAAGAAAAGGAAGTAGAATGCCAGAATCTCCCATTCGGAGATTGGTTCCATATGCAGAGAAGGCGATGCAAGAAGGAAAGCATATTTATCATCTTAATATCGGGCAACCAGATATCAAGACGCCACAGATTGCATTAGATGCAGTAAGAAATCACAATCTAGAAGTCGTTGAGTATAGTCATTCTGCCGGGAATGAGAGTCTACGCGACAAGTTAGTTTTGTATTATCAAAAGCATGATATTATAGCGGAGCGCGAAGATATTATAGTAACTACTGGCGGGAGTGAGGCATTAGCCTTTACCTTGAATAGTATTACTGATCCTGGAGATGAAATTATTGTTCCAGAACCATTTTATGCCAATTATTATAGTTTTTCTACACAATCTACGGTTACTGTAGTTCCGGTAATCTCCACAATAGAAAGTGGTTTTGCATTACCACCAATTGCAGATTTTGAAAAACTAATTTCTTATAAAACTAAAGCGATTTTGATTTGTAATCCAGGTAACCCAACAGGGTATTTGTATAGCAAAGAAGAGATGCAGCAGTTGGCAGACATTGCACTCAAATATGATCTCTTTCTCATATCAGATGAGGTGTATCGTGAATACATTTATGATGATGATTCTGAGCACTATTCCATTCTCCAAGATGATCGCTTAAAAGAGCATGCCATTATGGTTGATTCGGTCTCTAAGCGCTACAGTATGTGTGGAGCACGAGTTGGATGTATGGTTAGTAGAAACAAAGATGTGATCAAAACTGCGATGAAATTCGCACAAGCGCGTTTGAGTCCGCCGTCTTTTGCACAAATAGCTGCAGAAGCGGCCTTAGATGTTCCAGAAGAGTTTTATAAAACTACGGTAGCAGAATTCAAGTCACGTCGTGATACACTGGTTACAGGTTTGCAAGAAATTCCAGGGATCAAAGTAGCAACGCCAAGAGGTGCGTTTTACTGTATTGTGGAGTTGCCGGTAACGGATGTAGATCATTTTTCTAAATGGTTATTGAGTGAATTTGATGTAGATGGAGAGACCGTAATGGTAGCGCCAGCTACAGGATTTTATTCTAGCCTCAATGAAGGACGTAATCAAGTACGTATTGCGTATGTGTTGAATAAAGGTGATCTCCAGAAAGCGACAAATATTCTTAAGTTAGCCATGAAAGCATATCCAAATCGGATAAGCTCAGAAAGTTCAACGGTTGAGGTTGGGAGCTAGTAATTGCTTGGTGAAAGGTAAATAGCATTTATACGGTGATTCTTGTAAAGAAAATTCAGATTTTCTAATTACATTAGTAAAAACTAAACCCAAATTGCATGCCTTTGATTGAGCAAAACAAATCCCTAAAACCATATAATACCTTCGGGATTGATGCCAAAGCTACTTATTTTGTTTCGATTACTTCTGTAGAAGATCTACTGCATGTATTGATGAATAATACAACAACCAAGCCGTTTTTTGTCTTGAGTGGTGGTAGTAATATGTTACTAACGCAGGATTTGGATGCTTTGGTGATGCATATCGCAATTAAAGGGGTTCAAGTAGAAAATCAGACAGAGGAACATGTGACCCTAACAGTCAATGCCGGTGAAAATTGGCATGAGTTCGTACAATACTGTATCAAGAATAATTATGGAGGGATAGAAAATCTATCGTTAATTCCTGGTTGTGTGGGAAGTTCGCCTATTCAGAATATTGGAGCGTATGGCGTCGAACTCAAAGATACTTTTGTGCACTGTGAAGCCATTCATATCAAAACAGGAAAGCAAAAGCGTTTTTCAAAAGCGGAGTGTAATTTTGGCTATCGAAATTCTATTTTCAAAACGACGGTCAAGGGGGAGTATATTATTACAAGTGTCACTTTTCGATTAACGACAAAAAATCATATGCTCAAAACGGGATATGGTGCCATAGAAAATGAGCTGAAGGATAAACAAATTACTAATCCTACAATCCAAGATGTTTCCAAAGCGGTAATTGCGATACGACAAAGCAAATTACCCGATCCAAAAGAATTAGGCAACAGTGGCAGTTTTTTTAAAAACCCAGTGATTCCCATTACCGATTTTAAGGTGTTAGAAAAACAACATCCTAATGTGCCGCATTACCCTGTTGATGAGAATCAAGTTAAAGTTCCAGCGGGATGGTTAGTAGAGCAATCTGGTTTTAAAGGAAAACGCTTTGGCGATGCTGGAGTACATGATAAACAAGCTTTGGTATTAGTAAATCATGGAAATGCCACTGGAGCTGAATTATTGGCACTGTCCAAAAAAATTCAAGCTACGGTTTTGGAGAAGTTTGGTATTGTGTTAGAAGCTGAGGTGAATGTGATTTAAATTAAAAATGTGTAAATGTAATAATTTGTTTAATGTACCAATTTGTTAATGTAGTAATAAAACAATGATTTGATGTTATAATGTAGGAATCGTTTTTACAAAATGTAATTGTGCTATTAAAAGATCAGTATTTATTAGTTAATACATTGTTACATTTTTTACATTGGTACATTGATAAATTGGCACATTGTTACATTAACAAATTGGTACATTAAAAAATATATAATCTTAAAACCAAAACCTAGATGCAAAACATCCAATTTCCAGTCAATTTCGAATTCAAAATAGGCACCTTTGCCAATGATTTTACAGCTACAGATGCAAGTGGTCATGTGATAGCCTATGTCAAGCAAAAGATGTTCAAGCTCAAAGAGGATATTCTGATTTATAATGACGAGTCAAAAACCAAAACAAATTATAGGATAAGAGCAGATAAGTGGTTGGATTTTTCTACAGCCTATGCTTTTTTTGATGCGGATGGGAAAGAGTTTGGCAAGATTGTTCGCAAAGGCTGGAGGTCAATATGGAAAGCTAGTTACGAGATTGTGGATGAAAAGCAGAAGATACAATATCATGTAAGTGAAAAAAATGCATGGGTCAAAGTGTTTGATTCTTTATTAGGGCAAGTCCCGATTTTAGGTGTATTTACGGGATACTTCTTTAATCCATCTTATGCAGTTACAGATATACAAGGTAAAGAGATTGTTGAATTGAAGAAAAAAGCATCGTTTTTTGGAAGGCATTTCGAATTATCCAAAGTAGCACAGATGGATGCGGACGATGATGATAGGATTATGCTAGGATTGATGATGATGATTTTGTTAGAGCGACGCAGAGGGTAGGTTAATGTAATAATTAATTTTAATGTGTAAATGTGAAAATGTAGTAATTTGCAAATAAATTTAATGTAACAATTTTTAATTTTTTACATTGATACATTGATACATTGATGCATTGATACATTGATGCATTGATACATTTTTCACATTTCTACATTAGAAAATTAAAAAATCTCCACAGAACCTTTTCCCTCGCGTAGGACTTCAGGCTCATGACCTGTGAGATCCACAACAGTAGAAGGGCTGTTGCCGCCATAACCGCCATCTACAACAAGGTCGACAAGGCGATCCCATTTTTCTAGGATCAATTCGGGATCCGTAGTGTATTCTAGAATTTCATCCTCATCATGGATAGAGGTAGAAACAATAGGGTTACCAAGTTCGGTAACAATAGCTTTACAAATAGCATTATCCGGGACACGAATCCCGACTGTTTTCTTTTTTTTGAATACGGTAGGTAAATTATTGTTGCCAGGCAGAATAAACGTATAAGGTCCTGGTAAGCTACGCTTTAATATTTTAAAAGTACTGTTGTCAATCTGTTTCACGTAATCGGAAAGGTTGCTGAGGTCTTTACAAATAAAAGAAAAATTCGCTTTGGCTAATTTGACACCTTTTATCTTGGCAATACGTTCCAAAGCTCTATTGTTGGTAATGTCGCATCCTAGACCATATACGGTGTCTGTCGGATAAATAACCAAACCGCCTTTTTGTAATACGTCCACCACACGTTGTATATCGCGCGGGTTAGGATTTTCTTCATAAAGCTTAATTATCGAGGCCATTTTTTTGTATTTTATACAATAGCTATAGGAACATAGGAGTTCTGTAGTGTAAAGATAATTGATATGAGGTATTACAAAACAATTTATACAGGATTCTTGCTACTATTACAGCTGTTTGTATTTATTGGGTGTAGCGGGGGAGATGATGCTACAGCCAATGATACGAATTCAAATCCACCTCAGAATTCGATGACATCTTTGTTAGATGTGGCCTATGGTGAGCACCCTCAAGAAAAATATGATGTGTATCTGCCCGCCAATCGAAATATGGCTACGACAAAAACCATGGTGTTGATTCATGGCGGTGGTTGGACCTCTGGAGATAAGGTAGATATGAATGCTTTTGTTACACTTTTACAACAAAACCATCCTGATTTGGCTATCATAAATGTTAATTATGTATTAGCTGGACCAGATGTACCAGCCTTTCCTAATCAGCGAGAAGATATTAAAAATGCCTTTGCACATATAAAATCCAAGGCATCAAGTTATCAAATCGGTACGGAGTTTGGGATTTTAGGAACTAGTGCTGGCGCCCATTTAGGGATGTTATATGGATTTGATAGGGCGAATAGTGAGGAGATCAAGATGATCGCGAATATTGTAGGGCCAGTAGATTTTACCGACCCAGCATACCTAGAGGCCGAAACAAAAGAAATAAAGGATGTTTTACAAGCATTGCAAGGTGAGGCAGGAATTCCGGAAACCGCTTTTTTAGAAGAGTTTAGTCCAGTTTCTTTGGTGCATTCTCAGGCGCCCCCTGTAGTGTCATTTTATGGAAATATAGATCCTTTGATTCCGAATAGTCAACACGAGCGATTGGATGCAAAATTAATAGCTAACCAAGTGCAGCACCAATTAACCATATATGATGGCGGCCATGCGGATTGGGAGCCAGCAAGTTATTTTGATCTTAATGAAAAGCTCAAGAATTTTATTACAACGTTTTTAGAATAACTATGAGCAGGTCATAATTCACCAAATCAAAAAATCACGCATTACATTTTTCAACTTCGTAGAATTTTTGCGAAATTTTAAGATATTCATAATTCTTGCCCAAAACCGTAAGTTCTAATGGTTAAAATCGACCTTTATTTTGTATCTTCGCACGCGGAATTTTAGAATTTTAAGAAAGAAACGATAACGTTTTTTGTTTAAAATAAAATGAGCATTCGTTAGACTACCAAAAATTTTTAAACCATAAAAAACCATGACAGTACATACATCAAAAATTATTTATACAAAAACTGATGAAGCGCCAGCTTTGGCTACGTATTCACTATTACCGATAGTGCAAACCTTTACCAAAGCAGCAAATATTACTGTCGAAACTAGAGATATCTCACTTGCAGCAAGGATTTTGGCGAATCTTTCTGATTATGTGAAGGATGGAAAAGAATATCCAGATGCTTTGTCTGAACTTGGAGCTTTAGCAAAAACACCAGAGGCAAACATTATCAAATTACCAAATATTAGTGCCTCGATTCCGCAATTAAAAGCAGCGATCAAAGAATTGCAAGCTAATGGATATGCTGTTCCTAACTTTCCTGAAGAACCAGCGACCGAAGAAGAGAAAGCAATCCGTGCAAAATATGCTAAGGTATTAGGAAGTGCTGTAAATCCAGTATTACGAGAAGGAAACTCTGATCGTAGAGCACCAAAGCCAGTAAAACAATATGCGAAGAAAAACCCGCATTCGATGGGAGCTTGGAGTGCTAGTTCCAAGACGCATGTTGCAACTATGGCAGAAGGTGATTTTAGATCTAATGAGAAATCTGTGACGGTTCCTTCCGCAACAGATGTAAAAATAGAATTTGTAGACAACAGTGGTGCTAGTTCAGTATTAAAAGCAAGTACTCCATTATTGGCAGGAGAAGTTATTGATGCAACTGTAATGCGTAAAAAGGCCTTGTTAGAATTTTTGGAAAGAGAAATTCAAGATGCCAAAGATCAGAATGTCTTACTTTCATTACATATGAAAGCAACGATGATGAAGGTTTCAGACCCGATTATTTTCGGACATGCAGTTGAGGTGTATTTCAAAGATGTATTTGCAAAGCACCAAAATACGTTTGAGGAGATAGGAGTAGAGGTAAATAATGGTTTTGGAGATCTTTTAAATAAACTAAACAAATTACCAGAAGGTAAAAGAAAAGAAATAGAAGCAGATATTGATGCAGCATATGCCAAACGACCTAAATTGGCAATGGTAAACTCTGATCAAGGGATTACAAATTTACATGTGCCTAGTGACGTAATTATTGACGCATCTATGCCAGCTATGATTCGTAATGCGGGTCAGATGTGGGATGCAGAAGGTAAGACACAGGATACAAAAGCGATTATCCCAGATAGTAGTTATGCAGGGATTTTTCAGACTACCATAGATTTTTGTAAAAAACACGGTGCTTTTGATCCAACGACCATGGGAACGGTTCCTAATGTAGGTTTGATGGCACAAAAGGCAGAAGAATATGGTTCTCATGACAAAACATTTGAAATTGCTAGTAGTGGTGCAGTGCGTGTTGTTGATCAAGCAGGGAATGTATTGTTAGAACACACTGTAGAAGAAGGTGATATCTGGCGTATGTGTCAGACCAAAGATGCACCGATCAAGGATTGGGTAAAATTGGCTGTAAATAGAGCAAAGGCGACAAACAACCCTGCAGTTTTTTGGTTGGATGAGGATAGAGCTCATGATGCTGAACTCATCAAAAAAGTAAAACAGTACTTGCCAGAGCATGATACGACAGGACTTGATATTCGAATACTATCTCCTATAAAAGCAACACAATTCTCTTTAGAAAGAATTAAAAAAGGAGAAGATACCATATCTGTAACTGGTAATGTATTACGTGATTATAACACTGATCTTTTTCCAATTCTTGAATTAGGGACTAGTGCAAAAATGTTATCTATTGTGCCATTAATGAATGGTGGCGGGTTATTTGAGACTGGAGCTGGAGGATCTGCACCTAAGCATGTACAACAATTTAACAAAGAAGGTCATTTACGTTGGGATTCTTTGGGAGAGTTCTTAGCATTAGCGGTTTCATTAGAGCATTTGGGAGAGACTACAAATAATTCAAAAGCGTTGGTCATTGCAGATGCGTTAGATCGTGCTACAGAGCAATTTTTAGAAAATAAAAAATCCCCTTCCCGTAAAGTCAATGAGTTAGATAATCGTGGTAGCCACTATTACTTATCATTATACTGGGCAGAAGCTTTAGCAACACAAGATAAAGATGCTGATTTAAAATTGATTTTCACGCCTTTTGCAAAGGCATTGGCAGAGAACGAAGAAAAAATTATTAGTGAATTGAATGATGCGCAAGGAGCAGCGGTAGAATTGGAAGGGTATTACCAACCAAATCCAGAAATAGTAGCCGCGGCAATGCGTCCGTCAACCACATTTAATCAGGTTTTGGATACTGCAGTTTTAGAAAAACTTTAAGTTATTTTTTTAATAATAATTAAAACCTTAGCGTTAGTTCGTTAAGGTTTTTTTAATTTATTACGATCAAACATAATTGTGTATCTTTAAATAAAAAACGATTATAACAAGCTATGCTAAGTTTTTATACACCTCACTATGATTGTAGGCAAGTTCCATGCCTCTTGGGAGTCTAACTGAGCCTACACGAAGTATTATCGAAGTGTGACTATCAAAAAAAAGTAAAAAACACATATGAAATTTCATATAAAAATTATTGGATTTCTAGTATTCTTTGGGTTTTTACCGTCGTTACTACTGGCACAAGAACGCTATACGCTTAGTGGCATTATTAAAGAAGCAGCAACAAATGAAACCATGATTGGTGTTACCGTTGCAGTGCCAGAAATGCAAACGGGAGTAATCACTAATGAGTATGGGTTTTATTCCATTACATTGCCAAAAGGGGAATATACGCTACAGTTTAGTTTTGTAGGTTTTCAAGATCAAGTCAAAAAACTCACGTTAGATGCAAATACCAAATTGGATATCGCTTTAGAAATTGCTTCTTTTGATTTAGAAGAAGTTGTTATTGTGGAGGATGTTGAGAAAGTAAGTATTCGCAAACCAGAGATGAGTGTTAATAAACTTTCGATTAATACGATTAAACAATTGCCAGTAGTTTTTGGAGAGGTAGATGTAGTGAAATCTTTATTATTACTACCAGGAGTTACCAATGCTGGAGAGGGTGCTTCTGGCTTTAATGTACGCGGGGGAGCATCCGATCAGAACTTGATTTTGTTAGATGAGGCGACTATTTTTAATTCGTCACATTTATTCGGTTTCTTTTCGGTTTTTAACCCAGATGCTATTAAGGATTTAAAATTATACAAAGGTGGTATTCCTGCTCGGTATGGTGGTAGAGTATCGTCAGTATTAGATATTTATCAAAAAGATGGAAACAGTAAAAAATTTCATGCCAATGGCGGTATTGGGTTGATCTCTAGTAGGGTATTACTAGAAGGGCCGATTGTCAAGGATCGAGGCTCTTTTTTGTTAGGAGGGCGTAGCTCGTATGCTCATTTGTTTTTGAAGCTTACGGACAACGAAAATGTTGCTTTTTTTTATGATATCAATACCAAACTTAATTATAAGCTCAATGACAAAAATACCTTATTACTTTCTGGATATTTTGGTCGTGATGTTTTTAGCCTAAGCGAAAACTTTGTTAACACTTATGGCAACTCGGTGTTAAACCTACGTTGGAATCATATTTTTAATGACCAATTGTTTTCTAACCTATCGTTGATCTATAGTGATTATTTCTACGGCCTCAAAATAGATTTTATCGGTTTTGATTGGGAAAGTGGGATTCAAAATCTAAATATCAAATATGACCTAAAGCATTACTTAGGCAATGGTCTGAAATTCAATTACGGTTTGCATACTACGTATCACGCTTTTAATCCTGGCGAAATTAGCCCGATTGATGGCAGGGAAGGGATTAGTCCTGCAAAATTGATTAAGAAATTTGCCTTAGAAAATGCCATATATTTTAGTGTCGAACAGAAGTTGACCAAAAACCTAACGGCAGAGTATGGATTGCGTTACAGTAACTTTTTGCGTTTTGGCCAGCGTAGTCTCAATCAATATCAGGATGACAAAGCAGTACTGTATAATGAGGATTTTGGTATTTATGAAGCCGCAGACCCTATTGGAACCGTTGATAATAGTGGCAGTGTTATCAAGGATTATGGTACCTTGGAGCCGAGATTAGCATTGTCTTGTATGTTAGGAGATGATAGATCCATCAAAGCGAGTTATAACCGAATAGCACAATATTTGCATTTGCTTTCTAATACGTCGTCTCCTACGCCTTTAGATGTGTGGACACCGAGCGGACCATTTGTAAAACCTCAGTTAGCAGATCAGGTTGCTCTAGGGTATTTTCAGGATATAAAGGATGCGGAATATACGCTACAGGTAGAGACTTTTTATAAAAAGGTGAAAAATAGAATTAATTATATTGATGGCGCTGATTTGATTGCCAATGATGCTATCGAACAGGTGATTCTTAATGGAGAGGCAAGAGCTTATGGATTAGAAGTCTTATTGACCAAAAATAATACTGGTGATAGTAAGTTTAGTGGATGGCTAGCTTATACATTATCCCGTTCTGAAGAGCGTACACCAGGAAGAACGGCCATTGAACCAGGGATTAATTTTGGAGATTGGTACTCTAGTAACTATGATAAAACACATGATGTCTCTTTGGTCATGTCTTATGAAGCATCCGATAAATGGCGTTTTAATACCAATTTTTCGTACCAAACAGGTCAGCCGACAACCTATCCTAATTCACAATATGAATTTAGTACGATTATAATTCCAAATTTTAGTTTGCGTAATTCTAATAGATTACCGAGCTACCATCGATTAGATATTTCTGCCACACTAACTCCAAGGAATACGAAGAATAAACGCTGGAGAGGGGAATGGGTGTTTGGAATTTACAATATATATAATAGAAGAAATGCAGCCTCTATAACATTTGCCGAGAACAATGATACGGGAAAAAACGAAGCGACAAAACTCTCCATTTTCGGAATCGTTCCTTCGGTTACTTATAATTTTAAATTTTAAAAAAATGAGAAATTTTATAACTAATTACGCTATAGTATTCGTTGTTTTTTTTATGACTATTTCTTGCGAGGAGGTCGTTGATGTTGATGTTCCAGAAGCTGAGCCTCGACTGGTAGTAGAGGCTACCTTTAATAGGTTTTTTGAACCAACCAGAACGCGAAGTGAAGGTATTGTAAAGCTGAGTTTATCTGCACCATTTTTTGCTGACGAAATTCCACCAGCATTAGGAGCAGAGGTGCGTATCAGTGATCCTGTAAATAATATCACCTATAATTTTGAAGATTTTGAGAGCGATGGTAATTATTTTTCAAATTTTGTGCCTGATTTTGATATTCCTTATACCTTGACCATTGTTTATGAGGGCGAAACTTATGAATCTACTACAGAGATGATGCCTACTGGGACATTGATGAGTGCTGTTCAGGGGGATAATACACTTTTTGATGATGATGAAAAAGAGGTGATTATTACCCTCCAGGATGATCCCGAGCGACGTAATTTTTATTTACTAGATCTGGATGTAGGTAATTTTTTGATCGAAGATGATGAATTTTATAATGGTAATAATTATGAGTTTTCCTATTTTTATGAAGATTTAAATATAGGAGATGAGTTGATTATTACGGCCTTTGGAGTAGAGGAGCGTTTTGCGCAGTTTTTCAAAAAACTGCAAGAACAAAGTGGAGAGAACGGTATTAGAGGTCCTTTTGCTACACCTTCTTCTGTGGTTCGTGGTAATGTTGTGAATAAGACTAACCCTAGTAATTTCTCTTTTGGGTATTTTCGCATTAGTGAGGGTAATGAGATCGGTGTTACGATTACCAAATAGTCCTATAATATAGGGTAAAGCGCGACTAATCCCCAAGTTTTTTCAACGTACTGCTTCCTGGTATATCTAAGTCTTTGGCGAGTTTGAATACTTGTTTAAGGTCGATATTTCCTGTAATAGAAACGACTATCGTATTTTGATTGTCAGATGCTGTAGTTCCTTCTAGAAAGATTAGTAATTCACTTACATGATTTTCAATTTTTGAAGGTTTCGCATAAAGCGCTACGTGTTGATTATTATCATTTGAAGTGATTAGCTTTTCTAGTGCAGTATCCTGTAGGTATGCTTTTACATCTGATTTCATGTTTTGTCGAATGGTACTTTTTTCCGAAGAAAAAACTTTGACATTTTCAATGTTTTCTACCAGCTCCAGATAGGCTTTAGTTTCGGGATCCGAGCTATTAAAATCTATTTGACTCAATAAGCGAAACATATTACTATCCATTACCATAGCGGAAACACCATCCATGTTTTCGTATTTGGTAAAGGTATTTTGACCAAAAGCCAAAACTGTTACAAACATGCATAAAAAAAGTACATACGTCCTAAACATAATTCTTGTAGTTATGATTAATTAGTATCAGTATTCTTCTAAAATTCCCTGACAAACTTCTATGATAACGAATTTTGCTATAATAGTTGTATTTTTGGTGTAAGGAGTTTTTGGTAAATTCGACCGAAATATGATAAAAAACATAATTTAGCTCAGTTAAATATACTAAAAATGATGACATTGTAGTTAGCTTTAATGAGACTTATAAGTTGTTCTTGAGTTAAGTAGATAGGAACCCTCCAAATTAATAATAAACAATAGCAGATGAAATTTTTGAAATATAGTATACTCGTATTTTTTGTTAGTGTATTCGTTTTTTCCTGTAAGGACAGGGATGATGAGTTGCAACCAGCATCTTCTTTAGAGATCAAAGATTTTATTTGGAAAGCAATGAATATTTTCTATCTATACAAATCTGATGTACCAGATTTGGCAGATAGTCGATTTACAACAGTAGGAGAGCTTAATAGTTTTTTAGAGAGCTTTGATTCTCCAGAATCTTTGTATGACGGGATACAGGCACCTCAGGATCGTTTTAGTTTTATTACGTCAAATTATATCGAGTTAGAAAAGCTCTTCTCTGGTGTATCTGTAAGTAATGGTTTGGAATTTAACTTAAAAAAATATCCTGATGGTTCGGGCAATGTTTATGGTTTTATTCGACAGATATTGCCAGATACAGATGCTTCTAATAGTAGTTTGAAACGTGGTGATATTTTTAATACTATAGATGGACAACAAATTACCGA
The DNA here is from genome assembly GCA_964650425.1 of uncultured Flavobacteriaceae bacterium. Classification (GTDB taxonomy): domain Bacteria; phylum Bacteroidota; class Bacteroidia; order Flavobacteriales; family Flavobacteriaceae; genus Aquimarina. The sequence goes on from CAZYRG010000025.1 coordinate 15,886, forward strand.
AGAAAACTTTTCGGCACTCATAGGACGCAATAGCTATACCATTGGGTTAGCAGACTTTGATGGAACTACCGTAACTCCAAACGGAGTTACCGTATCATTGACCAAAAGAGAATATTCTGAGAATCCTATTTTTATTGATAAAGTGATAGACGTATCTAACAAAAAAGTGGGCTATCTAATGTATAGTGGTTTTATAGGAGATTTTGATAATCAACTTAATACAGTATTCGGAAATTTTAAAGCAGAAGGTATTACTGATCTTGTACTTGATTTACGCTATAATGGAGGGGGATCTGTGAGTTCAGCTATAGATTTATCATCTATGATCACAGGACAATTTACAGGAGAAATTTTTTCTACGGAAGAATGGAATGATCGCCTGCAAAATGAATTTCAACAAAACAACCCTGTACGACTTACGAATGTGTTTAGAGATAAAATTAGAGGTGATGGAGCTAGTATCAATAGCCTTAACTTAACCAAAGTATATATTCTTACAACGGGTAGATCTGCATCTGCTAGTGAATTGGTTATTAATAGTCTTGATCCATATATTGATGTGGTGCATATTGGTGATACAACTAGTGGCAAGTACCAAGCATCTATTACCTTATATGACTCAGATAATTTTGGTCGTTCTGGAGCTAACAGAAACCATTTCTATGCGATACAGCCATTAGTGCTAAAATCATTGAATAAAGTTGGATTTACCGATTATGATAACGGGTTAACTCCTGATATTATGCTCGAAGAAGATTTAACAAATGCTGGTGTCTTAGGAGACCCTGAAGAGCCTTTGTTAAAAGCAGCCTTGGATATGATTAGTAGTGGTCAAAGACCAATTGGCAGAAAAAGCGCTTTCCGGAATACAAAAGCAGTAGGTAATAGTCGTATGTTTTTCAGTAATTATGAACGGATGTATATTCGTTTGGATCAATAAAATATTCGCTCTTCTTCGTATAATAGTTCTTTCTTGGTTATCATGAAATTACTAAATTACTCATGGTGTATTTAAGATTCTTATGATACGATATCTTCAACAATTATGGATTTAAATACCGTACCGTAGATTTAAATAACAGAGAAATTCGTGAGTACTATAAAAGTAGCCGGAGTAGGCAGTCTTAGTAAACAGTTTCTGTCTGTTCTTAGATGTACAAAATGGTTTACTGAAAACTGAATATGTATCACAGTTTTTAGAACCTAAAGTTAAAATGCATAGTTTTAACTTATAATTGAGACCAATAAAACTACTGAAACGTAAAATTAATAAAGATTCCTCTCGTGGAGAACTTATCAATCTGCCCTGTGTACTCGCTAGGTAGTCCGTCAAAGCTTTCTGGGTTATCTCGTACAAGTTCATCCGTCATAGCAAATACACCACGGATGGATGGTGTGAATTTAAAATATGGTAAGTATAAGTCTACTCCAAATCCTAATTCATAATAATTCGTACTTGTTTTAGTACGGAATTGGTTAACGGAGTTATCATCAGGGTTATCTT
>CAZYRG010000025.1:17489-22816 GCA_964650425.1 uncultured Flavobacteriaceae bacterium
TTCGTACTTGTTTTAGTACGGAATTGGTTAACGGAGTTATCATCAGGGTTATCTTCATTACTAGACAAGTTGATCGAGGTAGAGAATCCACCAATCAAAAAAGGTTTGAAGTTGTTGAGACGTTTTGTAGAGATTTTTAATAATAATGGTAAGTGTACATAAGTAGCTTTAATTTCTCTAAAGTTTCTGTCTTGCAAGTCTGGATAGGTAATATCGCGATTTGGAAAAATGACTCCTGGCTCAAAACGGATGTCAAAATAATCGTTGATTCGTACATTCGCTAATAACCCAACATTAAAACCAATACCTTTTCCAATAATTAGATCCTTACGCTCGTCACCTGTTAGTGGGTTAGGTTCTGTAAATTGGCGTTCGTTATATTCGATTTTATAGTCATAACTATTAAAACCCAAGGTATAACCAAAGCGTAAACGTTTCTTGTCAAAGTTTTCATTGTTCAAAACACGTTCTTTGCTAAACCATTGCGCATTTACTGATTGTAAACTCACTGTAATGAGTAGTAGTAGGTATAAGAAGTTCTTCATGGTACTATTTTGTTGCTGTGTAGATTGTAGCTACACCTAACGTTTGAGGCCTATCTTTAACAGTATTAAACCCGATTTTCTTTAAAATATTGTTGAACGCCGTTCCATAAGGAAAAGCAGCTGCACTTTCGCTAAGATACGCATATGCAGATTGATCTTTAGAAAATATTCGACCAATGGTAGGCATAATTTTAGAACAATAAAAATTATATCCTTGTTTATAAGGGGATTTAGTTGGTACAGAGGTTTCTAAAATGGCTAAAATTCCACCAGGACGTAGTACCCGATAAATTTCGGATAAACCTTTTTCTAGGTTTTCAAAATTTCGAACCCCAAAAGCTACCGTAATGGCATCAAAGTGATTATCCTCATAAGGGAGTTGTTCACTATCTCCTTTAACCATAGCGATAAGATGTGATAATTCTTTTTCTTTAATTTTTTTAACCCCAACATCGAGCATTCCTTGAGAAATATCCAGCCCAATAATTTCGTTGGCTCCAGTTTTTGATAAAGCAATAGCAAGATCACCTGTACCCGTAGCAATATCCAAAATACGTTCTGGATGTGTTTTCTTAACAAGTTTTACTAATTTTTTGCGCCATTGGATATCTATGCCAAAAGAAATCACGCGATTAAGCCCATCGTAGTTCCCAGAAATGGTATCAAACATATCCGCTACCTGTTCTTTTTTACTTCGAGAAGCATCCTTATAGGGTGTGATCTTATCAGCCATGGGTGTTATTTTGTAGCAAAGATAGTTGTTACAATGCTGAATTCAGAATTTTTCTTAAATAGCGATAGCATGCTGGGTTTTTTAAGGTATAAACCAGCCACGGGAATATAAAAAACGACTTACATTATAGTACTCGCAGCAGTTGACATTGAAATTAACTGCTGCGATTTAGAATCCTTTTGATAAGAAAATATGGCTAGTCATAGTATTTCGAATGCTTGAATGACTATGATTGTTGAAAATCTAATGGCGTAGACCAGCGAATTCGTTGACTATTCTTAAGGTTTGAAAGAAATATATCGCTTTTTGATGTTATTAATGATTGATTGATGAAAGGTCTCATAATTGAAATTGTTTATTGATTGATGAATTATTATAAAGCTTAAAAGAAATTAGCGGTATCTTCTTTTCGAATTCCATAATGCTCCTTTTGAGCTGTTCATTTTTTGAGTGATTTGATGGTTTATTGAATTTCTCATGATATGATTTTTTTGATTAATGATTTTTTAAAAATTTAAGAAAGTTATCTGAATCTTCTTTTCGAATTCCATAATGTTCCTTTCGAATTGTTCATTTTTTGAGTGATTTGATTGTTTACTGAATTGCTCATGGTATTGTTTTTTTTTGATTATTGTTACTTAATTACATTACAAAGATATGTTATTAAACAGGTACTATGTATAAAATAGTACTATTTTTAACTATAAATTAACAGTTTTTGTGTTAAGTTGTTGATTTTAAGTGATTTTTTGTGTGTTATCGCTTTTTTAGAAAGTTTTAATTGCTTTTTTTATAGGGTAACCTAGTTGTTTAAAGTGAAGTGATTTTAAAAACTTGTTGTTTTGCTCGGAAAAAGCGTAAGACTATTTAAAAGGCTTTTAATACGTAAGGGAGATTAAATACCTTTTGAATCTAAAGGAGAAAGACATTATTAGTACTAACATTACTATAGGATTTAAATTTAATCTATATTTGTAGAATGCTTCGTTATTTTTAAATTAAAAGACGAAGCGTCCATTTTTCAATAGCTATTTACAAGCTTATTGAAAAAACCCTTTTCAAAATAGTTACTATGAAGATTATCATTGCCGGAGCAGGTGAAGTAGGATTTCATTTGGCAAAATTACTTTCTTTCGAATCACAAGATATTACCTTGATAGATCCGGATAAAGAAAGTCTTAGTTATGCGAATTCACATCTTGATATTCGTGTCATTAAAGGCGATGCAACTTCGATTAATATACTCAAAGAATCCCGTGTAGATACAGCCGATTTGTTGATTGGTGTTACTTCTAGTGAAACCACTAATATCACCGTATGTGTTTTGGCTAAACAAATGGGCGTCAAACGAACCATTGCCAGAATTTCGAATACGGAGTTTATTGATAATAAAGATGAGGTAGGCTTTATCAGATTTGGGATTGATGAATTAATTTCTCCAGAGGCTTTGGCTTCTAGTGAAATCGAATTATTGCTAAATCAGTCTGCGTTTCATGATAGTTATGAATTTGAAGAAGGTGCACTGACCATGGTAGGAACCAGCCTTTCGGCGGAAGCCCAATTTGTCGGTAAAAGCGTTAGAGAAGCAGCGCAAATTTTTCCAGAACTTCATTTCATGCCTATCGCTATACAACGTGCTGGTACACAATATACCTTGATTCCACGTGGTGATACAAAGTTCAAAGAAGGCGATCAAGTATATTTTGTAACCTCAAAAGGAGGTGTGGACGAACTCTATAAATTGACAGGTAAAGTCAAAGAGCAGATCAAAAATGTGATGATTCTCGGTGGGAGTCGTATCGGTAAAAAAACAGCAGAAGATCTTTGTGCACACAAATTTCGAGTGAAATTGATTGAAAATGATAAAGACAAGGCATTTGATCTTGCTGATGACCTACCTAATGCCTTAGTAATTAACGGTGATGGGCGTAATGTAGAACTTTTAGAAGAAGAGAATATCCATGATATGGACGCTTTTATTTCGGTTACAGGAAATTCAGAAACCAATATCATGTCCTGTTTGGTAGCCAAGTCCAAAAGTGTCCCCAAAACAATCGCGTTGGTAGAGAATATGGATTATTTTCAGTTATCGCACTCTATTGGAATCGATACACTGATTAATAAAAAGTTATTGGCGGCAAATAATATTTTCCGTTTTATCCGACGAGGAGATGTGGTAGCAATGACCAAACTCAATAACATGAATGCGGAATTGCTAGAGTTCATCGTAAAACCAAATTCTGAAGTGTGTAATAACAAGATTATCGACTTAGATTTTCCACGTTCTGCAATTATAGGAGGTGTCATTCGGGATGGAAAAGGAATTATTGCGTTAGGAGATTTTTATATCAAACCAGGAGATCGTATCGTAGTATGTTGTTTGCCAAGATCTATTAAGAAAATAGAAAAAATGTTCCTCTAGTATGGGTCGTCGTATCAATCGTCTTAATTATAAAATTATCATATACATCATGGGGCTATTGCTATTATGCAATGGGCTTTTTATGTTATCTGCTGTTTTATTGAGTTGGGCGTATAACGATGGCGTGACCGTACACTTATTATCCGCGTCATTGGTTACCATGTTCGTGGGGATTCTATTTATGTTTTCTACGAGAGAACATAAAAAAGAAATTAATAAGAGAGAAGGCTATATGGTGGTCACCTTTGGTTGGGTTTTTATGTCGCTTAGTGGGATGCTACCCTATCTTTTTTCAGAATCGATACCTACAGTAACCAATGCATTCTTCGAGACAATGTCTGGATATACCACGACAGGAGCCTCCATTCTCAATGATATTGAAGCGGTGCCAAAAGGGATCCTTTTTTGGCGTAGTATGACCCACTGGATCGGTGGTATGGGGATTATAGTATTAGCGATTGCTATTCTACCGCTGTTAGGAATAGGAGGGATGCAGTTATTCTCAGCAGAAGCGCCAGGCCCAAATACAGATAAATTACACCCTAGAATTACGGATACAGCCAAGCGTTTATGGTTGATATATGTGGGGTATACCGTTGCAGAAACTATCTTGTTAAAACTAGCAGGGATGGACTTTTTTGATGCGATTAATCACGCATTGAGTACATTGTCTACAGGTGGGTTTTCTACCAAAAACGCTAGCGTAGCATATTGGAATGATACCCCTATGATTCAATATATTATTATCTTGTTTATGTATTTAGCGGGAGCAAATTTTGTATTGAGTTATTTTGGGTTTAAAGGAAAAGTGCAAAAAATTATCAAAGATGAAGAATTCAAGTTGTATTCCTTTTTTGTACTCATATTTACAGGAATTGCAGCCTGTATCATTTATTTCCAAGCAGATGTTAGTATTAGTTCGATAGACCATCCAATGGTTTGGGGAGCAGAAGAAAGTGCCTTTCGCCATGCATTATTTCAAGTTTTGGCGGTCATTACAACCACCGGATTTGTAAGTGCTGATTTTACGATGTGGACGCCCTTTTTGACGATTTTCTTTTTTGGGCTATTCTTTTTGGGAGGATCAGCAGGGTCAACCTCTGGAGGAATCAAAGTAATGCGACATTTAATTACGATTAGAAACGGTATTTTGGAGTTCAAGCGTACGTTGCACCCTAATGCAGTTTTACCAGTGCGGTACAATTCTAGAGCAATATCCAAGGAGATTGTATTTAATATTTTGGGCTTTTTTATTCTTTATTTCTTATCCTTTATTATTGGCGCCTTGTTTTTGGGGGTTATTGGGATGGATTTTGTTACAGCGATCGGTGGAGCAGCTACATCGTTGGGTAACGTAGGGCCAGGCTTAGGGAAGTTGAGTCCCGTAAACAATTTTGATGCACTCCCGGATGTCGGCAAATGGTGGTGTTCTTTCCTGATGCTAATCGGGCGATTGGAGTTGTTCACTGTTTTGATTCTGCTTACACCTTTTTTCTGGAGAAATAGATAACTATCAGGTTCAGAGTTGTGAGTTCAGAGTCTAGTTTTTTTAAGGTTTTTTCGGCTACGCCGAAAAAACTCATAACTCATAACTCATAACTCATAACTCATAACTCATAACTCATAA
>CAZYRG010000026.1:0-20011 GCA_964650425.1 uncultured Flavobacteriaceae bacterium
GCTCCAGTAAATGTGAGATCAGTAATTGTTATTTCTGGATCACCTGGACCACTTTGATTACTTAATACTATAGAAGATTCTAAGGTTACAGCATCTTTTGATACAACATTGAAATCAATAGAAGCAGGATTGGCTTCAATTATTCCAGTTTGATCTTCTGTAATGTTGATAAAGTCCCATGCAGCCACAAATAAAGGAGCAGTAGCTCCATCTGCACTGGCAATAATCCCTACAGCAAGTCCTTTATTGTCATTAGGGTCTAAAAAACTAGATGGTAAGGATAAAGCATTACCAATAGCCATAATAGTTGCACCATTATTTAAAGAAATGAAAGTTTGTGCGGTGTTAAGTTGCGGGTTAACAGAAATGTAAATATCCAGATTAGTAGCGTCTAAAATATTTGGAACATCCGTTATATTCTGTGCAGTAATAATGCCATTTTCTTCTATTAAGACCTCAATACCGCTAATTTCATCCGTTGCACTTGTGCCATTTTGCAATTGGACACTGAGGTAGTTGTCTTGGTCTCCGTTACCGATATAAATACCAGCAGCCTGATTTTCTATTGGCATGTTGGGATTACCATCCGTTGCAAAAAATGGAGATTCTAGTCGACCATGTACTGTAAATCGGTCAGAGTTGCTGTCAACATTCACGCCAAATTGAAAGGCGTATTCTTGCGTGTTGCTTGCTCCTCTAGCGGTGCCTTTTGGGACAAAATCAATTGAAGCTTTTCCAGCTGCTCCACCAAAGGACATGTTTTCGGTGTCGAATTGTGTAAGGTAGTTGGTGTTTCCAGAAGGATCCACCATAAGGCCCATAAAACCGAGTCCTAGAAAACCAGTGCCAGGATCAAAATTCCAAAAGGGATGATATACGGGTAAGTCTAGTGTCGTTCCATTATCAGGGTCAATGGCAAAAGCATCTTGTAGATCTGGAATCGAATCATTATCATCATCAAGATCGTTAGCATTTGATATAAAATCATTGTCAAAGTCTTGCGGGGCGTTTCCTGCAGAGCAATAATTGGTACCACTATCAATTTCATCTTGATTGGTATAGCCGTCACTATCATAATCAGCTAATGGATCAAATTCAGGGTCGGTAACTGGAATACAAATTGTATTACCAGGTTCAAATACGAGTACTTTATTTCCGAATATAGCGGACACCCATACCGTTCCAGCAAAAGCTTTTCCATCACCAATAGTAGTAATGTCAAGTGTCCCACCTTTGTCCCCGCCATTTGCAAACTCATCTTGTTTATTTATGAGTGTAGTTCCATCATCATCAAATTCAAATCTTCGAATATTATTATCAAACGAAGCGGTAAGTATATTTCCTTTTAGTGCACCGTCAAAGGTAGAAGCGGTATATTCACAAAGACCATTGGTGGATTCGCTATAAATGTCTAGAATGTTTACATCTGGATTGTCAATTTTCCCAGCAAGATGATTTCCCACTCTTGGGTTATCTGGAAAATCGGTAAGATCAAAAGAGGTTTTGAAATATCCTGAGACACCAACGAGTGTTGTTGCAAGATCCGTTCTATTAACCTCCACCCATTCTGATTTCTCGTCTATTACCACTTCGGTGAATTTAATAATACCAGCTCTACTGGGGAATGCTGCTATGGGTTTTGGGTGTCCTCCATAATACGTCTCAGGAGCATCATCAATAGTGCCCACATAATGTAAAGCATCGCCATGAGTTACGCCAGTATTGATCTCAAATTCGTTGGTAAGATAGTCGCCATTTTCTGGTTCTAAAGGCACTTCATTTTGGTTTCCTTTCAAGATCCCATTGTTGTAGATTAAAGGAAGTCCTCCCCAAGTCCCGTTAGGACCGTTATCAACGGTGTATATTTTACCATCTTCTTTTATAAGAATATCAAAGGCATTTCGAAATCCATGGGCGAAAATCTGTACGGGTCCACCAGCTTCTGCAAAAGCTTGATTAAAACTGTCATTTCCTCCAAAAGGATCTCGGATATCAATCGTTGCATTATACATTGGATGTCCTGGAGGATAAGGGAATTCAGGGTGTGTATTGTCTATATCTTCTCTTTCTGGATCATTAATTGTAGGAAGGTCATAAACATATTGAGAATTTGACCTTGGATCTGTATACACTTGCATACTCTCCAATTGTGTTAGGTTAATGATCAAAAGTGCTCCAGACAAAAAGTATTCCGGAGTACCAGCAAATTTATTACTTGGTGCGCCTTGATTCGCATGTCCACCTTGTTGCAATAGGATATATGATACGCCATCTTTTTCAAATAAATCGAGACCATTCGATCCATGATTTTCTTCACACCTAGGAAGTCCACGAACCAAATCCGTTTTAATCCAAGCGTTTCCATTCCATTCTAGTTTATGTAAGATGCCCGAATTGGTATCAAGATTCAGATCTCCTTTCGTGTTGCCACCCTCGCGACTATCGGAAGAGGACGCATAAATGATAGGGTTTTCTGCAGTTCCGGCCATTGCGATTCCAGTTACCTGACGTTTTGTATCGGTAATAAAAGTTCCGTCATCAGAATGGTTAGGAGTATTGTTTACAATAGCTTCTATTTTTGTTCCTTCCATTACGGTGTAGGTGCCACTTCCAGCATCTGCGTCATCACGTTCGATGGTGTATTGCCATATTTTGCCAAAGCGCTCAGCGACATATAGCTTACCGTCTGGACCAAATTCTAACGAAGTCGGCTGAGACAGGTTGGTATTCTGTAACGTAGATTTACTAAGTGATATGTTTTGGGCGTATGTAATACTGTTAAAACCTAAGTATAACACTAAAGCTATCAAAGTTGCCTTTGAATACATTATTGTGTAGAATGATTTCATAAAAATGATTAAATTAAATTCTTTGTCTAATAGATTAGGGGGTAACAAAATATTCCAATTAAATCTAATGATTGTTGATTTAGCTGTAAATGCCTATCTTCTAAAATTATAACGAGACAAAAATACAATAATAGCTGACATATCAGGTGTCTTTTCTATATAAAATCGCTAAGAGTTAGAAAAAATCGATAAAAAGCAGCTTTTTAATTTCCTCCCACAATCTTTTTTATTTATTTAATTATTTGATTATGTGGTTTTTAAATTGTTTTTTGAGATAAAAAGTGTACAAAAATGGATTATGGTTAAACAATACCAGGGGTAAGGGGTTGGTGTTGAGTTAACTAAATATTATGATTTTTTGGTGCTTTTAAATGAACGAAATCAATGATCATAATTTTTCAAATTAGGGAGTCAATTTTACGTTGATTTAGAACGTGCGAATAGCGCGTTTGGTTTTGACAATAAATCAAAACAAAGTGGGTTTTTTGTCAAGGGTAATTGATGTTAAAAATAGTTATTTTTAATACTAAGAAAATCTTAAATCATTTTTATAGTAATCTGTTTTTTCATTAGGGGGGAATACCTTATTTTTGTGTTTCGTTTTGAAAGAGTGGCTTGGTATTTTATCATTCGTTGAATACTATTAAATATGCTACTCAGAATTATTGACAAACATTTCTAATGAAAAAGATCACTAAAGAAGTCTATCTTAAATGGTATGAAGACATGCTCTTCTGGCGAAAGTTCGAAGACAAACTTGCCCAAGTATATATCCAACAAAAAGTTCGAGGTTTTCTCCACTTATATAATGGTCAAGAGGCCATCTTAGCAGGGGCTTTGCATGCAATGGACCTTACTAAGGATAAAATGATTACAGCTTATCGTAATCACGTTCAGCCAATAGGTATGGGCGAGGATCCAAAACGCGTAATGGCAGAGTTGTATGGAAAAGCTACAGGTACCTCCAAAGGAATGGGAGGTTCTATGCATATTTTTTCTAAAGAATATCGTTTTTATGGAGGTCATGGTATTGTTGGAGGACAAATTCCTTTAGGTGCCGGATTAGCATTTGCGGACAAGTATCATAAGAGAGATGCGGTTACATTGACATTTTTTGGAGATGGAGCAGCAAGACAAGGATCTTTGCACGAGGCTTTCAACTTAGCAATGCTTTGGAAACTTCCAGTAGTTTTTTGTGTAGAAAATAATGGATATGCAATGGGTACTTCGGTGGCCAGAACTGCAAACCATACCGACATATGGAAATTAGGGCATGGGTATGAGATGCCATGTGGCCCAGTAGATGCTATGAACCCAATAAAGGTAGCGGAAGCTTTTGACGAAGCAATTGCCAGAGCTAGAAAAGGAGATGGGCCTACATTTTTGGAATTAAAGACGTATCGATACAGAGGGCATTCTATGAGTGATGCACAAAAATATCGTACAAAAGATGAAGTTGCGGAGTATCGAAAGATCGATCCAATTACGCAAGTTTTAGATATCATTAAAGAGAAAAAATATGCAACAGATGATGAAATAGCAGCAATTGATAAGGCTGTAAAAGATCGCGTTGCCGAGTGTCAGAAATTTGCTGAAGAATCGCCATTTCCAGAAAAACAACAAATGTATGACATGGTTTATGAACAAGAAGATTATCCATTTTTAGCACACAAACCTGTATAGATTATGGCAGAAGTAATTAATATGCCACGCTTGAGCGACACCATGGAAGAAGGTACCGTTGCAACATGGCTAAAGAACGTGGGAGATAAAGTAGCAGAAGGTGATATTCTCGCAGAAATTGAAACCGATAAAGCAACAATGGAATTTGAATCCTTTTATGAAGGAACATTGTTACATATTGGGATTGAAGAAGGAGAGACCACACCGGTTGATAAGCTATTATGTATTATAGGAACTGAAGGAGAAGATATCTCTGGATTGTTAAATGGAGGAGGAACAGCGGAACCTGCTGCGGAAGCTACTCCTGAAACAACAGCTCCAACGGAGTCGGCCACAGCAACCGAAGTACCAGAAGGTGTTGAGGTAATCACGATGCCGAGGCTAAGTGATACCATGGAAGAAGGTACCGTAGCGACCTGGTTAAAGAAAGTAGGAGATACGGTTGAAGAAGGAGAGATTCTTGCTGAAATTGAGACGGATAAGGCAACCATGGAATTCGAATCCTTTTATAATGGAACGCTATTACATGTAGGTATAGAAGAAGGGCAAACGGCACCTGTAGATGCGCTATTAGCGATCATCGGACCGGCAGGAACAGATGTTTCTGGACTAAAAGATGGTGTAACAAAAAGTGCAGCTACTGTTTCTAAAGAAGTTCCTAAAGTAGCGTCTTCAGAAGCAGTTGCAACTCCTGAAGCTAAACCCACAACAACAACTTCAAGTGGAAGAATTTTTGCCTCTCCATTGGCTAAGAAGATTGCAGCTGAGAAAGGTTATGATCTGGCAGCAATCAAGGGAAGTGGTGAGAATGGAAGAATTACAAAGAAAGATGTAGAATCGTATAAGCCTGGTGCTACAGTTGCGCCAGTAACGGCGGCTTCAAGTGCTCCAGTTGTTGATAAAGTTGTTTCAGCTCCAGCTCCGGCGCCCTATGTTCCAGTTGGTGAAGAGGCATTTGAAGAGGTGAAGAATTCGCAAATGCGTAAGGCAATTGCAAAGTCTTTAGGAAATTCAAAATTCAGTGCACCGCATTACTATCTTACTTTAGAGGTAGATATGGATACAGCAATGGCTTCGCGTAAGCAGATCAATGCTATACCAGATATCAAAGTATCATTTAATGATATGGTGGTCAAAGCATGTGCTATGGCATTACGCAAACATCCGCAAGTAAATACACAGTGGACTGATAATGTAACCCGAATCGCTAAGCATATTAGTATTGGGGTAGCAGTAGCCGTGCCAGATGGATTAGTGGTTCCGGTATTACCATTTGCCGATCAGATGAGTTTGACTCAGATTGGACAAAATGTTCGCAGTTTGGCGGGTAAGGCAAAAGATAAAAAATTAACTCCTGCGGAGATGAGTGGTAGTACTTTTACGGTTTCTAATTTAGGAATGTTTGGAATTACTTCGTTTACGAGTATTATCAATCAACCGAATTCGGCTATTTTATCCGTAGGGGCAATTGTACAAAAGCCCGTAGTGAAGGAAGGACAAATTGTTGTTGGAAATACCATGACATTGTCTTTGGCATGTGATCATCGAACAATTGATGGAGCAACTGGAGCAGCATTTTTGCAGACATTAAAAACCTATTTGGAAAACCCAGTAACGATGTTGGCATAACAAATAATTAATATCGATTAGATAACATAGAAAAGCCTGCCTCCATTCGAATTGAAGGCGGGCTTTTTAGGTATTAGATCAAAAAATGAGTAGTATGAAAAATGACCTTGTAAAAGTTTTTTTTGGTGTTACATTCTTTAAAACACTAATTGTTTTTGCCCAAGAAACGAAGAAAGTTGAACTGCAACCGGCAATAGTAAATGATAAGACTTTTGAGACAGTCTTAGTAGCAGATGATAGTAATTTGCTGGGTAAGGAAGTTGAAAGTTATGTCAAGTTTTTGGCGTCTGACACACTCGAAGGAAGGGATACGGGCAGCAAAGGTTTGGCTGATGCTGCTAAGTACGTTGAAGATGTGTTCAAAAAAAACCATGTCTCACCCTATTTTGACTCCTATCAAGATATATTTGATGTTTCTGGAATTGCGACGCAAAATGTTGTTGGCTATTTAAAAGGGAATGACCCAGAACTTGCTAAAGAATTTGTGATTTTGGGGGCACATTATGATCACATTGGTACGGCAAAAAAAGTGGGTGATGATACCATCGCCAATGGTGCTAATGATAACGCGGCTGGTAGCGCAGCGGTTATAGCACTGGCAAAATATTTTTCGGAGAAACAAACGAATAAAAGAAGTATGTTGTTTGTGCTTTTTGGAGCAGAAGAAAAAGGATTGCTCGGGTCTAAGCATCTTTCAAAAAAACTTAAAGAAAAAGGTATAGACCTTTATACCATGGTCAATTTTGAAATGATAGGAGTGCCTTTGGAAGGGAAATCACATAAAGCCTATATTACCGGGTATGAAACTTCTAATATGGCTGCAAAACTTAATGAATATGCTGGACAAGAATTAATTGGCTTTTTGCCTAAAGCGAAAGCATTTAATTTGTTCAAGCGAAGTGATAATTATCCTTTTTATCAAGAGTTTGATGTGCCTTGTCAGACGATTTCTACATTTGATTTTACCAATTATGCCTATTATCATCATGTAGATGATGAAGCTTCAGAATTGGATTTTTCTCATATGGCTGATTTGATTCATGATTGTGCTGTAGCTATAGAGGGACTTGTCAATGCTGAAACCAAAGAAATTATACTTAACAAAGAATAATGATGAAAAAAGTTGTAATCACAGGTTCAAGCAGAGGTATAGGTTTTGAGTTAGCCCGTTTATTTGCGGATGCAGGACATCAAGTATTAGCACTATCGCGTAATGATAAGCCAATACAAGCACTGGAACATGAGAATATTAGTGCTTTTTCATTTGATATAGAAAAGTCTGATGATTTGGAAAAATTGACTTCTTTTGTAGAAGATGAGTGGGGTGCCGTGGATATTCTTATAAATAATGCTGGGAAGTTGATTAATAAGCCTTTTGAGGAGTTAACAACTTTAGATTTTGAAGCGGTATATAAGGTAAATGTATTTGGTGTAGCTGCCGTTACAAAAGCACTTTTGCCATACAAGAAATCCGGGAGTCATGTGGTTACTGTAAGCAGTATAGGTGGAGTGCGAGGAAGTGCAAAATTCCCTGGATTAGCCGCTTATAGTTCTAGTAAAGGTGCTGTTAGTACTTTGAGTGAGGTGTTGGCAGAAGAGTATAAAGAGCAAGGGATTGCATTCAATGTCCTAGCACTTGGGGCGGTTCAGACCGAAATGCTGGAAGAAGCGTTTCCTGGTTACAAAGCACCCTTGTCTGCAACCGAAATGGCATCATATATATATGATTTTTCCCTAAAAGGGAATAAGTTTTATAATGGAAAGGTATTGGAGGTTTCTAGTAGTACGCCATAAGTATTTTTAGACAAAAACATATGAAAGACATCTTAGCCAGATACATTCCCGAAAGAGCAGTAACATCATTGTTTGATATGATTGTTGAACACGGAGTGCATCTCAAGATTGTTAATGAGCGTGTCACCCGGCATGGCGATTATCGTAAAATGCCAGATGGTACGCATCAAATTACCGTCAATGCCAATCTCAACCCGTATCGTTTTTTTATTACACTGGTGCATGAAATAGCGCATTTGGTCGCTTTTCAGAAATATGGGCGTAACATCAAGCCTCATGGTGTGGAATGGAAACATACTTTTCAACAATTAATGGTTCCATATATTCATCCAGAGATTTTTCCCTCCAAATTATTACCTCTAATTGCTAATCATTTTAGAAATCCTAAAGCGAGTAGTGATACAGACGCACAGCTGTCTATTGCATTAAAACAATTTGATCCACCTAATGATAAAAACTATATCTTTGAATTACCTATGGGAAGCGTATTTAGAATCCATAATGGAAAGTTTTTTAAGAAAGGAAAGAAGCGAGTAAAAAGGTATGAGTGTTTGGAATTGGAAAGTGGTAGAATCTATCTTTTTAGTCCAAATGCAGAGGTAGAGTTGTTACAAGATTGATCAAAAAAGCATTGAATTAAAAGTATATGGATAAAAATTATTATGCCGTTATTATGGCTGGTGGTGTAGGATCAAGGTTTTGGCCGGTGAGCAAGGTGGATTTTCCAAAGCAATTTCATGATATGTTGGGTACTGGGCAAACGTTGATACAACGTACCTATAGTAGGTTGACAAAAAGTATTCCGCCGCAAAATATTTTGATTTTAACCAATGAACGGTACAGTGATTTAGTATTGGAGCAATTACCAGAAATTCAGCCAAGACAAGTGGTAACGGAACCTGCAATGCGTAATACGGCACCCTGTATTTTATATGCAGCGCTCAAAATACAAAAAGAAAATCCAAATGCGCAAATGATTGTGGCGCCAAGTGATCATTGGATTGAAGATGAAGAAGCATTTGCTAATAATTTGGAACACTGTTTTGAGGCTTGTACTAAGGATGATATACTAATGACATTAGGGATACAACCTACTTTTCCAAATACGGGCTATGGTTATATAGAATATGACAAAGCGGCTGCGACCCCCGTAAAGAAAGTAGCGCAATTCCGGGAAAAACCGAATTATGAAACCGCTAAAGAATTTATAGTAGCAGGAAATTTTTTGTGGAATGCCGGGATTTTTATTTGGAGTGTAAATAGTATTATCAAAGCATTTGAAGCATTTCAACCTACAATGACAGCTTTGTTTGCCAAAGGTATTTCTACCTATAATACCTTACAGGAACCAGAATTTATCCAAGAAAATTATCCAAAAGCAGAAGATGTTTCTATTGATTATGCTATTTTGGAGCATGCAAAAAACGTACATGTATTGCCCGCAACCTTTGACTGGAATGATTTGGGAGCATGGGGGTCCTTGTATGATAAATTAGAACAGGGACAACCTTCCAATGATAAGAATGCCGTTGTCAATGCTAGGGTTTTGGCAACTAATGCCACAGGCAATATGATCAAAACAGATACGAATAAAATTGTAGTAGTCGAAGGTTTGGAAGATTATATTATCGTTGATGAACAAGAAGTGTTAATGGTATATCCAAAAGCGAAAGAACAAGAGATTAAGGCAACGCGACAACAAGTAAAAGAATTATTTGGCGAAAAGTATATCTAAAAAAATAGCGTATGGGGGATAGCAAGAATGATGCTAACGGAGACAAAAAGCAAGAACAAATAAAACAGGAGCAGCAAGATCAAAAAGTAGCTGAACAAAAAGCAGCAGTCCGACAAGATGCAAAAGGGCTGTGGATTAGTTTTAGGACCTTTCTTAAGGAGTTGCTGGACTTTAGGCATGATACGGATCGGGAGAGTACTATCGAGTTGATTAAAGCGGATATTCCATTCAAAGGAGCTACTGCTTGGATTTTAGTGTGCTCTATTTTTGTGGCATCCATCGGACTCAATGCTAATTCTATTCCGGTAGTGATTGGTGCCATGTTAATTTCGCCATTGATGGGGCCGATTTTGGGAATGGGAATGTCTATCGCGGTCAATGATATTGATACCTTACGCAAGTCTTTTGTTAATTTTATGGTGATGGTAGTACTCAGTGTGCTTACCGCTTTTTTATTCTTTTATTTTTTTCCTCTTAAAGTAGAATCTTCAGAGCTATTAGCGCGAACCAAACCTGATATTAGAGATGTATTGATTGCCTTTTTTGGTGGATTGGCATTGATTATTGCTAGAACTAAAAAAGGAACCATTGCTAGTGTGATCTTTGGGGTAGCTATTGCCACTGCTTTGATGCCTCCTTTGTGTACTGTAGGGTTTGGATTAGCTATAGGTAAACCATTGTACGCATTGGGAGCGATGTATTTATTTACCATCAACACCATTTTTATAGGGTTGGCTACATTTATAGTGCTCAAAGTATTAAAGTTTCCAATGAAACGTTATGCGAATTCTGCAAAGCGAAAGTTTATAGCGAGAATTGCATCATCCTTAGCTATTTTGGTAATGATACCAGCAGTCTGGACTTTTGTGACTACATTGAACGAAAGTAAGGCACGAGGTGATTATGAAAATTTTATGCAGGTAGAAGTAGACGGTAATGAAAAATTATACTTGCGTAAACCTATTTATGATTATAAAAATAAGTCGATTAAACTGTATTTTGATGGCGAAATAACGGATGCGACAGTAACAGATTTGCAAAATGAGTTAAAGAATTATGATAATATCAGTGATTTTGCGCTCATGATACGTGGGAATAAGTCCAGAGGTATTGATCAGGTGTCCAAAGCGTACAATAGAGCAATTGATGAATTGGATAGACTTGGAAATACGAATGAAGCCTTAAACACACAAGTAAGTGCTTTGAAATCAAAAATTGATAGCTTGCAAGGGGAGTTAGTTGCGATGCAAAAAGTACATCCGGAGCGTTTTTCATTTGCCTCCATTGCTAAGGATGCCAAAATTCGTTTTCCAGATTTAGAAAGCTTACGTTATGGAGAAGTGGTGAATTCTAATTTTATTAAAGTGGATACGCTAAAGGTGATCTTTCCCAATTGGCGTTTCAAAGTCACGGATAGCCTGAATCAGCTTAGAGAAACAAAACTACGAGAATGGATCACCGCAGAAATGAAGGTGGATACCTTGTTAGTGGAGTAGTCGTTTTGTGCCGCGTGTCGTATTAGTAGGGATTAGGGAATTTAACCTTTTTCTGCGTCAGGGATAGTAGTGGAAACCCCGCAGCCCGGAGGAGCGAGGAGTTGGAGTGTATAGCCCGCCCGGACGCCCAAAAAAACTCATAATGCTGAACTCTGAACTCATAACTCTGAACTAGCTAGATCAGAGCCCTTTTAACTGTGCTTCGCGTACTTTTTTGAATAGGTTAGAGGAGTAGACAAAATCGGTAACCGCTTTATTATCTGTTACAAAAATTTGACTTTTATCACCTTCCCATTCTAGATGTCCTTTTTGAAGAAAAACGATTTTTTCTCCAATTTCCATCACAGAGTTCATATCATGGGTATTGATCACTGTTGTAATATCGTACTCTTCGGTAATTTCCTTGATAAGGTTGTCAATCACGATAGCAGTTCTTGGATCTAAACCAGAATTTGGTTCATCACAGAATAAATATTTAGGTCGCGTTACAATCGCTCTGGCAATAGCGACCCGCTTCTGCATCCCTCCACTAATTTCGGAAGGAAGTTTTTTATGTGCGCTTTCTAAATTAACTCGTTCCAGAACGGTATGCACGCGCTCCAGCATTTCTGGTCTTTTTTGTTTGGTAAACATTTGCAGCGGGAACATGACATTTTCTTCTACCGTCATGGAATCAAATAGTGCACTTCCTTGAAAAACCATACCCATTTGCTCTCGTAAACTCCGTTGTTCTTGAGCTGATAATTCTGTATAGGAAACCCCATCGTACAAAATGGAGCCTTCTTCTGGAGTAAATAACCCTAAGAGACATTTTAGGAAAACTGTTTTTCCACTACCACTGGTTCCAATAATGAGGTTCGTCTTGCCGCGTTCAAATGTGGTAGTGATCCCTTTTAGAATTGCTTCTCCGTCAAAACCTTTGTGTAAACTGGTAACTTCTATCATGAGCTCAGGAGTAATTGGGTTAAAACATAATTTCCAATAATAATGGCAACACTCGTCCAAACAAAAGAAGTGGTACTGGCTTTACCTACTTCTAATGCACCACCTTTCATGTAATAACCATGAAAAGAAGGAATAGTTGCTAATAGAAATGCGAAAAGGAGTGTTTTTAAAAATGCATAGACCAAATGAAAAGGAATAAACTCATCTTGTAAACCAGTTATAAACTCATCACTTGAAACAAATCCTCCATACACCCCCGCAATATATCCTCCAAAAATTCCTAAAAACATTGATATAGCTATCAAAAAAGGATAGGTCATCATGGCAATGATTTTTGGAAAGACGAGATAATTCAAAGAATTAATTCCCATTACCTCCAAGGCATCAATTTGTTCTGTTACTCGCATGGTTCCAATACTGGAAGTAATAAAGGAGCCTACTTTACCTGCCATAATTACGGAAACAAAAGTAGGAGCAAATTCTAGAATTACGGATTGTCTAGAAGCAAAACCAATAAGTTCTTTTGGAATCAAGGGATTGGTCAGGTTGAGTGCAGTTTGAATAGCGACAACGGCACCAATAAAAAAAGAAATAAATGCTACGATACCTAAAGAACCAATAATAAGGTCATCTATTTCTTTAAAAATAAGATTCCGCAAAACGGAGCCCTTTGTCATTCGACCAAAAACGCCTTTCAACATCAAAAAATAACGCCCAATGGCATCTAAGTATAGCATAAAGTATATTTAATAGCTCAAAAATAGCCATTTTTTATAAATCTGAGTACTCTGTTAATGTTTAACATTGTATTAAAAATGGATTACGGGATATGTGGTACTTTAGCAAAAAAAAATCTATCATGTTACAAAGAATTAGTGCCATTCTGTTTATTCTATGCTTTATAAGTACGGTCGGTGCACAAAATCCTGTAAATAATTCTCTTAAGCTTCAGGTTTTAAAACAAAACCCCAAACTCGTTGTAGGAGTTGTGGTAGATCAGATGCGCTATGATTATTTGACACGTTTCTATGAACGTTTTGGAGAAGGAGGATTCAAGCGGTTACTTAATGAAGGCTTTAATTGTAAAAACAATCACTTTAATTACATTCCGACCTATACAGGGCCGGGACATGCTTCAATTTATACGGGAACTACGCCATCTAATCATGGGATTATCTCTAATAATTGGTATAATAAATTTGAAAAGGAAGTGATCTATTGTGCTGCAGACCCAAGTGTAAAAGCAGTTGGATCTACTAGTGAAAAGGAACGGATGTCACCGCATCGAATGAAGACTACTAGCATTGCTGATCAGAACCGTTTGCATACGCAAATGCAAGGAAAAACAATTGGTATTTCGATCAAAGATCGCGGGGCGATTCTCCCTGCGGGTCATACAGCAAATGGCGCCTATTGGTTTCGGGGAAAAGAAGAAGGGCAATGGATTACCAGTACGTATTACCGCAATGATTTGCCAAAATGGGTGCAAGATTTTAATAAATCAGGTAAGGCAACTTCGTATTTGAAAGAATGGAAAACACTGTATCCTATGGATTCTTATGTGGCAAGTGGCCCTGATGAAAATACCTTTGAGCAAGGTTTTACTGGCAAAGCTACAGCTACTTTTCCCTATGATTTAGCCAAGCTAAAAGAAGGAAATGGAGGCTACGATATTATTAAGGCTTCGCCATATGGAAATAGTTTGGTAACGGATTTTGCGATTGCTGCTTTAGAAGGTGAACGTTTAGGAAAGGATGCGATTACCGATTTTTTGACGGTGAGTTTTTCTAGTACAGATTATATAGGACATAATTTTGGAGTGAATTCCAAAGAAATTGAGGATACCTATTTGCGATTAGATCAAGATTTAGCACGTTTTCTAAAGGCGTTGGATAAAAAAGTTGGACAAGGGGCGTATACGCTTTTTCTCACGGCTGACCATGGAGCCGTCCAAGTTCCATCGTATTTGAAATCAGTAAAAATCCCAGCAGGCTATTTTGATAATGATACGTTCGTAAAAGCGGTCGAATCTTACGTCGCAACAACTTTTGGAACCACTTCATTAATCGAAAAAATTAGTAACGATCAAGTGTTTTTTGATTATAAAATCCTTGCAGAAAAAAAGGTTGATGCTAAAATGCTTCAAGAGGGGATTGCACATTTTATGATACAATACCAACAGATCGATAAGGTGTTTACTAGAGCACAACTTACTTCTAGTACTTTTACAAACGGTATTGGAACATTAGTACAAAATGGATTTAATCAAAAGCGAAGTGGAGATGTTGTCTATGTTCTAGATCCTGCAACGATTGTTTATCCAGAAAAGGGATCAACTCATGGTAGCGGTAATTCCTATGATACGCATGCACCATTATTGTTTTACGGAAAAGGGATCAAAAAAGGTAGTACGACAAACAAAACCTATATCATAGACATTGCGCCTACAATTGCTAGCTTGTTGGGGATAGCTTTTCCTAATGGTACTACAGGAAATGTGTTGTCGGATGTTATGGAATAATTTTTTTTCGAATCTTTTTCCAGCGTAGATTTCGGATAAAAATGCCTTCTTTTTCGGTTACCAAATAGGGCATTTGTTGTTTTTTGGCTAAGAAATAGCCTTTTATATAATCGATTATAAGTCGTGGCTTCTTTTTTTGCATAGCCATTTTTGTAGCTGCAATCAAGGTGATCCAAAATCCATAACGCATTTTATACATGGCTTCGCCTTGTAGATATTTCGAAGCCTTATGATAGGTTTTTCCTGTGGGTTTTAGGTGTTTTACGACAAGATTGGTGTCTGTTTGGATATTCCAACCATGATATTGCGCAAGTAAGACATCGACAGTGTCCCAACCAATAGATTTTTTTAATCCTCCAATAGCTTCAAAACAGGCTTTTCGATACGATTTGATCGGACCACGGACATGATTTTTATCCGCGATGTTTTCATATCCCCATGTGTTTCCTTCTTGGATATGCAAAATGCCAGAGGCGATACCTGTTTTTGGGTTTTCTTTAAATAACTGGGCAACAGTTTCTAAGTAATTAGGAGGGAAGATTAAGTCTGCATCAAATTTACAAATCAGTGCAACATCATCACTCAGTAATTCAAAGCCTTTGTAAAAAGCATTAATCACTTTACTGCCTGGGAGATGTTCTGATCCTGCTTGGGTGTTCAAAACCGAAATAAAAGTATGTTGTTTTTTATATTCTTTCGCGATCGCTTCGGTATTGTCTGTGGACGCGTCATTGACTACAATGATTTTTTGCGGTAGTAGGGTTTGGGAGACTAATGATTCCAAAGTTTGCGCAAGATAGTGTTCTTCATTATGCGCTGGTATGATAATTTGGATCTTCAAGAATATGTTTTTCGTTTAGCACAAATATAGCAGAAGTGCTTCAAACATTTTGCTAATGTTAAAATTTAGTGTTTTGAATTGCGATAAAAACTCCAGCGCTTTTTAGTATTTTCGCAATTCTAAAAAATAGCTTATGATTTCCGTAGATAATTTAGCAGTAGCATTTAGTGGTTCCACCTTGTTTAGTGAGGTTTCTTTTGTAATTAACCCAACAGATAAAATTGCTTTGATGGGCAAAAACGGTGCTGGAAAATCGACCATGATGAAGATCGTTGCTGGGGTGCAAAAGCCGACTAAAGGAAATGTGCGAGCACCCAAAGATGCCGTGATCGCATACCTGCCACAACATTTACTGACCGAAGATGATTGTACGGTTTTTGAAGAAGCTGCAAAGGCCTTCAAGGAGGTGTTTGCTATGAAGAAGGAGATGGATCAACTCAATAAAGAGTTAGAAACTCGTACGGATTACGAGAGTGATTCCTATATGGAAATCATAGGAAAAGTATCGGATCTAGGAGAGAAGTTTTATGCATTAGAAGAAGTGAATTATGACGCAGAGGTCGAAAAAGCATTAAAAGGGCTTGGTTTTAAACAGGAAGATTTCACAAGGCAAACCAAAGAATTTTCTGGCGGTTGGCGCATGCGTATAGAACTCGCCAAGATTTTATTGCAAAAACCAGATTTGATTTTGCTAGATGAGCCAACCAATCATATTGACATTGAGTCGGTGATTTGGTTAGAGGATTTTTTGGTCAATAAAGCCGATGCTGTTATGGTCATTTCTCACGATCGTGCATTTATTGACAATATCACCAATCGCACAATTGAGGTTACGATGGGGCGCATTTATGATTATAAAGCAAATTATTCGCATTATCTAGAATTGCGAGCAGATCGACGCGCTCATCAAATCAAAGCTTATCAAGAACAGCAAAAATTTATCGCTGACAATAAGGCATTTATAGAACGGTTTAAAGGGACCTATTCTAAAACGAATCAGGTTTCTTCTCGAGAACGTATGCTAGAGAAATTAGAAATTATTGAAATTGACGAAATCGATACGTCGTCATTAAAATTACGTTTCCCACCTGCACCCCGCTCTGGAGATTATCCTGTGACCGTAAAAGACGTCTCAAAATCGTATAATGATCATGTGGTTTTTAAAGAAGCTAATATGTCGATAGCCCGAGGCGAAAAAGTGTGTTTTGTTGGTAGAAATGGAGAAGGTAAGTCCACAATGATAAAAGCTATTTTGAATGAAATAACGGTCGAGGGAAACTGTGAATTAGGGCATAATGTCAAAGTCGGTTATTTTGCACAAAATCAGGCATCATTATTAGATCCTGAATTAACTATTTTTCAGACCGTAGATGAAGTGGCAGAAGGCGATATACGAACGCAAATCAAAAATATCCTTGGTCGTTTCATGTTTGCAGGAGATGATATTGATAAAAAGGTTAAGGTGTTGTCGGGAGGAGAAAAAACCCGATTGGCGATGGTGAAATTACTCTTAGAACCGGTTAATTTGTTGATATTGGATGAGCCAACGAATCATTTAGATTTAAAATCAAAAGATGTCTTGAAAGAAGCGTTAAGTACTTTTGATGGGACCTTAATTTTGGTATCCCATGACCGCGATTTCTTACAGGGTTTGGCACAAAAGGTTTTTGAATTCAAAGATCAGCGTGTTATTGAACATTTTGAAACCATTGATGCCTTTTTGGAACGCAATAGTATCAAAAACATCAGTGATATCGATCTTATGAACTAGTGGTAAAACTAGGATTCAATTCGAATTACATTTAGTAGCTCAGATCGTCTAAAAGTATGAGTCAAAAATCAAGTGGACTCACGTTCTATAAGTGTCGTTTTGATTACTTTGGTTTTTGGCAAATATGCTTTAGCACGTAACTCCAATTTATCAATAAGAATTTTGGCTGCAGTTTTTCCAAGGCGTTTAGCATGTTGCGAAACGGTTGTTAATGCAGGATAAGTGTATTTAGCCATTCCACCATCCGAAAACCCAATAACAGCTATATCTTCAGGAACTTTTTTGCCAATCTTATTGGCCATATTGATCGAGTTCACAGCTGCTACTTCATCTAAAGCAACCACACCATCAATTTCGTTCTTTTTTAAAAATTCTTCTATGCGCTCTTCTGCATTCGTGGATTTTTTCATTTCCAGTTTTAGCAAGGTGACATTTTTCTTTTCATTTGCGGCTGTTTTGACACCATTCAGACGTAGCTTAGCGACACTCAATCCAGCAATAGTTGTAATTACTGCAATGCGTTTGCATTTGTTTTTTGTGATTAAATAATCAACAGCATGGCTAGCTCCTTCCTTATCATCGACAATTACTTTGTCGCAATATATTTCATCAGCTACACGATCAAACATAACGATTGGAATATCGTCCTTAAGGATTTCTTCAAAATGTGCTGTTTTGTTCTTGTGCTGCGTTTCCTGACTCATCGCAAGTATAAAGCCATCAACACCATTATACGAAAGCATATCTAGGTATTCTACTTCTTTTTCATACGATTCACTCGTAATACAGGTTACAATTTTATACCCGTCTTTTGACGCTTCTTTCTCAATTCCTAATAACGCTTTGGCAAAGAATGGATTCAGAATATCTGGAATGATAACACCAACACTTTTGGTTTTACTACTTTTCAGACTTACCGCTAATGCATTAGGTTTGTAGTTATGCTTTTTAGCAAGTGCTTTAACTTTTTCAATGGTTTTTTGGCTGATTTCAGAGTCGTCTTTTAATGATTTAGAGACTGTGGAGATAGACAAGTTAAGCTCCTCAGCTAATTGTTTTAAAGTTACTTTTTTTCTCATAAGTAGTATTTTGTGAGCACTTTTTAACGATTATTACTTTCCAGTATGCCTGCCTACATATGATGCAAACCTATGGCATTTCTTAAGAAAAAGGAAGTGTTATTTAATAAATCCTTCTTATGCTGATACATTAACAGTTTGAACGTCTTTTTGTTGAAAGAATTATGAAAATTTACGCCTTTATTTGAAAAATCAAAAATTTTTAACCCTTAAAAAAGTAACGATAGTTAATTTTATAAAGAGATTCATTAAAATAGTTGCGTGATATCCGCATTATTATTGAAGAATAACCATTTTTTTCCATTTTTCGAAAATCGGGTCATTAGCATCGAATTCCGGGTAGGTTTGCTTGATTCGTACTAATTCATCGCTGTCAAATGCGAGATTCCAATGTAGTTTATCGCGTAAATCTTCTAGTGCAGAATTTTCTGGACTTGTAACAGTGGTATATAAATGACCCTCCTGTTGATATAGCTCAAAGCTAGTTATGCCGCTGCTCTTTAAGTGGTTTTCGAATTTTTTTATGGTGTTTTTTTGAAATAATGTGCTTGGGAATTGTTTTTTTGAGGTTTCAGGTGTATGGTAATACAAGATCATAGAAAGTTGTAAATCTGAACGTATGGAATCCTGACGCATCCTAAATAAAGGCGTAAGTTCTTGGTGGTAATCCAAGGGAGTGCCTGATAAGGATTGCGACATTTCTTTGAAATTTTTGAAGGCAGGTAGCGCTTCCATTCTTTGATCAAAAATATTGGTTTTAGTATTCGCTAAAGCATAATGGATAAAGTGGGTGCTATCCAATTTTGCTACCTGCGCGTATTGTAATCCAATTTTTTTAGCATCTTCTATAACCAAATGCCACGCATCACTTTGATATAATAGTTCAAGCTCTTTGGTCGTAGAAAAAAAATGATAAGCTTTTTTGCTTAATGCATTTTCTTTAACAGCTCCATCCGGCAATGCAGTAGGAGTATTTTTAGGATCTTTTTTGCAGCTAATCCCAAGAAAAAAAAGTAATAAGATGATAGATGTTTTTTGTAGCATGGTAAAAATTTAATCGATTTGAAATCCTATAGAGTAAATATAACAAGGTTTTGGTAAAAAGTAAGGTGCTACAAATTATAGGTATCTTTATCCTACTAATTTGATAACACAAACGCAATGAATTTCAGAGAAGTATTAATTATTTGTTTATGGCTTTTTACGGTAATAGTTTATAGTCAAGAAAAGGGAAATAACCCTTCAGCCTGGCAATTAATAAGCGCGGCAGATGCCAGTGAACCCATAGCACGTCATGAGGCAGCATTTGTAGCGGTAGATGATCATTTTTATCTTTTAGGCGGTCGGGGAATTAAGCCGACGAGTATTTACAATACTCAAAAAAATGTCTGGACACAAGGGGCACCGCCTCCTATAGAAATGCATCATTTCCAACCCGTAGTTTTCCAAAGTAAAATTTATGTGATTGGAGCGATGACTGGAGGGTATCCTTCCGAAACTCCAATTCCGTTCGTATATATTTACGATCCCGAAGAAGATGTTTGGGTCAAGGGAGCTGCAATACCGGAAAATCGACAACGAGGAGCCACAGGAAATGTGTTGTATGATGGACATATTTATGTTAGTTGTGGGATCAAAAATGGGCATATAGGTGATCATAAAAAATGG
>CAZYRG010000026.1:20111-22749 GCA_964650425.1 uncultured Flavobacteriaceae bacterium
AAAAATGGGCATATAGGTGATCATAAAAAATGGTTGGATCGCTACAATCCAGTTACAAATACTTGGGAAGTGCTTGCAGATGCACCAAGAGCACGGGATCATTTTCAGGCAGCAGTTGTGAATGGTAAAATCTATGCTACGGCAGGTCGTCTGTCCAAAGCACCCAAAAACACCTTTAATGAAACTATTGCAGAAGTAGATGTATACGATATTAAGACCGATAGGTGGGAGACTTTGTCGACAACTATTCCTACACCAAGAGCAGGGAATACTGCTATTACTGTTAAGGATGAAGTGTATGTACTAGGAGGAGAGTCAGCTTCACAAAAATCAGCTCATACTGAGGTAGAAGTATTGAATACCAAAACACATAGCTGGAAATCACTGCCGCAAATGACTAGTGGACGGCATGGAACAAGTGTTATTCTATATCAAAAGCAACTTTATATTGCATCTGGGTGCGGTAATCGTGGAGGTAATCCAGAATTGACTTCAATGGAACGTTATAAAATAGATTAATTGTCTTAAAAATAATCCATACAAAATATTGACAATCTATATTTTAACTTTTTGAAACGAGGGTTTTTGTTTTTTATTTAAAATAATTGATTTAGAGTGTTTTAAATAGATAAAAATGATTGTTGACTTATGAACAAAAGCAAACGATTGCGTAATTTATTTTGTAAGAAACCTATTTAGTTAAAATCCTAAAGGATTCACAAAAAAAAAATATTTATCTTGGGCAACTAATTCTTTAAAAAAGGATGGACACAACACTATCGAATTCGGATTTTCTTGCGATTTTGATAACGGGGAAGTAATACAATATATAACGATCAAACTTGAGACTGAGTTAAAGTGCTCTTAAAACAGAAATCTATTTAATATTTATACAAAATGAGTGATCAACACATGGAAACTACACAAACTGAGAGTTACAATTTACCTAAAGTCATCTTTTTGGCTTTCGTTGCCGCGATAGGTGGATTTTTATTTGGTTTTGACAGCGGCGTGATAAATGGTACAGTTGATGCCTTACAGGTTGCATTTGGTTCCGATGCTGCAGCTACAGGATTTAATGTGGCTTCGGTACTTCTTGGTTGCGTTGTTGGTGCATTTTTTGCCGGTACATTGGCGGACAAGTACGGAAGAAAACCAATGATGCTAGCTGCCGCAATACTTTTTATAATAAGTGCTTGGGGGTCGGGAATTTCAACAGGGTCTTTAGAGTTTGTTATTTATCGACTAATCGGCGGATTGGCCGTAGGTGCTGCTAGTATATTGGCGCCACTCTATATTAGTGAAATTGCTCCTACAAAAATAAGAGGTCGACTATCAACATTACAACAACTTATGATTGTAATTGGTTTGTTCGCCGCTTTTATGAGTAACTATTGGCTTGCGGGGATTTCTGGAGGAGCTGAAGAAGAACTTTGGATGGGCTTTCAAACTTGGTCATGGATGTTTTGGGCAGAAATACTGCCAGCAGCTATATTTGTTGTCGTGTTGTTTTTTATTCCGGAGTCACCGAGATATTTAGTAGCATCAAATCAATCAGAAAAAGCAGAAAAAGTACTTAGCGCAATTACGAATCCAGAAGAAGCTATTTCCAAGGTAGCAGATATAAAATCTACGGTAAGAACTGGTGAACGTCCAAAATTAAAAGATATAATAAGTAAATACACAGGAAAATTGCATCCCTTAGTATGGGTGGGTATTGGACTTGCGATGCTACAACAATTGACAGGTATTAATGTGGTTTTTTATTATGGTGCTACGCTTTGGCAAGCTGCAGGATTTGGAGAAGCGGATGCATTGTTTATTAATGTTATTGGAGGAAGTGTTAATATATTTTTCACCATTATAGCCATATTATTAATAGATAAGATAGGTAGAAAACCTTTGTTATTGATTGGTTCCATCGGAATGGCGGTAATGCTAGCGGCACTTGCATACCTTTTTGGAACGGCAACTTTGGATAGTGCAAATAATCTTATTTTAGAAGGAAATAACGGTACCTACGCATTGATAGCAGCAAATGCTTACATTGCCTTTTTTGCACTCTCATGGGGGCCAGTTATGTGGGTGATGTTAGGAGAAATGTTTCCAAATCAATATCGAGGTGCTGCACTTGCAGTTTGTGGAATAGCACAATGGGGATCCAACTTTATTATCACCATGACCTTCCCTATTATGTTGACCGGTTTAGGACTTGGTATTTCTTATGGAGTGTATGCTGCCTTCGGTTTTGTAGCATATTTCTTTGTCAAAATATATGTCAAGGAAACCAAAGGGCTAAGTTTGGAAGATATTTCTCGTGAACAAGAAGAAGCGGAAAAAAAACTCGCGAATTAGAGTAATCAATAATTTGCTTTGAATGATAAAAAGGCACTACAATTTAAAAGAAAATTGTAGTGCCTTTGTTATTTGAATATGTTTTTAATCTCTGAGGGTTTAACCCGCTTTATGCATTAGAAAATCTATTACATCTTGAAGCTACTGCAAATACAGATGCTTCGCTTTGTTTTTTATTTTCACCAGAGCGGTGCTATGCTAAAATTAAGAAAACAACCGTATTTATTACATCTTCAAGCTTCATAACGAAGTTCTAATGCATAAAACGGGTTTAACCAAGTTT
>CAZYRG010000027.1:0-18799 GCA_964650425.1 uncultured Flavobacteriaceae bacterium
CAGGACCCTCTCCTTAAAAGGGAGATGCTCTACCAACTGAGCTACCAGGTCATTTTGGTTTGCATTCTATTACCTGAATGCGGGTGCAAATATACTATCATTAATTTATTTTTCAAGAAGAAATTACCATAAATTTGCAAATAATTATTGATAGCTCTTTTTTGTTTATCGCAAAATAAAAAAAACAGGTACATGAATATAGTTTTGTTAGGGTATATGGGATGTGGTAAATCTACTGTTGGTAAGGTTTTAGCAAATAATTTGGAAATGGATTACCTCGACCTAGATGTATTTATTGAAACTAAAGAAGGAATGAAAATTTCTGAAATTTTTGAGCAGAAAGGCGAAATTTATTTTAGAAAAAAGGAAGCAGAACACTTAAAAAGTTGCTTGGAGATCAAAAAAAATACGATTCTATCTTTAGGAGGAGGAACTCCTTGCTTTGGAAATAATATAGAATACGTGAAAACTGCTAAAAATACAATAAGTATTTATTTGAAAACAAGTTTGGAGACCTTAGTCGAACGTTTGATTCCTGAAAAAGCAAAACGACCACTAATTGCACATTTAGAAACTAAAGATGCTTTGGATGATTTTGTTCGAAAGCATCTTTTTGAACGCTCTTTTTACTATAATCAGACTCAACATGTGGTCGAAACGGATGACAAAACAGCCATACATATAGCCGAAGATATTGCAGCATTGTTACCGATTCATTGAATATGATTTTGATTACGCTACCATTATTGGAAAGGTAAGCGTAATAGTTGTTCCTTCTTCTGATTTACTATTAATTGCAAACGAACCTTGCTGACGCTCCACTAATTTCTTCACAATACCTAAGCCGTAACCTGTACCTTTTTCATTATTTGTTCCTGTTGTAGAAATAGTTTTGTCGTCAGAAAGCAATATTTTCATTCGCTCGGAGCAGATTCCTACCCCTTCATCTTTGACACATATATCAATATAATCGTCTTTAATACGACTTTCTACAACGATTTTAGAGTTGTTGTGAGAAAATTTGATAGCATTTCCAATTAAATTTCTAAATACGGTATCCATCATGGAATCACTGATTCGTAACTTTAGGTCTTTTGGTAATTCGTTGATTAGATGAATTTGTTTGAGTCCACAGTTAAATTTAAAAAACTCAAAAGTGTTATCTACCACTTGTGCAATTGGCATTTCTTCTAGTTCGACCTCTATTTCATCAATGTTTTTACTCCATAGTAATAAGTCTTCTAATAGTGCCGTTCCCTTGCTAGCCGATTGCTTAATAAGTCTCGCATATTCTTGTTTTTGTTCTTGGTCACTACTTTCTTCCATAAAATCAATAAGATGATTTAATTGGTGAAAAGGAGTTCTAAGGTCATGTCCTATAATTCTGAATAATTGATCCTTTGAAGCATTTACTTTTTTTAACTCTTCATTTTGTTCTTCAATTAGCGCTCTTGCTGATTTTATTTTCTTAAAAAGAGAATACACAAATTTTTGTCCAGCATAGGCTATAAATCCTCCACCTGAAACCATCAGACCATAAAAAACGAGTCTCGTAACCATGTAATCTTTTCCTACTGTTAATGAACAACAAATTATAAATAGAATGTTTAGTATGTTGAGTACAAGCATATGTTTTATATCGATCAAAGTACCCGCAGCAAATATTATGGTAGCAAAGACCAATTGTACATGTATAAAATTGGACTCAAAAACAAAATTGGGGTCAAAATAACCAGCCACAAATGTGTAGATAATGGCAAATTCAACGGTATATAAAGATATGACTATCAAGTCTTTCTTTTTTAGAATTGAAAAAAAGAATAAGATAGTTATCAAAATAAGTACGGAAATATTGATAACATCTCTAAGGAAATAAATACTTGTGCCAGTCTCCTGATACTCCATAACTCCGTGTAGTGAAACACATGGGAATATAGTACAAAAGAAAGGGCCTAAAACCCGATCATAGTTGAATTTTTTGAAATAATGATATAGTCTAATCATATCAAAGATTTTGAGAATGTTTAATCACAGTGGGGGTGTGAATTATTATGTTGAAACAAATATAGATAATAATTCGACAAAAAGCAATAAAAATCGATAAAAAGCATTTTTATACATTTTTGAAACATTGAAAGGGGTGTTTTAGGTAGTACTTGCGGAGTGCAATAAGTGGTTACCTTGACGGATATGTCTAAAATAAATAGCGTTTATTACAGGAATAGGCCTTTGTAATCTATACTGATGGATTGTTGTTTATTAGTATTCGAGTTGCGCATAATCTTCTTTTCCAAAATATACTTCTATATGTTCATGCAATGAAGTAGATAGAGAAATCCCCTTAAAATCAGCTTTGATGGGGTATTTTTTGTGATTTCTGTTTACTAGAACGGCTGTTTTAAAACGCGCGAGCGGGACCTCAAGGAAATGCTTTACACCATAAATTAAAGAAGTTCCAGAATTAAGCACGTCATCTATTAGGACTACAGACTTATTATGGTATAATTCTGGCTTTAAAGAAGTTTGTACAGTGTTTTGTGGGGCCTTTTTATTCATGGTAACCTCACAGAGTGTAATTTTTAAGTCAGAAATTTCTTCCAGTATTTTCTTAAGCCTTTGTGCAAATAGAAAGCCATTATCCGCAATTCCAGCAATAATAAGTTCAGTTTCATTTACATTACTTTCATAAATTTGATAGGCAATGCGTCTGATTTTATGTCTAATTTCTTCGTGTGTTAATATGGTGGTTGTGTTATTCGGCATTGCTTTTTTTTCTAAAGTTAAAAAAGAATTTGTGATTTTATGAAATAAGGATAGAGATTCCTATTCATTCCTCTTCATTGTTTTTTGAATTAATTGAAGTAGAAGTATCGCTTTCTTCAAACCAATCATCAATATCCCTCCGATCCTTTTTAGTTGGTCGCCCAGTACCTTTTTTGCGATAGTAATCCTTAGAATAGTTTAAAAGATCTAATTTTTGCAACGCTTCAGTTGGAGTAATGTCTTTTCTATAGATGTCCACGAGTTTGGCACCAAGTCGACTCTTTGGAAGATCTAAAACTTGTAACTCATAATTGATTTGATTTTTACGTACGGTGATTTTATCCATGGGATATACATCTCTAGATGGCTTTACAATGGCTTGGTTTACCCTTACATGGCCTTGTTTACATGCATTTGTTGCGATACTTCGGGTTTTGAAGTAACGGATGCACCACAAGTATTTATCAATTCGCATACGAATTTAAAGGTTAAATGAGTTCTAAATCTACTGCTGTAAAAGTACAAGAAAATTGTATCTTGCGGGTTTAAAAAAAATACGGAATGCAAATAAAAAATTATATTGGAATATTAGGAGTTGTATTGTTGGCTTTTACCAGTTGTAAAAATGACGATGATCAAGTAATAGTGGATCCACTTACAATAGAAGAAGTGAGACAACGAGATCAGGATAGTATTGAAAGTTTTCTTAATACGCACTATTATGAAATTGAAGATCGAAATGTTTCTGGGCAAGAAGGAAAAATGATCGTTTTTAAAGAATGGAGCGAGGAGATTGGGCAACCTAGACTTATTGAGTTATCTTCTGAAATATTGGAGAAAAGAGTGGCAGATTTTGCAGGTTTAGAATATGAATATTATGTGTTGAAATTTCAACAAGGAGGTAACGAACTTAAAGCGTCTAATGTAGACTTTTTAGCGCTTAATTATGTAGGGCAATATACAGATGGAGTAGTATTTGATGAGCAAAGAGCGGCGCCTATAGCATTTGATTTGGCTTCAGCGGTACAAGGTTTTTCCCTTGGATTAGAAGGTTTTTCAGGAACAAAAGATGGTCCGACAATTACAGATGGTTTTCCTTTTTATGGAGACGATTATAGTTTGGGTGCTGTTTTTATGCCTAGCGCATTGGGATATTTTGATAGACCTCCTGCGGGTATTAGAAATATCGAGCCACTTATTTTTTCTTTTCAAATTTTAGATGTACAAATTGCTGATCATGATGGTGATGGAATTCCGTCTAAGGATGAAGATATTGATGGTGATGGATCTCCTAGAGATGATGACTCTGATGGGGATGGAATAGTAGATTTTAGAGATGATGATGATGATGATGATGGAGAATTAACCAAGGATGAAATTGTTGTGGATGGTAATGGCGAGATTACTTTCACTGATAGTGATAATGACGGAACTCCAGATTATTTGGATAAAGATCCGAAATGATTATTTTCTGGTAAAGAAAATTCACTGAGAATTAAAAAACCCACTAGTCTTAGATTGAAACTAGTGGGTTTTTTGCCTAAAAAAGTGTTTACAAATCTAAGCCCAAACTCAAAATGAATTGATTGGCTCTAGCGTCTACACGCACTTCAGTAAGACCATTTTCCAAAGCTCTAGCTTGATTGTCACTAAGGCCTCTTTCGTATCTAACATCAGCATTGAGACGTCCTAACTGGACTCCAGCACCAAATTGTAGGCCAACAGTAAATTCATTTTTTACATCCTCGACCTCTACTTTGTCTAGATCATTATTAACGACATATTGTAAAGAAGGTCCAGCCATCACATATATAGGCCCTAATACTTTGACTCCAACTAATAAAGGCATGTCTAATTTACTTAGTTTATAATCAGTACTCGCAATACCGGAGAGATCATAAGAAGTGCTAGTTTGAGTGTATTGTAATTCGGGTCTGAGGAAAAAATTATCTGTTAGATTTGCTCGTACAAACATTCCTATATGAAAGCCTGTTCGGGCATCTCCTTTTTCTTTTAGGATATTGTTTCCTGCGTTGATTAAATCTGGATATTCTATTTTGCCATTATCACCATAATTTAGTCCGGCTTTTACACCAAAATTGATGAGTTTGTCTTGCGCTAGTAAGGTGGTTGTGCATAAAAGCACGAAAATTACAATTAGATTTTTCATTCGTATTTGTTTTCTGATTTATACTTTATTAAAACGTTTTGATTTGCTCGATATTTCTTGCAAAAATATAAAAGTCTCCCAAAATGGATTTGGAAGACTTATTATTATTTAATTTTTATAAGTTAAAGCACTTATTTTCTTGTAATTACTTTTTGAGAAGCTTTTACAATCGCAGCAGCATTTAACCCATATTTTTCCATTAATTGTGCTGGTGTTCCACTTTCTCCAAAAGTATCGTTAGTAGCTATAAATTCTTGTGGAGCAGGTGTGTTTAGTGCCAATACACGAGCGACACTTTCTCCAAGTCCACCAAGATGGTTGTGTTCTTCAGCGGTTACTACGCAACCTGTTTTTGCAACAGACTTCAGAATAGCTTCATCATCCAGAGGCTTTATGGTGTGTATGTTGATTACTTCAGCGCTAATTCCTTTTTCTTTTAATTCTTCAGCGGCATTTAGCGCTTCCCAAACAAGGTGGCCAGTAGCTAAAATAGTTACATCTGTTCCTTCTTGAAGCATCAATGCTTTTCCGATTTCAAACTTTTGATCTTCTGGTGTGAAATTTGCGATTACCGGGCGCCCAAAACGTAAGTAAACAGGCCCGTCATAATCTGCAATAGCAATAGTAGCTGCTTTTGTTTGGTTGTAGTCACATGGGTTAATTACGACCATCCCTGGTAGCATTTTCATTAATCCTATATCTTCTAGGATCTGGTGAGTAGCACCATCTTCTCCTAATGTAAGACCCGCATGAGATGCACAGATTTTTACATTTTTGTTACTATAGGCTATTGATTGTCTGATCTGATCATAAACTCTTCCGGTAGAAAAATTAGCAAAAGTTCCTGTAAATGGAATTTTGCCTCCTATAGTAAGTCCGGCAGCAATTCCCATCATATTGGCTTCTGCAATACCGATTTGAAAAAATCGTTCGGGATTTTCTTTAATAAACTCTTGCATTTTTAGTGATCCAATAAGATCAGCACATAATGCTACAACATTTGGATTAGTTCTTCCAAGTTCGGCGAGTCCAGCTCCAAATCCTGAACGCGTATCTTTACTTCCTGTATTTGTATATTTCATAATAGTAGCTTCTGTCTTAGTAATCTCCAAGTGTTTCTTCATTTTGTGCTAACCCGGTTGCTAATTGCTCGTCATTAGGAGCTTTGCCATGCCATGCGTGTGTATGCATCATAAAGTCTACTCCGTTCCCCATTACAGTATATAAGAGTATACAAACTGGTTTCCCTTTTCCTGATCGGCTTTTAGCTTCTTGTAATCCTTCTACGACAGCAGTAATGTTATTTCCTTCTTTGATTTCCATAACATCCCATCCAAAAGCTTCAAATTTTGCTTTGAGATCTCCCATGGCTAGTACATCGTCGGTAGAACCATCAATTTGCTGACCATTAAGATCGATCGTTGCGATCAAATTGTCTACTTTTTTACCAGCAGCATACATAATTGCTTCCCAGTTTTGACCTTCTTGCAATTCACCATCTCCATGTAAACTATAAACTAGGTGTGGGTCGTTATTCAATTTTTTTGCTTGGGCAGCTCCAAGTGCTACCGACATTCCTTGTCCCAAAGAACCAGATGCAATTCGAACCCCAGGCAACCCTTCATGAGTCGTTGGGTGTCCCTGTAGACGAGAGTCGATCAAACGGAATGTGTTTAATTCCTCTACTGGAAAATAGCCAGTTCGTGCTAATACACTGTAAAAAACAGGGGAGATATGGCCATTGGAAAGGAAGAATAAATCTTCATCAATTCCATCCATATCAAATCCTTCTTTGCGTTCCATTACCTCTTGGTATAAGGCTACAAAAAACTCTGCACATCCTAGAGAACCTCCTGGATGACCTGAATTTACTTTGTGTACTTGTCGTAGGATATCTCTACGCACTTGCGTAACGAAATCTTCTAATTGTTTGGTTTTTGGCATTGCGATGCGAATTTCGTGTTAAATAGTTGCCAAAAATACAAGTTTTAAACCAATTCTGCTATTAAAAAGTTTAAATAAAAAAGACGACCTCAATGGATGGCCTCTTTTTATTTTAAAATCATTGTTATGTGATTAATTAGCCTCAAAATGACTGCTGTTATATAGAATAAGAGGGCGTCATGGAGTTCTAAATATATGTAATTATTTAGTTCTTGAATGTCGTTTTTTATTTTTGCGGATTTTTTGCTTGTATAGATCCGATTACCAAAAAGCTTAGAAAAAACAATCCAAAATACCCTAACAATTGGTAGGATTTAAAATTTGAAAAGCAAAAGCTAAATATACTTGGAGCCAAAGCACTGGCAAGAACTAAGAATGACATAATTCGCCCAGTAATTGCTCCTAAATGTGTTCTTCCAAAAAAACGTGGCCATGCGACTGCATTCAATACTGCAAAAAATCCGGACATAATTCCTAGTCCAAGAATAAGAAGTGTAGCTCCATAAGTAGCTGCAAGCATTAATAGTCCAAAAGAAGCAATAGCACCGCCTAGCAACAGCAGGTATAAATACAGTCGCAAAGACAGATAATCACTTAGAAAATTAAATACCAAGGATACCGATACAGCAATAATAGATGACGGTAGAAAAATGGCTATGGCCGCATCTTTTGAAAAACCTTGACTTTCAAAAATTGATACGATGTGAAAGGTAAGTCCTGTGCTGAAAAAGCTAAAAAATGCAAGCGTAAGTCCGTACATCCAAAAAGCACGGGTTTTTTTTGCTTCTGTGAGCGTAAATTGTTTTTTTTCGATAACTTTTGGATCAACATCATCTATTTTTTTTAACGCACCATCTGGCATCAAACCATGCGCTTCGGGACTGTTTTTGTAAAATAGATATACGAGCAGGCTAAAACACAAAAGTCCTAACCCAAGGAGTTTCCATGCGTTTTGCCAACCAAAATTTTCAATCAAAGTGTCTATCCACAAAGGAGAAGAAGAAAAACCAAGGGATATAGCGACACTACTAATGGCGTTAATTCTACCGCGATATTGATCAAACCATATCATGATCATGTTTCTGGAAGACATCGTTAAAACTCCTTGGCCAGAAAAACGCAAAAAGAAAAAAAGTATCGTCATGACGATAAAGGGAATAATCCAAGATTCGATATGAAATAATTCCTTTATAAAAGTGCTCATCGCTGCCGACCATGATGCTAGAAGTAATGCCGTTGCTAAAGTCAAAGCCGCACAAAACGCTACTAAACGTGCACCATAGCGGTCAAACCATTTTCCAGCACGACCAATGATCAAGGAGCTTAAAACAGTTCCTATGAGATACGCATTGCTGAATTGATTTCTGGATAATCCTAATGCGTCTTTTACTGGGTCCGTAAAAACAGAAACACCAATAGTCTGCCCAGGGATACTACAAAAAACACCAATAGATCCAATTACTAGAATGACATACCCATAAAACACTGGGCTTTTGGCAGGGTCGATTTCCAGAAACGGAATCTTAAGTAGTTTTTTCATTAAGTAATATCAGGAATTAGAAGCCTATCTAATGGTTTTGACAAACGCATCAATAGCATCCACTCCTTTTTCTGTTAGGTGCTTGATAAATGCACTACCTATAATAGCTCCTTTTGCCGTTTTGGTAGCCTTTTGAAAGGTGTCCGCATCTTTAATTCCGAATCCAACCACTTGCGGTGCTTTGAGATTCATAGCAGCGATTCGGTTAAAGTAGGTTTCTTGCGTGTTTCCAAAACCACCAGTATTCCCAGTTACGCTTGCAGAGCTTACCATATAGATAAACCCATTAGAAACACTATCGATAAAACGAATACGTTTCTCTGATGTTTGCGGCGTGATCAAAAATACATTGATCAATCCGTATTTTTCAAAAGTTTCTTGATAATGTTCATGGTATTCGTCAACAGGTAAATCAGGAATAATTAATCCATCAATACCAATTTCTTGACATTTGGCACAAAAAGCCTCTACACCATATTGCATCATCGGATTGAAGTATCCCATAATAATTAATGGGATATAG
The DNA here is from genome assembly GCA_964650425.1 of uncultured Flavobacteriaceae bacterium. Classification (GTDB taxonomy): domain Bacteria; phylum Bacteroidota; class Bacteroidia; order Flavobacteriales; family Flavobacteriaceae; genus Aquimarina. Next base: position 8,941 of record CAZYRG010000027.1, read on the forward strand.
ACCGATTCTCGAATGTCTTTGAGTTGCTCAAACAATTTCGCTGTGGTCATTCCTTTTTGCAAAGCCTTGGTAGAGCTTTCTTGTATGGTTGGTCCATCTGCTAATGGATCACTGAATGGCAATCCAATTTCGATCATATCGACACCGTTTTTTTCAAGGTCTTGGATGATTTTTACGGTGTCTTCTGTATCTGGATACCCTGCGGTAAAATAGATGGAAAGAAGCTTTTTATCTTCGTTGAGTTTTTGGTTAATTCTGTTCATTATAATTTGAAATAATCAATGTACGTATTTAAATCTTTATCTCCTCGGCCTGAAAGGTTGACCACAATCACGTCGTCATCTAGAAACTTTCGTTCTTCAAAAATGGCTAGTGCATGTGAGGTTTCGATAGCAGGAATGATCCCTTCTAGTTGTGATAACCCTAATCCAGCGGTCATTGCCTCATCATCGGTGATCGAAATAAATTCTCCTCTTCCTGATTTGTATAAATGTGCATGCATTGGGCCAACACCAGGGTAATCTAACCCCGCAGAAATAGAATAAGGTTCGGTAATCTGTCCATCTGGAGTTTGCATCAATAGCGTTTTACAACCATGAATGATTCCTTCTTGACCAAGTGCTGAGGTAGCGGCACTTTCTCCGCTCTCAATTCCTTTTCCGGCAGCTTCTACGGCAATGATACCGACATCTGGATTGTCTAAAAAATGATAATAGGCTCCCGCGGCATTACTACCACCACCAATACAAGCGACGACAAAATCAGGATAATCACGTCCTTCAGCCTCTTGTAGTTGCCATTTGATTTCCTCAGAGATTACTGATTGAAATTTACCAACCATATCCGGGTAGGGATGTGGGCCGATAGCAGAGCCAATAATATAATGCGTGTCCACTGGATTATTGATCCAATCACGAATAGCCTCATTTGTAGCGTCTTTTAGCGTACGGCTTCCAGACATGGCTGGTCGTACTTCGGCACCGAGCATTTTCATTCGTGCCACATTGGGTGCTTGGCGTTCGATGTCGATCGCTCCCATATAGACAACACATTGAATACCCATCAAAGCACAAACCGTAGCTGTTGCTACACCATGTTGTCCTGCACCAGTTTCGGCAATAATTCGGTTTTTCCCTAGTTTCTTTGCCATTAGGATCTGGCCAATCGTATTATTGACTTTGTGTGCTCCCGTATGACATAAATCTTCACGTTTTAGATAGATTTTAGTATTGTATTTCTCAGATAACCGTTTGGCAAAATATAGAGGAGTAGGTCGACCAACGTACTCTTTTAATAATTGATCAAATTCTCTCTTGAAGCCCGGTTCGGTCATAATGTCGAGATATTTGGAACGTAATTCCTCTACATTGGGATAGAGCATTTCTGGGATATATGCTCCTCCAAACTCTCCATAATAGCCTTTTTCATTTGCTTGGTAACTCATAATTATAAGTTTATGGTTTTTTGTTTATGGTTTTTAATGATTTTTGGTTATTGACTCCCTTTTAATTCCCTCCTCGAGGAGGGCTAGGGAGGTGTTTTTCTTCAACCGAGTCCATAAACAATTGTAATTTTTTTATATTTTTTAATCCAGGTGCGTCTTCAAATTTACTATTAATATCTAATGCATGAATGGGAAGATCGCTTTCCAGAATCTCTTGTACTTTTTCTATTTCGTCTACTCCAATTCCACCACTTAGTATTATCGGGGTTTTACTGGTGTAATTTTTTAAAACACTCCAGTCAAAAGTATATCCGTTACCCCCTTTTGCTTTACCTTTTGTGTCAAAGAGAAAATAATCTACAATGCCTTCATAAGGTTTTAGTAGATCGAAATCAAAGTGATCTTTGATGGAAAATACTTTAAAAATATCAACTTCGACGAACTCTTCATAACGGTCTAACGATTCTCGTAATAGTTTGCAATAATCAGGACTTTCATTTCCATGTAATTGTATGGCTCTAAAATCATATTTTTGAACTTTATCAAAAACAAAAAGGAGGGAAGCGTCCACAAAAACACCAGTTTTTTTTATAGTATCCGGTAATTCAGGGATACTAGTGTCAAAATTCCGAGGTGATTTTTCATAAAAAATAAAACCCATATAATCTGGAGCCAAAGCAGCAACAGCTTCCATATTAGCTGCATGCTTCATACCGCAGACTTTGAGACGGATTTTTTTATTTTTTATGTTCATATTGATTGTATTTCTAAAGAAATATTTTCTTTGACTAAAGCTAAAACTTTATCGAAGTTTTCTGCTCCAATTTCTTTTTTTCCGATAATATAGGAATAGCCTGTTTTCGGTTCAATGTCAAGAAATAGGTGATTTTCAATAATTCGGTAGCTACAAAATGCTTCCCATTTTATTTTTACATCATATTTGTAATTTTTCATTCCAAAAAAATCTTGATTGAAATTCCAGACAGTATTTTGTTTTACTTTATTTTCATTAACTATTTCATTTTGTGTTAAATTGAAATATTTTTTTTTGTTCTTTTTATAAAAGAAGTAGTGATTCAAAAAGTTTATGAAATAGTGTAGCCCTATTCCAAAGATTATAAAACCAATATTATCTTTTCTAAAAACTACAAATAAGCCATAAAGCATTCCGCCAATTGAAAGTAACAATATTTTTCTATGTTTTTGAACGTTGTTTTTCCAAACTTCACCAAAGTTTAACTTTACTTGTTCTTCATAGGTTTTTTCATCAAAAGGTGTTTCAAAAATCATTATGGTAAGTTTTTAAGCTATTTATTGCCTAATATTTCAATAAACTCCACCGCACTTGCGCCAGGATTTTCTGTTTTCATAAAATTTTCTCCAATCAAAAATCCTTTATACCCGTAGGGTTGCAATTCTTTGATGGCTTCAATGTTACTGATACCACTTTCGGAGACTTTGACAAAATCATCCGGAATGTGTTGGCATAATCCTTTACTGGTCTCAATGCTTACCTCAAAAGTTTTGAGATTTCTATTATTAACGCCTAGCATATCCAAAGAAGGCATGATCGATTTTTCTAATTCTTCCAAATTATGGACTTCTAAAAGCACATCTAGTTGTAGGCTTTTGGCAAATTCAGAGAGCTGCTTAATCTCCTCTCTTGATAATACCGCGGCAATCAATAAAATAACATCAGCACCATGGGCTTTAGCCTCTAACAATTGGTATTCATCAATGACAAACTCTTTCCGTAATAAAGGCATTTGTACAGAAGCACGCGCTAACAATAAGTCATCTAATGATCCCCCAAAATACTTGCCATCGGTGAGGACAGACATTCCGCAGACACCTGCTTTTTCATACCCAGTAGCCACATCTTGCACACTGACTTTTTGATTAATAACAGCCTTGGATGGCGATCGACGCTTATGTTCAGCAATGATGCCTGTAGTGCTATTTTGTAATGCTTTCGCTAATGAAACGGTCTCGCGCTCAAATAATACCGATTGCTCGAGTTGTTTGATCGGAATCAAACTTTTTTTTAGCGCAACTTCTATGCGTTTATCTGCGACTATTTTATCTAGTATGTTCATTTTTATTAATTCTGAATTCATAATTTCGAATTCTTAATTAGAAAGCTGCTGTACTTTCTTTAATACTTCCAATCCTTTTCCATCTAATAAGGACGTTTTTGCTTTTTCAAAACCTGCTAAGGGTGTTAGTTTTTCCACTGTTGCGATAGCCATGCCAGCATTGGCGCAAACCACATTGTTTTGTGCTTCTGTGCCCTTTCCACTAAGGATATTCATAAATATATTGGCAGAAGCTTCAATACTATCTCCACCTTTAATTTCTTCTTGTAGCAATGTTTTTACTCCAAAATCTGCAGGCGTTAACATAGCTTCTGTATGATTAGAGATCGTTTTTGTACTTCCTGTCAAAGAAATTTCATCATAACCATCTAAGGCATGTAAGATGGTAAAATTCTTATTCGTGTTTTGATATAAATACCCATACATGCGTGCTAATTCCAGATTAAAAACACCAACCATTTGATTGGTGGGGAAAGCAGGATTAACCATTGGGCCAAGCATGTTAAAAAAGGTCTTGACTGCTAATTCTCGACGAATAGGTGCCACATTTTTCATAGCAGGGTGGAATAGGGGGGCGTGCAATACACAAATCCCAGTATCGTCAATACACTTTTTTAGGAAGTCCTTGTCATTACTGAATTTGATGCCTAAATGTTCCATCACATTAGAGCTTCCGCATTTAGAGGATACTCCGTAATTTCCATGTTTGGTTACTTTGATGCCTGCGCCCGCAGCTAAAAAAGAAGAGAGTGTTGAGATATTAAAGGTGTCTTTACCATCTCCACCAGTACCACACAAATCGATCGGATTGTATTCGCTCAAATCGACAGCTAGGCATAGTTCAAGCAAAGCATCACGGAAGCCTTCTAATTCTTCTATCGTGATACTTCGCATCATGTATACGGTCAGAAATGATGCTATCTGACTTGTATTGTAACTACCATTAGAGATGTTAACCAAAACATTCTTAGCTTCATCTTTGGTCAGTACCTCGTGGTTAATCAGTCTGTTTAAAATACGCTTCATTTTCAATATTGATTTTTAGTAGCAATTTTAATAATGCTTCTGCTGTTTTGCCCTCACCCTAGCCCTCTCCCAGAGGGAGAGAGAGTTTGCAAATTAGTTCCCTCTCCCTCTGGGAGAGGGCTAGGGTGAGGGATATGTTTTCTATTTTCGTTTTTCTAATTTTAACTCTTAACCCAATTCTCCAGCATTTTTTTACCATCAGGAGTTAGTACAGATTCGGGATGAAATTGTACCCCACGGACGTCGTATTCGCGATGACGTAGCGACATGATTTGCCCATTTTCATCTACAGAAGTGACTTCAAGACTATCGGGTAAATCATTGGCTACCACCCAAGAGTGGTAACGTCCTACTTCAAAAGTTGTATCTAGCCCCTCGAATAATAATTCGTCTGTTGGTTTTAGCGTAATTTTGGTTGCTACACCATGATATACCGTATCGAGATTACGAAGCGTTCCGCCAAAAACTTCACCAATGGCTTGTTGTCCTAAGCACACGCCAAAAATACTTTTGGTTGCCGCATATTTTTCGATAATGGCTTTGAGTAATCCAGCCTCATCAGGAATTCCAGGGCCAGGTGACAAAAGAATCTTGTCAAAAGATGCTACATCGTCTAGGTGCAACTGGTCGTTACGTTTTACCACTACTTCGCAGCCTAAATCCTCTAGATAATGTACCAAATTGTACACAAAAGAATCATAATTGTCAATGACTAATATTTTTTTCATGTGTTATATCTCTTTCGCTAATTCTAATGCTTTAGTCAAAGCGCCTAATTTATTATATACTTCTTGCAATTCACTTTCCTCTTTGGATTCATTCACTAGACCTGCGCCAGCTTGCCAGTGGAGTTCGTGATTTTTGCTTAAAAATGTTCGAATCATAATGGCATGGTTAAAGTTGCCATGAAAATCCATAAAGCCAATCGCGCCACCATAAAAATCTCGATTAACGGTTTCGTACTTTTCGATGAGTTGCATCGCCATATGTTTGGGAGCGCCACTCAGGGTTCCTGCGGGGAAGGTGTCTGCTACCACTTGCATGGTAGCAATGTTATTATGCTTTTTTCCAATAACTTTGCTCACCAAATGAATCACATGAGAGTAGAATTGAACTTCGCGATAGCGTTCTACTTTTACTTGATTACCATTGCGACTTAGATCGTTACGAGCTAGATCTACAAGCATTACATGTTCGCTGTTTTCTTTTTCGTCTTTCGCGAGTTTCTTGGCCAATTCGGCATCTTTTTCATCATCTCCTGTTCTTCGAAAAGTTCCCGCAATTGGATGAATCTCAGCCATACCGTCTTTTACAACTAATTGCGCTTCTGGAGAACTTCCAAAAATTTTGAAATCTCCGTAGTCAAAATAGAAAAGGTAAGGGGAGGGATTGATACTTCTCAGTGCTCGGTACACATTAAATTCATCTCCTTTGAACCCTTGCGAAAAACGCTTGGAAAGCACGAGTTGAAAAACATCACCACGTTGACAATGCTTTTTGGCTAAAGTAACATGTTCTTTATACGCCTCATCATCCAAGTTTGATGTAGTCTCACCAACCGTGTCAAAGTTATAGGACGCAAAATTCTTTACTTTTAACAAAGACTCAATCGCCGCAACATTGCTTTCCGAGTTGTAACAATGTGCAAAGATGTATGCTTCATTATTAAAATGATTGATCGCAATGATATTTTGATAAACTGCATAATAGATATCCGGAAGCTGAAGATCATTGGCTTTTTTCTGAATGTCTATCGTTTCAAAATAGCGAACAGCGTCATAGCTGATATACCCAAAAAGGCCATTATTTATAAATTTAAAATCCCCTTGCTTGATATCAAATTGTTGCCCGAATTCTTGAATAACCTCCGGGACATCAATAGTGGCGTCAATTTTGGTTTCACTAACACTACCATCAGGAAGTTGTTTTGTGATCACCTCATTTGCTACTTTGATACTCGCAATAGGATTGCAACAGATGTAAGAAAAGCTATTGTCATTGCCGTGATAATCACTGCTTTCTAATAAAATACTATTAGGGAAATGATCTCTAATCTTAAGATACACACTCACTGGAGTGATCGTATCTGCTATGATTTTTTTGTAATGTGTTTGTAATTTGAACATCGTACTTTATGAATGTTGAAGTGTCTAACTTCTTATATAAAAAAAAGGCTTGTCGTGATTTGACAAGCCTTTAGTATGTTGTATTAACTATAACCTAGGAACTATCTCACGAAACTTACGTCCTGTGTGCTCCACCACCAATTATGAGTTAAATTTGATTTCATTTCTAAATTTTGAAGTTCAAATATAGTATTTTAATTGTTTTCGCAAAAGCGAAATCTAATATTTTAATACAACATCTAGTGTAAATTCATCATTAATAGCTTTATCTCCCAGATTATCAAAGAAACTACCCGAACCATATTTGATGTCGTATTTCGTACGATCTACCTTTACGCTAGTGTTCATTCCGCCTTCTGAAGGAGTTAGGTTAAAAGTAATAGGGTTTGTAGCTCCCTTGATCGTTAGATCTCCAGTTGCAGTATAATTACCATCTTCGGTTTTTTTAGCTTCTTTGATAACTAGGGTAGCAGTTCCATGATTAGCAGTACCAAAAAAGTCTTCCGAATGCAAATGTCCTTCTAGTTTTTCTTTGCCTTTACCAGCTTGGAGATCCGTTACATTAATTGAAGTCATATCTACGGTTAACGTTCCACCAGTTAATGTTTCTCCATCAAATGTGAGCGCACCTTCTTTGAAGTTGATAGTGCCTTCATGGGATCCTGTCACTTTATTTGCTTTCCAATTTACGGTGCTTTCTCCAGTTTTAATTGTTTTGCTGTTTTGTGCAAAAGTGTTTGTTGCTACTAATGCTATTAGTGCTACGATGGTTGCTTTGATCTTTTTTTTCATTGTTTTTGATTTTAAAATTTAAATATATAGTTTACTGTGTTCTTAATTTATTTAATAAAGTATTGAGGGTCTGCAGTTCTTCTGGTGTGTATATGGCTACTATTTTTTGTTCTGTAGTTGTGATAATTGGGTCCAAAATGGTTAATAATTGAAGCCCTTTTTCGGTAATAAAAATTTCTACTTTTCTGCGATTCTTTTCGCAAACATTGCGCGCCACTAATTTTTTAAGCAATAATTTATCCACTAGTCTAGTAGTGTTGCTCATCTTGGCAATCATGTGTTCTTGTATGGTGTTGAGATTGGCAGGTTGTCCTTTTTGGCCTCTTAAGATTCTAAGTACATTAAACTGCTGCAGGGATAAATCATGTTCTTTTAAAACTTCGGCAATCCTGTCATGTACCCAATTCCCACTTTTCATGCATGCAATAATGGTATTTCTTGCTATAATATTTTTATTCGGTACAATGTCTTTCATTACAATAATTGTATATACAAATATAATTGTAAACAAAATATATTGAAGTAATTATATAGCTAAAAAAAAGTTAATATTATTTTTTTAATGAAAATGGAGTGTGATTCATTTTTGAAAATTTAAAAAAACTATTAAAAATTTAATAAATAATCACAATTCTTGTTAAAATCATAATTAATAATATTCCTTATGGTTAAATTTGTACACATGAAAAAAGGAAAGTATATCTTCCCAGTAGTTCTATTACTGATCTATGCATGTGCACAGAAAGTGGATACTACATTAGCTCTCGATCCCATTAGTATTGTTGAAGAAGGGAGTGTTGTCGTTGAAGTATATGATTACAAGGGTTTTAAGCCCTTATTGAAACAAGAAAATGACACGACATATGTAGTCAATTTTTGGGCTACTTGGTGCAAGCCTTGTGTCAAAGAGCTTCCTTATTTTGAAATGTTAGGGAAACTTTATAAGTCAAAAAAAGTTAAAGTATTATTGGTGAGTTTAGATATGGAATCGCAAATCAAATCAAAATTGATTCCATTTATCAAAAAGCAACAATTAGAGAGCAGGGTAGTCGTGTTAGATGATGTAGACGCCAACAGTTGGATTTCAAACGTCAATGCTAAGTGGACAGGGTCGATACCAGCTACCATAATTTATAATAAAAAAAAGCGATTGTTTTTTGAAAAATCGTTCACATACAAAGAATTAGAAACACAAGTAAAACGCATTCTGTAAAATAATAAAAACGTATAAACCCCTAAATTAAAAAAATATGAAAACGTTAAAAACACTTGCTGTTATCGCAATTATAGGAATTGCAATTAGTGCCTTTGCAATCAATGAAGTTGTGTATGGTAAAAAGGCAGATGGTAAAAAAATAGAAGGCTATTCCATTGGTGATATAGCGACTGACTTTTCTTTAAAAAATATAGATGACAAGATGGTATCCCTTGTGGATTATAAAGATGCAAAGGGTTATGTGGTGATATTTACCTGTAACCATTGTCCATACTCTGTTGCTTATGAAGATCGTATTATTGCTTTGGATAAAAAATATAAATCACAAGGCTATCCCGTAATTGCGATTAATCCAAATAATCCTGTATCATATCCAGATGATAGTTTTGCTAATATGAAAATACGAGCAAAAGAAAAAGGGTTTACATTCCCTTATTTGTTGGATGATGGTCAAGAAATCTACCCGCAATATGGTGCTACCAAAACCCCGCATGTATATATATTAGAGAAGCAAGGGGATAAAAACATAGTACGTTACATTGGGGCTATCGATAATAATTATAAGGATGCAACAAAAGCCTCTACGCATTATGCCCAAGATGCCTTAGATGCTTTGTTATCAGGAAAGGAAGTTGCAGTCCCAACAACAAAGGCAATAGGATGTAGTATCAAAGGGTAGTTGTTTTACTTTCTGATATTTTTATTTGCGTTTAATCCATTTTATTTAGTAAGTTTATATTTGTAGGTTTAATCATATAAATCATAAACTATGGCAAATGATATTACGCAAAATGAATGGGAGGAATTAATTTCAAAAGATGCAGATGCAGTTATTCTTGATGTGCGAACAGAAGATGAGGTGGCTCAAGGGTATATTCCGAACATGACCCATATAGATATCCGAGGAGGGCACGACTTTATAGAAGCTGTTGATAAGCTGGATAAATCAAAGAATTATTATGTGTATTGTCGTTCTGGTGCTAGAAGCGCTCAGGCATGTGAATTAATGCGTACACTAGGTTTTGAAACAACTTATAACCTTCTTGGAGGTATTATGGAATGGGATGGAGAGGTTGTAGAGTAGAGTTTTATAGTACATTTATATAAAGTTCCCTTCAGACTAAAAGATAATCTGAAGGGAGTTTTTTATTTCTTTTAC
>CAZYRG010000027.1:18899-22055 GCA_964650425.1 uncultured Flavobacteriaceae bacterium
GTATCTTCTTCTGGACTATCATTATCACACGAATTAAGACTTACCAGCAAACTTGTCAGGAATATAGTTTTTAGTATTTTCATATTGGTCTTTTCTTTTTTAACTTTAAGAAACACATTTTTATTGTTTGAGTAAGATTAAGATAAATCATCTTTATGCTAATCGCGAATTCTAAAACATAAAACTAAAGTTACTCAAAGATCGGCTATTTTGATAGGTTCAACGATTTTTTTTTCTAAACAAGAGATTATGAGCTTAGATTATTTTATATTTATTTAACTATAAATCAATAATGAACACACTAAATCAATAAAAATGAAAACTCTTATTATCACTGGGCTATCCATTTTCCTTATATCATTTAATAGTATTTCTCAAGAATCATATGTAATTCCAGAAACAACACTTGGGACTCAAGTGCCCAATACGGTTGCTTTAGACATTAATAGAGATACAGGATTGGTTACAATGATACTCAAAGGCCCTGCAGATGGTTGGTTTGCAGTTGGATTTGATGCGGTTACCATGGATCCAGGTGTAGATGTTGTTTATATGACTTCAACGGAATTGGTGGATGCTACTATTATTGGATTTCAGCGACCAGTAGTTGATGTGGTTTCTAATGATTGGACATTAACTTCTAATGAGGTTACTCCTGATGGTTTGACGCGCGTTATCACAGCTACTCGTAAAATTATTTCAGATGATTCTAATGATTTTTCTTTTCCAGACATGGCGCCTCAAGATTTTGATATGGTTTGGGCTTATGGAGAAATTGATAATCAGACCGGTATGATTTCAAGACATACAAATAGAGGCTCTGTTAATTTGAATTTTACCCTAGGAATCGAAGAATTATTTGCAGCAGAATTTAGCATGACTCCAAACCCAGCTGCTAATTTGGTTGAGATAACATTGCCACAGAAAATAACTTCAGGAACCATGACAGTTACCAATTATACAGGGCAAAAATTACAAGCAACTACTATTAACGGGTTTAATAATAGGATAGATGTTTCTGGACTTTCGCAAGGAATGTATTTCGTGAATTTTGACACACCACAGGGTAAAATTTCTAAAAAACTAATGAAAATATAAATGTAGTTTTTTACGCTAAAAATCTACTTTGACTCGCATTCCATTTAATAAGTCAATATATTCTTCAATTTTGAATTCAGAGGCTCTAAAGCGTTGGCGACGTACTTTGGTGTCTTCTTGACGTATAGAGCTTCGGATAAAACGACGTACAGCTGTTTCATTTTCTAGGATCAATCCAGGGACTGGTACACTTTTACCGCTATCATCTTTGGCGACCATAGTGAAATACGAAGAATTACAGTGCTTCTTACTACCAGTTTGTATATTTTCGGCTTCTACGCGAACTCCAACAACCATAGAGGTATTGCCGACATAGTTGACAGAGGCCTTCATGGTTACTAATTCACCTACTTCTATAGGTTTTAGAAAATCAACTTTGTCCACACTTGCGGTAACACAATAATTTTTGGAATGCCGAGAAGCACAGGCAAAAGCAATCTGATCCATCAAAGATAAAATATAACCGCCATGAATTTTACCACTAAAATTTGAGTGGGAGGGAAGCATCAATTCAGAAATTTTGACATAGGATTCACGTGCACTTTTGTAATCTTTCATGATTTATTTGGTATTAGTTCCATGTTTTGGTGTAGAACACCCGTTTTGACAGATGGATAGGTGTCTCCAATTGCTTTAAAACCAAATTTAGCATAAAAATCCAAAGCAGTCACACGAGCACTAAGGGTAATTTTTTCAATTTGATGTGTTTTGCACTCTTTGAGTAGCATTTGGAGGATATTCTGTCCGATTTTTTGATGTTGAAAATCGGGTGCCACTGTCATTTGAGAGATAATAGCAGTGTTTGTCGCAAAATATAATCTTCCAGTCCCGATTATTTGGTCTTCTTTTATAGCGACAAGATGCAGGCTTTTGTTTTCAAAATCATCATTAATCAATTCTTGTGCATCCGGCATTCCTTCAAAAAATAGGCTGATTCTTAAGGCAACCCCTGCTTGATATTGTAGCGTGTCTGGAGTGATGAATTTGTAGGCAACAGCTGTCAAAATAGTAGTGTTTCTATTGCATTTCATCTTTATGCGGGTTAAAATAGAAAAACGAAATCGGAAATTAGAAAAAATATCCGATTTCTACTTTTATTTTTCTAATTTATTACATCTAACTGTTTTTTAAAACACTAGAAATAATATTCTTGTGAATTGGTTAGGATCTTTATGTTATAGTGAAACAGTATTTATGAATGCGAGTTAAAGCTTTTTCTTGATGGTCTTGAGATACAATTGTTCCACTTTTTCTCGCGCCCAGGGTGTTCTTCTTAAGAATTTAAGACTAGATTTGATCGAAGGATTGGTATGAAAGCAATTAATCTTGATATGATCTCCCATTTCGTCCCAACCCAAATGCGTGACCAAATATTCCAAGATATCCACTAGTTTGACACCGTGTAATGGATTGTTGGGTTGCGCTGCGTTATTTGATTTTTCTTGAGACATATTACTTACTAGGTGTTTTTTCATCCCAACGCTCTCCCAAAGGGAAGGGGAGTTTTATTAAAGTTCCCTCTCCCCCTGGGAGAGGGCTAGGGTGAGGGTTATTTCTTTTCAATCCACTTACGAGCATTCACAAAAGCTTCGATCCATGGTGATACAGCATCTTGTCTTCCTTGTGGGTAATTAGCCCAGTTCCACTGGAAAATAGAGCGCTCAATGTGCGGCATCATGACCAAATGGCGACCATCATCACTTGTAAGCATTGCTGTGTTATAATCCGATCCATTCGGATTTGCTGGATAACCTTCATACCCATATTTGGCAACAATGTTATAAGAATCTTCTGCTTGTGGTAGAGAAAATTTTCCTTCACCATGCGAAATCCAAACTCCTAAGGTGTTTCCGGCTAGTGTCGAAAGCATGACGGAGTTGTTTTCCTGAATTTTTACGGAGGTAAAAGCGCTCTCATGCTTATGAGAATCGTTATGCAACATTTTTGCTGGTGTTTTATGATCAGGATTGATCAATCCAAGTTCCACAAACAGTTGACAGCCGTTACAAATCCCGACAGAAAGCGTGTCTTCTCTGGCAAAGAAGTTGTCAAGGGCTT
>CAZYRG010000028.1:0-21640 GCA_964650425.1 uncultured Flavobacteriaceae bacterium
ACTAAAGCCAAGGAGTCTGATGCTAAACAAGAACCTGTAACTGCAGATTCTGAGGAATCTACAGAAAGTTTTACCGATATTAGTTTTGACGATATCTAGATTACAATGATTATAAAATTTAACCCGTGCTTTAAATAAAGTACGGGTTTTTTTATAATTAATAGTGAATAAAATTCTCTTAGACCAGTAATCATTTATCCCTTTTTACGACACATTACCTCCCTTACTGTTTTGAAAACAAGACAATCCAGCTTACCTTGTATTATGAATCAAAACACCATCAAAAAAACGTATTATGGCCAGAACACCATCCAACATGCTTCCGCTTGGTACTCAAGCACCAAACTTTTCATTACCAGACACTATAACAGATAAATTTGTAACATTAGAAACTGCTAAAGGTGAAAAAGCAACGGTCATCATGTTTATTTGTAACCATTGCCCTTTCGTTATACATGTCAACGAAGCCTTGGTCCGTATCGCGAATCATTATCAGGAAAAAGGAATTACATTTATTGCTATTAGTAGTAATGATGTGATTAATTATCCGCAAGACCATCCCGATTTGATGAAAACTCATGCCATTGACAATAACTATCCTTTTCCCTACCTCTATGATGAAACTCAAGAAGTAGCAAAATCTTATGACGCAGCATGTACTCCCGACTTCTATGTCTTTGATGCAGAGTTACTATTAGCGTATAGAGGACAGCTTGATAATTCTAGACCTGGTAACGAACTTCCCGTTACAGGAATTGACCTTACCAATGCACTCGATGCCATTATTGAAAAAAAAGTGATTAATGCAGACCAAAAACCTAGTATTGGATGCAATATCAAGTGGAAATAACAACTCTTTATACATAACATTTCATAAACAGTAGGATGTAGTACTATTGAAAAATAGGCGCTAAAAAAAACGGGCGGACTGAATGATATGACTAATACCCCTCCAAAGAATTAGCATGTAGAACATCCAGCCGCCCTTAATACGGTGCGAAAATACATATATGCTCATAAATCCAATTGCGGAAAAACCTCAATAAAAATGAGGTTTTTACTCATATTTAAAGAATAATACCATAACTACTTAATTAACAACGAAATGGAAAGTGGTAATAAACACTCTTTTAAGACTTGTTTAACCTATTAAGAGCGCATAACATTAATTTGTTTTTATAAACCTTTTTAATACAATTGAAAAAAATGAAATAACTTCGAAAAATATCGAAAACTATTATTTTGAAAAAAATTTACTTCATCTTTTTACTTGCTACTTGTTTTCAACTCACAGCACAGGAATTGATCTCTGGCCAAGTCATTGATCTCCAAAACGGACAAGCAATTAATAATGCCACGATTAAAAGTATATCGTCAGACACCCAGGTATTGAGTGACAAAAAAGGGTATTTTACTATTAATCGAGTCGATAGTATTATGGTTTCTGCCCCAAGTTATCGTTCAAAAACACTTTTTATAAATCGTGAAGAGAAACTCCTTATAACCTTAGAACTTAATTCAGAAAATTTGCAAGAAGTTGTTATTTCATCTTTCAATAGCAATCAAAAAAAACATACCACAGCTCAAAAAATCAATATCATTCCGTCTGAAATTATTATGCAAAGAGATCAGACAGCTCTTGCTCCTGTTCTGAATACAGTTCCTGGTGTGTATATGCAATCAGGTGCTTTGAATACGAATCGAATTACTATACGAGGCATAGGTTCCAGGAACCCTTTTGGCACTGTTGGCATTCGAGCTTTTTATGACGACATTCCATTGACAGACGGCAACGGTAGCTCTGCAATTGAAGATTTAGAACTAGCTGCATTAGCACGAATCGAAATCCATAAAGGTCCAGCTGCTAGTACATATGGCGCAGGTCTTGGAGGTGCAATACTTCTAGTCCCTAAAAAAACACCATTTCAAACAACAACTGCAAGTACGACAGCATCTTTTGGTAGTTTTGGAAGGTTTCGCTTCTTGGCCAATGTGATGCACAGTGGAAAAAAATCTGGCATTAATTTGATGTATAGCAATACGCAAAGTGATGGGTATCGAGAAAATAACGCGTATAAAAGACAAACGCTAACAGCAACAGCTAATCTATACGCTGATACAAAAAACACCTTCAGTTTTGTCGGGAGTTTTATAAAAATTAAGGCATTTATTCCCAGCTCATTAAACCAAGAAACTTTTGAAAACACTCCAAAACTCGCTGCTCCAACTTGGAATACTGCCCAAGGTTTTGAAGATTCCAGATTTGGTCTTGCAGGCATTAGTTGGACCCATGAATACTCACCTAAATTAACGCAAAAAACTAGTATTTATACAACCGTCAGAACGAATGACGAACCTCGACCTTTTAATATTCTAGCAGAAAAATCTACCGCTATAGGTATCAGGAGTCGATTCATAGGAGACTCCATCGGAAATGCCGATATCACTTGGGCAATAGGAGGCGAATTATTTCACGAAAATGCAAACCTGCAAACCTTCCAAAACTTATATCTTGATTTTCCTGCGGGTACTGGAAGTGTCCAAGGAGTACAACTTACGGACTTTGATGAAAAACGTTATTTTTATAACCTTTTTGCCGAAATGCAGTATCAGTTCCATTCTAAATGGTCGCTTTCTATCGGAATCAATGCAAATCAAACCAAATTTGACATTTCCAATCAATTAACCAATACGCCAATTGTCAATGGAGGAACATTTGATTTTGATATGATCACCTCCCCCAAAGTAGGCCTGGTTTACACTCCTACTTCTAATATTAGTTTTTTTGGAACTATCGCTCATGGATTTAACACCCCTACTACCGAAGAAACGTTGCTTCCCGATGGACTATTTAACCCCGATTTGCAACCAGAAACTGGATGGAATTTTGAAGTAGGATCGCATTTTCAGGGAATTCAGAAACGCTTGCAAGGAGACATCTCCTGTTATGCATTAGCTGTCAAAAATCTCTTGGTCAATCGACGTGGTACCGAAGATCAATTTTTTGCCGTGAATGCAGGAAAAACAAGCCATATTGGGATAGAAGCAACCCTAAAATATCAGTGGATCAAAAACACAAATTACACCTTGACAACAACTATGAATACAAGCATCAATAGGTTTCGATTTCGAGAGTTTATTGATTTAGACAATGATTATAGTGGTAATATATTGACAGGAAGTCCTTCAAAAACTGGAAATTTAGGACTCCTTTTTAATCATAAAAAAGGGCTTAGTAGTCAACTGGGTTATCAGTACATCGGCCGTATTCCTGTGAATGATGGGAATACGGTTTTTAGCGACTCTTATACGCTTCTAAACCTAAACACCAGATATAAAAAAACACTTTGGAAATCATTTGACCTAGCGCTTTTTGCTGGGGTGCAAAATATTCTCGACGAACGATACGCTTCGCAACTACAAGTAAACGCAAGCGGCTTTGGAGGTAATGCCCCTCGGTATTTTTATCCTGGTAATCCTACGAATTTTTTTGGCGGAATTAACATAAAATATAGGGTCAAAAACTAAAATAATTGTACTTTTTACCATCAAACTAACTAGTTATGAAATTTTTCACTTTGTTATTCTTACTTGCTTGTACTATTTCTTGCGCGCAGGAAAAAGAAAATGACATTTCGTTAATCCCTGACTCCAAAAATTACACCGTCTCCACCGTAGTTCCAGACCTTGATATTCCTTGGGGAATGACATGGCTTCCTGACGGCAGCATGCTTATTACCGAAAAAGATGGCAGGATCATTCAATTCAAAGACGGAAGCAAAATACTCATAGAAAATGTCCCCGCCGTATATCTTCGAGGTCAAGGAGGGTTATTGGATATTGCGCTTCATCCTAACTATAAGAATAACGGCTGGCTATACCTCACTTTTGCCTCTGATGAAGGCGAAGAAGATGGCGGACATACGGCACTCGTTCGCGCCAAATTAAATGGAAATACACTCACGAGTATAGAAAAACTCTACAAAGCCACTCCAAATACGCGAAAAGGACAACATTTTGGTTCTAGAATTACTTTTGACAATGATGGGTATTTGTATTTTTCTGTTGGAGAGCGTGGTGCACGGGATATAAACCCTCAAGATCTTGCTCGTGATGGCGGAAAAGTTTATCGCTTATATGATGATGGTCGTATCCCCGAAGACAATCCTTATTATAATCAAAAAGGAGCAAAAAAAGCAGTCTACTCTTATGGACATCGTAACCCACAAGGTATGGTCAAACACCCGGAAACGGGACAAATATGGGTCCATGAGCATGGTCCTAGAGGTGGTGATGAGATCAATGTCATCAAAAAAGCGGCAAATTATGGGTGGCCGGTAATTTCTTATGGCATCAATTATAGCGGTACCAAATTCACAGAAATTACCGAAAAAGAAGGTATGGAACAACCTTTGTATTATTGGACACCCTCTATAGCCCCTAGCGGCATGGACTTTATAACTAGCAATAACTATCCAGAATGGAAAAACAGACTCCTAGTAGGATCCCTCAAGTTTGAATATTTGGAACTGCTCACCATCGAAAATAATTCGGTAACACATCGTGAAAAATTATTGGAAGGTTTAGGCCGCGTCCGTAATGTAAAACAAGGTCCAGATGGCTATATTTATGCTGGCATTGAAGGTAAAGGAATTGTAAAAATAATCCCTAAAAAATCATGAGAAAACTCGTCCTATTTGTTTTTGCACTGATCGCAATTATGAGCTTAGTTGCATTTTATATTTCTAAAAAAGATCACGAAAAAAGGCACTATACACAAGCGTTACAGCCACAAGTTGGAGATCAAGACGACGGACTATCTAAAAGTATTGCTAGAGGTGAAGAATTGTATAGTGATTTCTGTATGCAATGTCATTTAGTTAATGGAGAAGGGGTTCCAAATACCTATCCTCCACTTGCAAAATCTGATTGGTTAATCGAAAAAAGAACGGAGAGCATTCATGCAGTAAAATATGGACAAAAAGGATTAATCACAGTGAACGACAAACCCTACAACAGTGTTATGACACCTATGGGACTCAATAATCAAGAGGTTACAGATCTGATGAACTTTATTATGAATAGTTGGGGAAATAAACAAGAGCAAATGGTCACTGTAGATGAAGTCACTAAAGTTGAAAAATAATTTTGATCATATACAACACTAGTACGTTCTCTTCTTTTCAAAATGACGCCATTTTTATACAAAGAACACTCTTACAATCAATTCGTTTTGATGATTTCCTATTTGTAATTCTATCATGATTTGATTACTTTTAAAAGAAAAATGCTGCTCAAAAGAACCAATATCAAACACCAGTTAGAAAAGCTACGAGATAAAAATCAAACGCCCGAAAACTGGCGTGATCAAGTACAGGCCATATTTGTTCAAGAGACGAAAAAAGAATTACAAATTCTAAGCACCTTAAAAAATAGTATTGTTGGAGGTGATGATTTAACAAACCATTTTGATTTTGACCAATTAGACAGCAGTCGTATTTTTCATATTGATCAAATAGAACGTATTTGTATTGATTACCGACTGCGTTTTTTGGACACAAAATTTTTTAAGGGGAAAATCCCTCAAGAAGCAGTCTCAACCATCAAACAGCTTGAAAAGGATCACCAAATATCATTAAAAGGTTTTAAAATTATCGCACCATCAAAATTATTTAAGTTAGAAAATGCTGATGACCCCCTACTCTTTGCCCCTATGGGAAATAGTTATTTTTACTTAATTCATAAATGGGGGAATGATTTGCATCCACTACGAAAGTTAGCCATGTGGTCGTTCAAGAGTTTAGAAAATCTATTGATACTTACACTTATAGTTAGCGTCATACTAACAGCACTTATCCCAAATGGCTTATTTACTAATGATCCCACTACCGTGTCTACATTTTTATTGGAGTTGTTTTTTATGTTCAAGTCTGTTGCTGCAATAGTCCTCTTTTATGGAGTTGCCAAAGGAAAAAACTTTAACCCGGCCATCTGGAGGAGTAAATATTATAATGCCTAATGCACTAACGCAACAACGATAGACTAAAGCGACATAGATTTAATAGAATACGAATGAAATTCATCAGTAACAAAAACGTAAAAGTTGGCAGTCTCAGTAGACAGTTTCTGTCCTTACATTTATAAAAAATGTTTACTGAAAACTGAGACTGAAAACTGAATATAACCTAAAAGAGAAACCTGTACGCCGAGGCGTATGCATTAAAATGCATAGTTTTAACTATAATTGAGACCCATAAATAATATGCTGCCAAAAAGTGATTATGAACGTATCTATACCGGAAGTTTTATCAATGTACAATTCCTGCAAAGTATCTTGAGCGAAAAGGGAATCAATTCCGTCAAACGTGATGATTTTGAATCTGGTTTACGCGGTGGATTTGGCGGTGGCCTTCCTAATCAAGTACAACTTTTTGTCAAAAAGAAAGATATTCTACTAGCGAAAGCTTTGGTCGAAAAAAACATCAACAATTCGAACAAATAACCGGTAAAACTTTATAACCAATTATTTATACATAATAAGTTTCGCTCTATTATTACTTTTTAAGAGGTACAAACCTTTTGCATACTGTGACAAATCGACCTTGGTTCCTTTTCCACTATGAAGTTTAACACCTCTCAAATCAAACACTTCCCATTCAATTAATTTAGACAGTCTAAATTCGCCATTTGTTGATGGATTCGGATATACTTTGAATGTAGCATTTTTTGTGAAAGAATTCGTTGAAAGCGGCCCTCCACCCAACATTTTTAGTTCATTAATGCTTACCCACGAACCAGCATAAGTATTGGCTCCAGTTACGGTAAGCTTAACATATCGACCTTTGGTTTGGGCAAAAGTATCTTCTATCGGTTGCGAACTAGTAGTATTATCTGTACGATCCACCACTTGAATAAATCCATTTACGGGATCATTGGAAATAGCAATCGTATATTGATAATCTCTATTCAAATACGTCCAAAGCTGAGCACTTGTAAACGCCTGAGAGCTTCCATAATCGACAACTATGGATTGCGGAAAAACTTCCGCACTCCATCGTTGTTCATCCGACACATCATCATCAATAAGATTCTCAGCAACAGTAGGCTCCTCATCTGCCGACACAAATTGGATGTTCGGATAGAATACAGGCTTGGTATAACATTGCTTAGTGGATCCCTTGGCTGGATCTTCTCCAAAAGAAGCATTGTTACAAGGTATATCTGCAGTCTGCTCATAGAGATAAACAAAATTACCACAAGCCCCATAAGCGATATCTACAGTATTCGTAACTGATACAGTATTTCCTTCTACTATTGGGTTTGAAAATCCTGGAGGCGTACCTGAACCACATGTAGTCCCAAAAGGTCGATTTGCAAACATCAACGTTTCCCATTTTTTAACCCAACTAGATACAGGTTGTGTAGGTCGGCTATCATTGATACATTCCTTGGTTCTTGGTAAATTCCGTCCTAATCGACCATTAATGTGACTATAGGCAGATTCAAAGCCGTCTTTTGTAACTTTGTCCAAAAATCCATCGCATATAGTCTTAGGCACCGCACCTCCCAGCATCCAATTGGAATGTAATTCTAAAAAGTCTGCGATTCTTTTTTCTTCCACCTTAAACAAATCCACTCCTTGATTCCATGCAATCTCCGCACCATACATCAAAGAAAAGAATCCAAGTTTTGTGTGATTAAGATCCCTACACGTTTCCATACAGAGTCCATTTATATAAGCGGTTCCTGATCTATCTTCACGCCACACTCTTTCTGTATAACTATTGTTTTCTCCAGGAGGATTAATCGGTCTAGAACCATCTGTAGTCTGATATATATAGGTTTTTATGCGTAGTTTCCATTCATTCACAGCTGCATTAAATGCAGATCGGTCATCTTGAAAAACAGCAACAGCAAGCCGTGCTTCTATAGCCGACATTACCCAATTATTAGTCGGTCTTCCTTCCCAAAAAATATAATTTTTAAAACGATTTAGCATCGTATTCAACCTATTCGTATTCGTAGTAGTCCATCCAGAATTATTGGTATATCTCAAAATTTCGGCAGCATTTACATACCATGGTGTCGCCCAAGAAACGACCAATCTAGAATTTAGATCTTCATTACTGCGATATTTCAGCGCCCAAGCATTAATGATTTCAATTGATTTTGCAGCATACCGTGCATCATCTGTAAAATAAAAACGAAGCGCCAAAGAATAAGCCGCAACTCCATCATAAACCATGTCATAACACCCCTCATTAGGATCATTAAAAAAACCACATCTTACCGTTTGATACGCATGATGTTCATAATTAAGTGAACTGTACGGCTTTGGACTGTTCCCCTGATATCCCGATGCTTTAGTAGTCAAAAAACTCGCGTAGGCAGTTTTCCAAGGCTCTTGGTTTAACTTAATTTTAGACTTTACAAAATCAAGATCGTTTTTGGAATGCATCGCTCCAGGATGAGAAAAATCTTGGGCTTTTAGTTGCATAACAGCAACTAATGTGACTAATAATGCGGTTAGAAAGCTTTTGACTAACATAGTAATAGGTTGGTTTATTAAGGAACTATAACGAAGCTATTTAACAAAAATTATAGTTAAACGATGAAAACAAGAAAAAACATAGGCATCTAAAAAAACAATAAATAACAAAATTGATTTTCGCTAAAAAAGGAATACTTTTCTCCCTATAATGTAAATAGTATTAAAGTCCTTAACTTTAACCTCTAATAAGATTAATACACCTAATAGAAATAGATAAAGACCTAATAAAGAATGAAAAATAGTTTCGTTTTTGAGAATATCCGAATTGCCTTTGATGCCATCAAAGGGCAACTATTGCGTACTATTCTTACGGTATTGATTATTGCCATTGGGATTTTTGCATTGGTTGGAATTCTAAGTTCTGTTGAGATTCTGGAAAATACGGTCGCAGGGAATTTTGCCTCTATGGGAGCTAACACCTTTAATATTCAGCGTTATGAATTCACTTCTAGACGCAGAAGAGGTCAAAAACGTGAAAAAATCAATCCGATTATTAATTACAGAGATGTGCGTGAATTTACCAACACCTACACCTATCCTTTTACCAAAACAGCCATTTCATTTACTGCCACGCAAAACGCCGCAGTCACGCACGCCACCAAAAAAACCGATCCCGAAGTTCGTGTTTTAGGCATCAATGAAAACTATTTGGATAACACTGGGTTAGTTATAGCCGAAGGGCGTAATTTTGGAGCTTCAGACATCAAAAACTTGAGCAAAACATGTATCCTAGGGTCTGATTTCTCTAAAAACTTATTTCAAAATGGCTCCCCTATCAACAAAACAATTAGCATCAGAGGCGTAAAGTTTAAAGTCATTGGTTTATTAGAAGAAAAAGGCGCTTCTTTTGGGAACAATCTAGATTTACGCGTTTTAATTCCATTGCAAATAGCCAGAGCAATGTATAGCCTCCCGAATATTAATTATAATATTAGTATTATGGTAGATGACAAAGCAATGATGGAAGGTGCCTTGGATGAAGCCATTGTCACCTTTAGAAACATTAGAGGGCTCAACCCTTTGGAGGAGAATAATTTTGGTATCGAACGTAGTGATGATCTATTAAATCGAATTGCCAGTATCTCTTCTTACCTTTATATTGCCGCGTGGATTATCAGTATTATTACCATTTTTGGTTCTTCGATTGCGTTAATGAATATCATGCTGGTGTCTGTAACGGAACGCACACGTGAAATTGGAGTGCGCAAAGCTTTGGGAGCAAAGGGCCGTACTATTGCTTCTCAATTTTTTATGGAAACATTAATTATAGGACAATTAGGAGGTGTTCTAGGAATTATTCTAGGCGTTCTAGCCAGTTTTTTTGCTTCTAGAATTGCGGGTATCGACTTTTCTATTCCATGGGAAGCTATTATATGGGCTACTGGAATTACCATACTAGTAGCTATAATTTCAGGAAGTTATCCGGCTGCAAAAGCCTCTAAACAAGATCCTATTGAATCCTTGCGTTATGAATAACATACGCTGATAGTACTATTAAAAATTTGGAAAAAGCAAGAAATCAAATCCCGTTTGGGATAAAATGTATATGCTCAAATATTATATAAATCAAAAGCTTGCCTTTATAATTTTACCACCCTCCAATCGTAAAATATAGGCAAGCCTTCTTCAAAAGCAACATCTACTACTTTGTTGTTTATTTATTTGATTTGATAGTGTAAAACTACTGCAAATAAGACTATCATAAAAGCAGCTTCAACACAAACTTTTTACGGAGAAACCACAACAAAAAATAGAATATTTATATTCTGGCTTTTTGTCGAATATTTTACACTTTTACTGAGTAAATACCCCAAGAAACTACTTGTATATTTTTTTAAAAGGAATTAACGTAAATCACTTACTGAGGTACATGAATTCCGAAGTTTTACCAAAATACCAATTAGAAATTATTTTTAAATTATCAACAGTAAATTGATCATGAAAGAAGTGGAAACACTACCCTATAAACATAGTTTTGTAAATAAGATCATTAGTCAACGATCTAATAGCTTTTCGACAACACCTAAACCGAGTAAAAATAAAAGCTTGCCCTTAATATTTTACCACCCTCCAATCGTAAAATACGGGCAAGCCTTCTTCAAAAGCAACATCTTGAATATGAAAAAAACGATTTTATTAAATAACCGTTAATTCTTACAATTTTAACCTTGTTAAATTTACGTTAACATAAGGGATAAAAAAAACATGTTGCACACCAAATTTTTACGCCAAAACCGTATATGTTTTTCATTTTTAGGTACAAAAAAACCCTTATTGAAAATCAAAAAGGGTTCTTATACAGCTGTTTTTAAGGTACTAACCTTTAAAACTATACTTTTGTAGTTGTACACTATTTACGCCTTCGGAGTATTTTACAATTCCCACATTATTTGCAAAATAGTAGGTATACATAGTTGTTTTACCGATCGCAGTGATACTTAATCGAACTTTTATAACGTCTTCATAAGTGATATCTTTAATTTTTAATGTTAAATCACGTTCCAATAATTCACTTACTACATCAGCTTCAAAATCTTCAGAAGGCCTTACTGGCTGGTTCTCTTGTGGAATAAATGAAACCGTATAATTTTCAGTAGATTCCCATACATCTCCAACTTCAGCGTTGTGATCAAATAAAAATAGCTTGTAGTATGTACCTTGCATTTCATAACCGGCGCTTTGTACAGCCTCTCCCTGTAAACGCAACTCATAATTGGAAGCATCTTTGCGAATAGCAGCATATTTACCATTAAACAGATTGATTTCGTAAAAAATCTCACCATTAACTTCAGTTTCATTTCTAACTTCCAATGTTTCAGAGATTCCTTGTGCAGTAACATATTCCCAAGTATTACCTATACCACTAGGAAAATAATTCGCAGTATCAATATACACAGGCTCTTCAAATGCCAAAACTTCAAAATCGTCAACGGAATCTGCTTCGCAAGAAAATAGCGATACAACTAGCAGTTGCAAAAACACAATACGGAGGAGAGTAGTAATTTTCATCATAGAGGGGCTTTTGATATTATTATAGTACGCTTTAACCATAACAAACATAAGTGTATTTTTCGAAAACACAGTTAAAAAACAAAATTATTCGACGAAATACACAAATATTTTAAATAAATAACCTTTTTATACATTTTGTAAGGTTAAAACATCTTTAAAAATCCATTTTACCTTAAAAAATACTTATTAACTGTTTTTATAGCTTTTTAACCCCTATCAACTGAACATAACTCCCTTTTTGTTTTTTCTAATTTGCACAACAACAAACTATCAAATAACCATAATTAAAGCACGAGAACTAAAGAATCTGTAATTATTATAAAAACTCGACAAAGGAGTATCTGTAGCATAAAATTTATATGTATGTTTATGTTGAAATCACAAATCAGGGTTATTAATGGTATTAAAATCAAAAAATCAAAATAAATGCACGTAGTACATGTCAGTGCCGAATGTTACCCATTGGCAAAAGTTGGCGGTCTTGCGGATGTTGTTAGCGCTTTACCAAAATATCAACAACAACACGGAACCAATGCAAGTGTAATCATGCCTTTTTATGATACACGCTTTACGCAATCACATCAATTTGAAATTATTACGGAGTTCGAATTGACAATTCATGATATCAGTAACACCATTACAATTCTGCAGTTACAAGGTGATGATATGGTTCAGGACATTTTTGTAGTCAAAATTCCTGAATTATTAGATCGAGAACATGTTTATGGATATGAAGATGATGTTGCACGTTTTACGGTATTTCAAAATGCGGTACTAACATGGATCACTCATTGGAAAAGTCATCCAGATATCATTCATTGTCATGATCACCATACAGGCCTTATCCCATTTATGATGACACAATGCCCTATATATAGTTCCTTACGTAGGATTCCTACTATATTTAGTATTCATAATGCACAATATCAAGGACAATTTTCTTTTGATCAACAACTGCTTTTACCTCATTTTGATCAAGAGCATCGAGGTCTTTTGGATTGGGGCGGAATGATCAATCCCATGGCGGCAGCTATCAAATGTGCTTGGAGAGTGACCACCGTATCTCCTTCTTACCTAGAAGAATTACAGGAAAAAGCCAGTGGTTTAGAAAGTTTATTAGCTCAGGAAAAAGCAAAATCTTTCGGAATCTTGAATGGGATTGATCCAGAGACATGGAACCCAGCCACGGACCCTATGATTATGAGAAACTATAGAAAAAATGCTTTCACAACGGGTAAAAAAGTCAATAAAACATGGATTTGTAGTACCTATAACCTAGATCCTAAAAAACCACTATTTGCTTTTATAGGACGCTTTGTCTATGAAAAAGCAGCTGATGTATTGGCAGATGTTGTCGAGATGATATTTTCAGAAACTACAGAGCTCTCTATCATGATTCTAGGTTCCGGTAATCAGGATATTGAAAACAAGATGAAAATATTACAAAAGAAATATCCTGGAAATTTCAATACACATATCGGCTACGATGAAAAGCTATCACATATGATCTATGCAGGATCCGACTTTTTATTGATGCCATCTCGTGTAGAACCTTGCGGACTCAATCAACTCTATGCATTGCGCTATGGCACTGTTCCTATTGTGCGAGAAACAGGAGGACTCAAAGATACGGTGATTGATATCGGTGATGATGGTGTTGGGATTTCTCATCGTCATGCCAGTGTTGCTGACATCTGTTATTCCATACATCGAGCTCTTACCTTATATAATGACACTAGTCAGTATCGAAATATTCAAAAGAAAGGAATGCAAATTGATCATTCCTGGAATGCGTCCGCCGCACATTATAACGAGCTATATCTATCAGTAACAAATCAAGAAAAAACCAAGTTCAAAAAACATGATTAACAAAAAAGTACTTTCCATTATCTTGGGGGGAGGACAAGGTAGTCGTCTATACCCGTTAACCCATGCACGATCCAAACCAGCAGTACCCGTGGCTGGAAAATACCGATTGGTAGACATCCCTATTTCTAATTGTATCAATTGCGATCTGAAACGTATTTTTGTTTTGACACAATTTAATTCTGCTTCGCTCAACTCTCATGTCAAAAACAGTTACCAGTTTAGCTTGTTTAGCGATGCATTTGTTGATATTCTGGCTGCAGAACAAACTCCCGATAACCAAACATGGTTTCAAGGGACTGCAGATGCAGTACGTCAATGCATGCACCATTTTGAAGCGCATGAACATGAATACGTACTAATCTTATCTGGAGACCAATTGTATCAAATGGATCTTAATGAAATGATCCAAGCCCATGTCGATAGTGGCGCACAAGTAACTGTAGCTACGCAACCAGTGAAAGGTAAAGAAGCTTCTGCTTTTGGAATTTTGAAAACGGATGAGCATAGTTTTATCAAAACCTTTACAGAAAAGCCTCCGCAAGATCAATTGCCAGGCTGGGAATCAGAAGTTTCTCCAGAAATGAAATCCGAAGGAAGAGAGTATCTGGCATCCATGGGTATTTATATTTTTAATCGAAAATTTCTACACCAAGTACTGAATGAAACAGATGCTGTTGATTTCGGAAAGAATATCATCCCCGACGCCATAACCTCAGGAAAAAAAGTATTGGGTTATCAATATGAAGGTTATTGGGAAGATATTGGTACTGTAAGTGCCTTTTTTGAAGCCAATTTAGCATTGACAGACGATCTGCCAAAATTCAATCTTTTTGACAAAAGTCAAACCATACTTACTAGAGCACGGATTCTACCACCTGCAAAAATTTCTGGTACTACGCTAGACAAATCGATGATTGCAGAAGGGAGTCTAATCCATGCCAGTAAAATAGAACATTCTGTTATTGGAATACGATCCAGAATCGGAAAGGATACGGTCGTATCCAACACCTATGTGATGGGAAATGATCGCTACCAATCCTTGGATGAAATTGATGACGCTATCAAAAATAACAAACCCTATATTGGGATTGGAGATCGTTGTCATATCAGCTATGCAATTATCGACAAAAGCTGTAAAATAGGAAACGATGTACGTATTACTGGAGGATCACATCTCAAAGATCGTGAAACAGACACCTATGTCGTAAAAGACGGAGTTATTGTCATCAAAAGTGGTGCAATTATCCCTAATGGAACCACTATCGAATAATCCCTTATGCAAAAAGTTCAAGTATATAGTCTTTTTTCAGATTTTGATATCGATTTATTCAAATCAGGTAAACATTATCAATTATATGAAAAATTTGGTGCGCATGAAGTTACTGTAGATGGCGTTTCTGGACTCTATTTTGCCGTATGGGCTCCCGCAGCCAAACAGGTTTCTGTAGTTGGTGATTTTAATTATTGGAACGACACTGAAGCATTATTACATGTTCGTTGGGACAGTTCTGGTATCTGGGAAGGTTTTATTCCTGGTTTATCGCTAGGTACTTTATATAAATATAAAATATTCTCTAACCATGATGGTATCATTACCGAAAAAGCAGACCCTTTTGCTCAGTATTGTGAGACCCCTCCCAAAACAGCATCGGTAGCGTATGATAGTAGTGATTATCAATGGAAAGATGGGGATTGGATGTCCTATCGAAAAGATAAAAATGGGCTAGACAAACCCTATGCCGTCTATGAAGTACATCTGGACTCTTGGCGAAAAAACCCTGATGAAAACAATAGATCGCTAACCTATAAGGAATTAGCAGATCAGCTGGTTACTTATGTTTCTGAAATGAACTTTACCCATGTAGAGTTGATGCCTATTATGGAATATCCTTATAATCCCTCATGGGGCTATCAACTTACCGGATATTTTGCGGCTACTTCTCGTTTTGGGACTCCAGAAGCCTTCAAATATCTGGTGGATCAGTTTCATCAACATGATATTGGGGTGGTTTTGGATTGGGTTCCCTCCCACTTCCCGTCTGATGCCCATGGATTGGGAAATTTTGATGGCACCTGTCTATACGAACATCCAGATCCCAAAAAAGGCTATCATCAAGATTGGAAAAGTCTTATTTTTAATTACGGACGTAATGAGGTAAAAGCATTTTTGATCAGTAATGCCGTATTTTGGTTAGAACACTACCATATCGATGGCTTACGGGTAGATGCCGTAGCCTCTATGCTATATCTTGATTATTCCCGAGAAGAAGGCGAATGGGAGCCAAATCAGTTTGGAGGAAGAGAAAACCTAGAAGCTATTGACTTCATCAAAGAACTCAATCAAGAACTCTACCGCCGTTTTGAAGGTATTCAAACAATCGCCGAAGAATCGACTGCATTTGCAGGTGTTACAAAACCCATTGATATAGGTGGCTTAGGCTTTGGGATGAAATGGATGATGGGTTGGATGCATGATACCTTGCAGTATTTTGGTAAAGATCCCATTTATCGCAAGCATCATCAGAATGATATTACCTTTAGCCTAGCCTATGCTTTTACCGAAAACTTTATGCTTCCCTTGTCTCATGACGAAGTAGTGTACGGAAAAAACTCCCTGGTCTATCGCATGCCTGGCGATGAATGGCAAAAATTTGCGAATCTACGCCTTATGTATGGATACATGTACACCCACCCCGGTGGAAAACTACTGTTCATGGGGGGAGAATTTGGACAAACCCAAGAGTGGGATTTCCAACAGTCCCTCGATTGGCATTTATTGCAATATGCCCCACATAAAGGGATGCAAGAATTTGTCAAAGACTTAAATGGTTTTTACAAATCCACCCCTTCTTTATACGAAAAAGCATTTAGTCAAGAAGGATTTGAATGGATTAACTATCACGATGCCGAAAATTCTTTGATCACCTATATTAGAAAAGGTCATGACCAAGAAAATGACGTTGTCGTTGTATGTAATTTTACTACGGTAGTTCGAGAAAATCATCGTATCGGTGTTCACAAAACAGGAAAATTACAAGAATGCTTTAACAGTGATATGAAAACTTATTACGGAAGTGGTGTAAAGAATGAAAAAATGATAACAATAGAACCTATTTCTTGGGATAACAAAAATTATTCGGCTGCAATTGCAATACCGCCATTGGCAATGGTTGCATTCAAGATTTTATGAGTAATTTTAACCAAGAGTTTTTTGTCAAATAGTTAGGTCAAAAAAGAAAATATATGATACTAAACACAGATCTCGAATACAAAGGTGATTTATTCCCAATAGAGCTATCATCTTATGAAAAAGATGTAGACACCTTTTATTTCAGAACCAAAAACAATGTCATATTACAACTTACCGTTGTACGTGACAGCATTTTGCGATTCCGATATACGACTACGGCCGATTTTGAAGATGATTTTTCCTATGCCATAGCTGATGATTTTGGAGCTGGATATAACCATCTCGAAATAGAAGAAAAGGAAGACTCCTATGTTGTTACGACCGCAAAACTTGTCTGTCAGATTTATAAAAAAGATTTACGCAAAAAAATCTTTGATGCCAAGGATCAAAAATTAATCTGTGAGGATGAATTAGGTTTCCATTGGGAAGAAAGCTATCAGTTTGGTGGTGATATTGTCAAAATGAGTTTGGCAGCGCCTCATGGTCAAAGTTATTATGGTTTGGGCGACAAACCTGTGCATTTGAATCTTCGTGGAAAACGCGTAGAAAACTGGGCAACTGATTCCTATGCCTATGGGAGAAATACAGATCCTATTTATAAGTCTATTCCATTTTATACCGCTTTACATGATCAAAAAGCCTATGGAATATTTTTTGACAACTCCTTTCGTTCCTATTTTGACTTTTGTCAGGAACGCCGACATGTTACTAGTTTTTGGGCGCAAGGAGGCGAAATGAATTATTATTTTTTCTACGGCCCCGAAGTCTCTAATGTTATAACGAACTATACTGATCTAACGGGAACGCCAGAATTACCACCACTGTGGAGTTTGGGCTACCATCAATGTAAATGGAGTTACTATCCAGAATCCAAAGTACGAGAAGTGACTTCCAAATTCCGAGAGTTACAAATTCCTTGTGATGCGATCTATCTGGATATTGATTATATGGAAGGCTTCCGCTGTTTTACTTGGAGTAAAGAATATTTTCCTGAACCCAAAAAAATGGTCAAGGAATTAGCCGATGAGGGTTTCAAAACGGTGGTGATCATTGATCCAGGGATCAAGATTGACAAAGACTATGATGTTTTTGCCGAAGCGCTAGAAAAAGATTATTTCTGTAAACGTGCTGATGGACCGTATATGAAAGGAAAAGTATGGCCGGGAGAGTGTTATTTCCCTGATTATACCAATCCCGAAGTCCGCGAATGGTGGGCAGGGCTTTTTAAAGGCTTAATCGAAGAAACTGGTGTTCGCGGGGTGTGGAATGATATGAATGAGCCCGCGGTGATGGATGTGCCGGGTAAATCTTTTCCTGATGATGTACGACATGATTATGATGGGCATCCATGTAGTCATAGAAAAGCACATAATATTTACGGAATGCAAATGGCAAAAGCGACCTATATGGGGCTCAAAAAATTCTGTTACCCGCAACGACCTTTTGTCATCACACGATCCGCCTATTCTGGCACGCAGCGTTATACTTCTTCATGGACGGGGGATAATATTGCCAATTGGGAACATCTATGGATTGCCAATGTGCAAGCACAACGGATGTGCATGTCTGGATTCTCCTTTATCGGTTCTGATATCGGTGGTTTTGCAGAGCAACCGAATGGCGAATTGTACACACGTTGGATTCAGTTAGGAATTTTTCATCCGTTCTGTAGAACGCACTCTTCTGGTGATCATGGGGAGCAAGAGCCTTGGTCTTTTGACGAGGATGTGACGAATATCGTGCGTAAGTTTATAGAAATCCGATATCAGCTCCTTCCCTATTTGTATACGACCTTTTGGAAATATAGCAATGAGAATATTCCAATGCTCAAATCCTTGGTGTATTATGATCAGGAAGATACGCAGACGCATTATCGCACCGATGAGTTTATCTTTGGAGATCAAATTTTGGTCTGCCCAATTAATGAACCTAATGCCAAAGGGCGTCGTATGTACATTCCTAGAGGCAAATGGTACAGCTATTGGGATGGTAAACTGATTAATGGAGGCAAAGAAATGTGGGTAGATGCGGATATTGACAGCATGCCAATCTATGTAAAAGAAGGGGCGATTATTCCTAAATATCCGATCCAACAATATGTGGGCGAAAAAGAAATTACGGAACTCACCCTAGAAGTTTATTATAAAGAAGGAACCGAAGATTCTATTTTGTATGAAGATGCCAATGATGGTTATGATTACAAAAAAGGACGTTTTAGTTTACGAAATTTTAAACTAGAAGGAAAGACCAACGAGCTGATTATATCGCAACATAAGTCTGGAAAATTTGATCCTTCCTACACCACTTTTGAGTTAAAGTTACATGGACTACCATTCAAAACGGTAAATGAAATCGAAATTGATAACGAAAAGATTCCTTTTGATAGTAAAAAATTGAACAGCGATGGAATCCTTGTGATCGACACCAATTTTACGGAGCTGCATATTATTGGGGCGTAAATAAAATAACGTATTAAGGCAAAGGTAATTATATGCGCTACATTAGCGATATATAGCAAATAGGACAATTAGTATTTAATCAAAAGTAATTATCTATTTGCAAAGTTGTAAGCTTACACATGTAATATAGATTAAGTTCTTCTCTACCGTATTTTTTAGAAATAAATGCGGTAGAGGAAATTTGGAATAATACCAACTTGTCTTTCATAAGCCACCCCGTCGGGTTTATTAACATCGTAATATTCTCTCAACCGAGCTTGGTTATTCGATATGTTATCAATATTTAAAAATAACTCGTGCGTGGTTCTTTTCATATTCCATTTGTAACTCAAACTGACCGTTATATTCCTTAAATCATCCAATTTGTTTTCATAGGCTTTATTGAAATCAAATATTAATCCATTATCTACATCTACAGCAACCTTTCCATTTGCATCTCTACGTAATGGTATAAAATATCTGCCACCACCAAAAAATGTTTTGATATTTCCGGCAAAGATTTGATTCTTTTTTTTACCTAATCGAGCAAATTCTTTTCCTGCTAAAATATTAACTATATAGTTTCCATTAAATCGAGTATTTCTTTCCACCCCATCCAATGCAGTATATTTAGACTCATACAAGGATGTATTAAAGAGGAAATAAAAACCCTTTTTCAAAAATCGCTCAATAGTCAATTCTACTCCATAATTTCTCCCCGTTCCCTCATCGACCAAACCTACATAATTTAATTCTAATCCTTCATTCAAAGTCGTGTAAATACTATTTGGATTATTCTCGACAGGGACATTGTACAAATTTTGTAAGTAGGCTTCCATTTTAATTCGTAGGTTTTTTGAAAAATATTTATCATATCCAATGACGTAATGAGCTGCTTTTATCAACCCCAAATCCAAATTGGGAGTTGTTATTGTCCCGTCAGTTTGTTCGACTCTCGCAAAGTAATTATGAATACTTTCCATTCTGCTATGTAACCCAAAACCAAAACTTATTGAATTTGAGTTATTTAGATTATAGTTGGCTGCTAAGCGAGGTTCTATAGTAAATTTATTATTAAAAATAATATTAGTATTGTGCAAGCCAAGCACAAAACTTAATTTATTAGTTGGGATATACTTCCAGTTTAGAAAACTTCGAAAGGAACTGATATTATCCTTAAAACCTACTAAGGTTTGTCGCTCATCAAATTCATCTAGTAAACTTTGTTGTAAATTCTGTTCAAATAAAGTGAATTGAAAGCCTGCTGAAAATTTATTTTTAGCATTAACCTTATGCTTGTATTGGGTATTCAGTTTATAGGAGTTTTTCTTTAATTCAGAATTAAAATTTAATCTACTTTCGGGAATGGAATCTGTAGTTAGGATATTTTCGAAAACTTCATCTTCAATTCCTTCTCTTGAAAAAAGTAAAGTCGTTTTTACATAACTTTTAGGAGAGATATTTAAAATATGATTCACGCCAATATTCAATAAGCTGGAACCTTTATTAAAATCCTCCTTAATATTTGTTTGTGCAAAGTCATTTCCTGGAGTTACGATTATCCCAGGATTAATATCTAAAAAAGTAAAACTACTATTGCCTTGTAAACCAAAGATGGAAAATGTTCCAAGTTTTTCTGTTGGCAAATAAATTTTGAAAGCAGCATCTTGAAATTTTAAACTTACATCTTCTACAGGGACAACACCCAATTCTAAGGCAGCGCCAATAGTGGAATATCGGAAATTTGCGAGATATGAACCTTTATAGCCTTTTTTAAAAGGCCCTTCTACGGTAAGCTCTGTTCCCAAAAGCCCAAAACCAAAAATCCCTTCGAATTTTTCGTTATTGCCTTTGCGCATCCGTACATCATATATGCCAGAAAGGGCATCTCCAAACTCAGAAGGAAAAGCTCCTGTATAAAAATCAGAAGTTGATAAGAGGTTATTATTTAAAGCCCCTGTAGAACCACTTATCGAACTTGGGTCACCAAAATGATTGGGATTGGTAATCTCTGCACCTTCTAATCGCCACCCTACATACTTGGGTGAATTACCCCTAATAATAATGTCATTACCTCCATCTTGAGAATTCGTAACCCCAGCAAAATTACCCGTAATCCTAGCTGGGTCATTAAACCCTCCTGCATAACGAGAAGTCTGCTCAACAGAAATAGAGCGGGAACTGACTATTGCCGATTCATTTATTGCGCTTCCCTTCTTTATTGAAGAAGTTAAAACAACTTCCTCTAATGCTTCGGCTGATTCTACTAAAGCGACATCCAATATTATTTCTTTAGCAGAATTCACTTCAATATTAGATATCAATTTATCTTGAAAACCAATATAAGAAACCAACAAGTTTACCCGACCGATAGGGACGTTTTCTAATCTAAATGCTCCCTCCCTATCTGAAATTGCACCAATTAACGGTTCTAAATTAAGTACAGAAACTGTGGCACCTACTAAAGGTATTTGCGTATCTTCATCAATGACAGTTCCTCTGATAAGTTGAGTTTTAGTTTGTCCAAATAAGACTAAATTTGTTGTTAAAAAAACTATTATAACAAGTAGTATGGTTCTC
>CAZYRG010000029.1:0-20307 GCA_964650425.1 uncultured Flavobacteriaceae bacterium
AAACTAAGCTTCAAACGGTTCAATAGAAACGTATGACTTGTTATCTTGTTTTTTTCTGAATCTTACAATACCATCAACTTTGGCATGTAAGGTATGATCTTTACCTAAGTATACGTTCTCACCTGGTTTGTGAGCTGTACCTCTCTGGCGTACAATTATATTTCCGGCAATTGCAGGCTGTCCTCCATAAATCTTAACACCTAAGCGTTTTGATTCTGATTCTCTACCATTCTTCGAACTACCAACTCCTTTTTTATGAGCCATTTTGTTTAGATTTTATAGGTTAATACTCAGGATTATTTTTCAATCCCACCATCTAGTTTATCTTGCCATTCTTTCAATTCATCCCATTTACCATCGGCAGCCATTTTTGCTTGAGCTGGCCATGTATCAGGAACGTGATTCCCTCTTACGTCTTTGATGAACTCTGCAATTTGCTTAGGATTTGCTTTCGCCAAATCAGCAAAAGTAACAATCCCGTTTTCATTTAATGTCTGCGAAATTTTTGGACCAATTCCTTCGATCTTTTTCAAATCATCTGCCTTTGCCTTAGGAGCAGCTTTTTTCTTAGGTGCTGCTTTTTCAGCTTTTGGTGCTGCAGCTTTTGCTTTTGGCTCCGCTTTCTTAGGTTCTGGCTTAGCTTTTGCTTCTTTCTTTGGAGCAGCTTTCTTAGCTCCAGAAGCAGTAATACTTTCAATGATGATTTCTGTTAAAGATTGACGATGACCATTTTTAACACGGTATCCTTTACGTCTTTTCTTTTTGAAAACAATTACTTTATCACCTTTTAGGTGTCTCGTAATTTTGGCTCCGATTTGAGCTCCACTTATAGCCGGGGCGCCTACAGTGACGTTAGATCCATCTCCAATTAGAAGAACATTATCAAAAGAAACTTTTGATCCTTCGTCTTCTGGCAAACGGTTAACAAACACTTTTTGGTCTTTTGCAACTTTAAATTGCTGCCCTGCTATCTCTACAATTGCGTACATAGCTTTGTTTAATTATTTTATACAATAAAATTCGCCTAATCCATAGGCGGGTGCAAATATACTGCTAAATAATTAAAATGCAATAATTTTCATGACTATTCTACAACAGAAACACGTGCATTATTGGGCCTTCTCTTAGGATTCCAACTTTCTTTAAATAATTGCATGAATGATAGGGTCAATACAATGGTGGTTGCAAAGCCCATAATGGCGGCAATAAATACCACAATCCCAACACCTACATGATAATGAGAACTCCAATTTTCTAACATCATTGGAAGAAAACCTGTATTAATATGAGTGGTGTAAATTGCAAAAAAGATGGTAAATATCATTGTGGCATTAAATCCTGTAAACAATCCAGCCATAAAACCTTTTTGATATTCAAAGGCACTTCCTTTTTCGGCTTTGTATAATTGCAATGCCCGATATAACCCAAAAGCGACTATTACGCCATTACCTAAACTATAAATTGGATTGGTCTGCACACCAAATAAAGAAAGCAATAAAAAATAGGCTATTAGACCTATGGCGATAAAGATGCCATATTGCACTGGGATTGTTGATTTTTTCATGGCTACATTTTTTAAAATTAAACATTATCCATATTCTTGTCCGATTTCAAACAAATGTTATAAGATGTTGAACTCATTTAGACTTTTCCCATTTGCTAAAAAATTTTCCTTTTTCGCCCTTTTATCGTCTTTTTTTCCTTCCGTAGCGCTGCTATGCAACTCAAAAAAGCCATCAAAAGATCAAAAAATGAATAATTTTCGCTTAAAAGCGAAAAGTCTAAATGAGTTCCCTCTCAAAATATCGGAACTCATATAAATATCGTAAAAATTTGACAATTAACTACTTAATCGAATGTTAATTTACCTTACGGCTATTTGTTAGTTTTTTAACATTTTTTTAATAACAAAAAAGTCGAAATGCAAGGAATGCAGCTGGATCTAAATACCAAACAGACCAAAGAAGGTCAACTATTAGTTACTGTTGCCATGGGTGGCAATGTTATGTCCAAACAAGTATTTGATGGAACTGATGGATATGCCGCCGCACAAGGACAAAAAATGGCTTTTACAGAAGATCAAAAAACAGCAATGCAAGAAGAAGCAACAACTTTTATAGAACTACAAGGTGCGAAAGCTAAATTAGAAGGTATCGAATCCGTAAATGGGGCTGACTGTTATGTGATTAATTTTGGCGCAAAAAGCAAACATTTTTATGACACTAAAACTGGGCTCAAAACACTATATCAAAATACCGTAAAACAAGGCGAGCAAGAACTAGTAACAAAACGATTTCTTACTGATTATAAAGCTGTAGAAGGGATTCAGTTTCCGCATGCTATGTCGCAATCTTTTGGTCCGCAAAAATTTGACTTTACTGTTACAGAAATTAAAATCAATGAGGCTATAAATCCAGAGGATTTTAAGTAACAGCTATCAATTTACACTATAAAAAGAAGCTGTCTAAAAAGCAACATTTAATGTCTTTTTAAGCGCAGTCGAAAAATAATGACTGTTGATTTTTCAACTCATTTCGACTGCGCTCAATATGACAAATAGTGATTTTCTTGCTTTTTAGACAACTCCTTTTGTTTAATCTATAGAACTCATCTTACTTCCCTAAAAAGGTTTCAAAAGATTCCTTTGATACGTCTTTATATTTTTTATGGAGCTTAGCCCATTGTACTTTTGCCGTATTAAAACGTTCTTCAAGCGCACTTAGATTTTCAAGCTCCGAGCTTGAGGGCACTTCAAATCCTGAAGCAATTTTGCTATACAATTCTGTTATTTCTTCTCTTAATTCTGGCACTGCGCTACCCACATAGTTATCCCCTGTAGTTACCAACAAACCTTCTTTGAGTTTCGTGATCTTATCAACAGATTTTTGATCTCCTTTTTCCGTTGCCTTAGGAATTACTGTATCAATTTCATAAACCAAATAAGCGAGTTCCTGAATCATATCATATAATTTCATCGTCACTTCATTTTTTTGTTTTTGCTCAGCCATGGATAATTCTGAATTTGGATCATAGGTTAACTCAAGAGCGTGCTCAAAAGTTTCTTTTCCTTTTTTCATAACTACCTTATATGTGCCTGCTGGAACTCTGGGAGATGTAAAACCTGAAAAGGTAAATGTTTTTCCTTTTGCTTGTTTTGGTGGTTTCTTGTTATATGGCCACTCTACGATATTAATACCTTTAGCCTTTCCTGCACCAAGCTCAACAATCTTACCTCCTTTATCATCTTGTATTTCTACGGTCATTTTTCCGAAAATATGGCGCTTTTTGAGGTAATACATAATTTTTGCATTACTGGATGGATTGGCACCAATAAACTGGGTTTCATTACCAAAATTTCCTGAAAAACCACTTTGCTCCTTCATAACAGTTGGTTTTGAATCAAAAAAGTGTATGTTTTTATTCAGCACTTTTTGATTAAGTTGTCGCAAAGGCGAAATATCATCAAGAATAATAACCCCTCTTCCATGTGTACCCATTACGAGATCACTCGTTCGTTTTTGTAATTCTATATGATGTACCGCTACAGAAGGCATATTATTAGTAAACTTACTCCAGTTTTTGCCCCCATTAATAGTTACGTATAACCCAAACTCTGTACCTAAAAACAGTAAATCAGGATTTACAAAATCTTCCTGAATGCTTCGTGCAAAACCAGTAATATCTGGAGAAATGATAGATTTCCAACTTGCTCCAAAATCGGTAGTTTTATAAGCATAAGGCTTCTTATCATTATTGGTATGTCCCTCAAAAACTGCGTAGGCAGTCCCTTTGTCAAAACTACTAGCTTCAATATGGTAGCACCAGGTGTTTTTGGGCAAATCTGGAATGTTTGCAACGGTGTTTACCCATTTCTTTCCGCCATCTTTAGTAACCTGAATATTACCATCGTCTGTTCCTACCCAAATTACTTTTTCGTCCAAAGATGATTCTGCTATCGTAAATATCGTAGTATGATTTTCGGCTCCTGAATTATCTTTAGATAGTCCTCCCGAGTTTTCTTGCGTTTGCTTTGTAGGGTCATTAGTCGTCAAATCTGGAGAAATGATCTGCCAACTATTACCCATATCCTCGGATTTATGCAAAAATTGACTTCCAATATATAAACGATCAGGTTTGTTTGGACTTATTGCAATTGGTGCATTCCAATTAAACCGAAATTTTGGATCTCCTTTTTTAGGCAATGGTTGAATTGTTTTTTCCTTTTTCTTATCCACATTGTAACGCCAAACGTTTTCTGCTCCTTGCATTTCAGAATAAATGATGTTTTTTGTTGGATGTTTTAGCACTCTAAAACCATCTCCATAACCCACAGAATTCCAGTTTTTTGCTCTAACACCTCCAGAGGCAGAAGACGGACCATACCAAGAACCATTATCTTGTAATCCTCCATAAACATTATAAGGCTCAGCATCATCAATACTAATATGATAGAACTGTGAAAGCGGAAGATTCTCTACAATTTCCATCGTACTACCCCCATTCCAAGATCTATATACCCCTCCATCTGTACCAACATACATGCGATCAGAATTATGTATGTCAAAGGTTATGTCATGTATGTCTGAGTGCATACGTCCCAAATCTTTGAACGTTTTACCCCCATCTCTTGAAATAGAGCCATTCAACCCTCCTTTGACAACCACATCAGGATTCTTAGGATCTACTACAATTCTGGAGAAATAAAATGGTCGCACAGTGATCCCAAAATCATTATTTAATTGTTTCCAACTAGCACCAGAATCATCACTTCTGTATAATCCTTTTTTCTCATCTTTTTCTGCCTCGATAACCGTATATAATATTTTTGAATCAGATGGTGCCACTGCAATTGCAAGACGCCCTAATTTCCCTTCAGGAAAGCCGTTATGAATTTTATTCCAACTAGCGCCTCCATCTGTAGATTTATATAAAGCACTTTCTTCTCCGCCAGACTCGAAAGACCACCCGGTACGACGGAATTCCCACATCGAAGCATATAACACATTGGGATTTGTTGGATCCATTGCTAAATCTGCACATCCTGTCTTTTGATTTACATACAAAACCTTACTCCAACTAGCACCACCATCAGTCGTTTTATATACACCTCGTTCTTGGCTATCTCCCCATAAGGCACCTAAAACCGCTACATATACTTCCTTTGAGTTTTTAGGGTTTACGATAATGTTGGCAATTCTCTCTGAGTTTTCAAACCCTAATTTCTTCCAATTGCTACCGCCATCCACAGACCTGTATAATCCGTCTCCAACTGACACACTGTTACGGGTCCATGTTTCTCCTGTCCCAACATAAATAGTGTTATCTGGATCGTTAGGATCGATCTCAATAGCGCCAATAGACTGGCAATACTCATCAAAAATTGGGTTAAACGTAGCTCCGCCATCATTGGATTTCCAAACTCCCCCGCCAGCTGCACCTGCATAAATAATGCGGTCATTGGTAGGGTGATTTTCCATATCATTGATTCGACCACTCATAAGTGCAGGGCCAATATGCCTTGCAGTCATATCACCGAACAACTGTTTCCCGGTAAGTATAATCTCTTTTTCTTCTTGCGCTTTAACAACCAAAGTGCAAAACAAGCATATTGCTAAACTAAGATATAAACTTCTCATTATTCTTTTTCTTTAGTAGTAGTTTCTTCTTTTGCTACATCTTCTGGGAACGCAAAAATCGATTCATCGATCTCGCTATCTAATTTAATAGACTTTATTACTATAGGAGCACCTGGTTGTCCTTTCACTCCTTGAGTCATAGAAAAAGGGAAGTACAACCCATTGACTTCCTGATAATCACCAAATACTATTTCAGAAATCATTCCTTTTCCCTGACCCGATTTAATCTCAGTTTGCATCACTAAGGGAACAAAACTTTCGGTTTCAAAAAAATAGTAACTAATGTTTTCTTCTTTTTTGCCATCAACCGTAACAGGTTCTTGAATCAATTTTATTTTGAAGGTCTCTGCGCCATCAATTGTTTCTTTTCCCATTAATTCTATTGTATATCCTTTTTCTTTGTAATCAACAAAAGGATCTGGAAAGTCATTTGCATCTAATTTAAAATTAGCCGTAGCTTCTGCATCACTTTTTTCAGCTTTCATAGTCATAAAATTCGTTGACCACAATACCTCCCCATCAAAAACATCGTCATTCAGTTTTTTACCCTGAATTTCATAACTAGTACTTTGTCTACCATCTTTGAGATAAACAACTTGTACCGGAAACTCCATTCCTCCTTGATTCACTTTTGCTTCTATTTTAAGGCTTTTAAGGCTTTTCAATTTTTCCAGCCCTCCTATATTTTCTAAATAGTTGCCAATAATTTCGTCTGCCGTTTGGGCGTAAGATTGAGTTCCTGCAACAAACAACAGTACTGCTAATAATTTTTGGATGATTTTCATTTGATTAGATTTTTAAAATATTTGTATACAAATAAGTGTACTTCTGAGCTATTTGTTACACTTTAAAATTTTTTTTATGAAAAATTTAACTCCTTTAAACAACAAACAAAACCAATTTCATAAGAAATAGTCCGCTCACGATTTGTTCCCTCCACTATTCACCAAAAACACACCAAAAAGAATGAGTACTGTTGCTACTCCTTGCATCCAATGAAATTTTTCACCATCAAGCAGCCCCCAAGTAAGCGCAACTATCGGAATTACATAAGTGACAGACGAGGAGAAAACAGGATTAGAAATCTGCACTAATTTATTAAACAACACCTTTGCTAAAGCGGTGCCTAATATGGCCAAAATCGCCACATACCCCGCACTCTGCAACAAGACAGTATCCGTTGCAAAAGGTTTTTCAAAATAGCCTGTAAACAACAATATGAAAATTGTAGGAACTACGATCACTGCAAAATTACCTACCGTAATTGCTATTGCAGATACGTGCTGTAGGTTCCTCTTGATAATATTAACATTGATCGCATACCCCACAGAGGCGAGTAACACCAAACCTGCATAAAAATAGTTCTGATCTGGATTAATTGCAGCTCCCAATAATACCAATGCTAATGTACCCAACAACCCCAAGACTACTCCTAGAACTTGATTTCTCAAGATTCCCATTCCAAACAAGAAAATACCAAAGATTAATGTCAACAAAGGTGTTGTAGAGTTAAGGATAGATGCTATTGCGCTATCAATCTGTGTCTCGGCAAATGCAAATAGAAATACAGGAAAAAATGTTCCCAAAAAGGCCGTAACAATAACCCACTTCCAATCGGCAGTCGAAATATTACGAAGGCTTTTAAAACCAACCATAAAAAGAAACACTGCCGAAATCAAAATCCGCAACGCTCCCATCTCGAGTGCTGTGAGGCCAATCAATGCCTTTTTCATCAAAATAAAGGAACTTCCCCAAACCAGTGAAAGAACTAACAAGTATAGCCACTTAAGCTTGTTTTGATC
Organism: uncultured Flavobacteriaceae bacterium; assembly: GCA_964650425.1. Taxonomy (GTDB): domain Bacteria; phylum Bacteroidota; class Bacteroidia; order Flavobacteriales; family Flavobacteriaceae; genus Aquimarina. Next base: position 7,439 of record CAZYRG010000029.1, read on the forward strand.
CATAAGCATCGTTTGTAGCTACAAATGTGCTCAAATTTAATAGGCTTTACTAGACAAAAAAGTGATTTTAACGTGAGTTTAGCTATTCCGTAGTTTTCCAGCGCACGGTCTCCATGAGATGTTGCATATCATTACGCAGGTAATGCGCTCCTGGGAGTATAGAATCGTAATTGGGCTTTGCATTAAAATAAATAGACCCCGTAATAAAATGTCGAATACTATCCGTGATATAAAACTGGGATTGCGAAGCCGCATTGCCCGCCACTTTGTAAAACATTCCATACACTTTTTCTTCAAGATTTATGTACTCTTCGTATTTGATCTCATCTGCTTTGACCACATGTTCTTGCGTAAGGTTTTGCGCATCTCGTAGCAGTTTTTTAAGATCTCCATCGATTTTACGGTAGGAAATATAAATCGTTGCTTTTAATGCTGGATATTCTAAATTAAACTCACAAGATTTACCACGCTTGGAACCCACAAGTTGGGCTAATTCGTTTTTATCAAATACATAAGGACAAGCAATATTCGCTTCTTTATAAATTGGCACAGGATACGTTAATCGAAGCATTGCTTTGGGTTTTGGCAATGTTTCTTCGCCACAAGACCCCAAAATAGCGCAACCTAATATCAAAAATAGTATGGCAAGACTATACTTCATGAATCGAAAACTTAATTTGTTTGATGCGTTTGTTATCCAAAGCTTCTACTTTGAACTGATAATGATCTAATTTGATGACATCACCACGTTTAGGAAAGCTTCCGGATACCTCTAATAACATCCCTGCAATCGTTTCTGCTTCGCCTCTTTTCTCTTCAAAAATGACAGGGTCTTCTAATTTGATCACCCGATAAAAATCTTTGAGTGATGTTTTTCCTTCAAAAATAAAATTACGATCGTCTAATTTTGAAAAAATAAGCCCTTCATCATCAAACTCATCACTAATATCACCCACAATTTCTTCAATAATATCTTCTAATGATATTAAGCCGCTAGTACCGCCATACTCATCTACTACAATTGCAAGGTGATTTCGTTTTACTTTAAAATCATTGAGCAAATCGTCGAGTTTCTTATTCTCTGGCACGAAATAGGGTTCTCTTAATAAACCCCTCCAATTAAAATTCTTTTTCTCAATATGCGGCAATAGGTCTTTGACATATAAAATGCCTGTTACTTTATCAATACTCGTATCAAATACAGGAATACGAGAATATCCATTGGATATAATCTGCGGAATAATAGCCGCATAGTTTTCTTCTTGATTTAAAGCAAAAATATCCATTCGCGGTCGCATCACCTGTTTTACATCCGTATTGCCAAAGGACACAATCCCTTCTAATATTTTTTTCTCCTCCTTGGTCGTATCGGTTTCTGATGTAAGTTCTAATGCTTGTGATAACTGATCCACACTGATATTGGATTTTTTCTTTCCAAGTCGTTCATGAATTTGAATGGTAATCCAGCGCATCGGGCTACTGATCAACCAAAAAGTTCTATCCAAAAACCCTAAAGGCTGTGCCATAAAGTTCGAAAACTTCACATTATTACGACTCGCATATACCTTGGGTAATATTTCGCCAAAGAGCAAAATCAAAAAGGTCACCAAACCTACTTCTATAACAAAACGCAGGTCAATGACTCCCCCAATTTTATAGGTGATATTGCCTAAAAATGCTTCTCCCAAATGACTAAAAAGTAAGACAATCGCGATATTGATAAAATTATTTGCAATCAATATTGTTGCTAATAGCTTTTTGGGCTTACGTAGTAATCGCGCAACAATTTTTTGTGACCGGGAAAGTTCACCATCCTCTGCCTCTAAATCTGAAGCTGTCAATGAAAATAGCGCTACCTCGCTCCCAGAAATGAGTGCTGAAAAAACTAACAGCACCAGTAGCACTACAATTCGTATGAATTGTGTGGTATCAAAAAGAAGAAAAATAGTTAAAAAATCAGGATCAGGATCCAAGTTCGTATCGTTTGGTTAAACAACGTGTCTAAAATAAATTAAGTATCAATTTAGCTAGCCCACTTTATTATTTGACAAATGTAATCAGATTTTCGCATTCTATAAGATGCTCTTAGCTGAAAATAAGATCAAAAAGGCAAATCATCCTCTTTCATTTCTGTATTCGGTTTTGTAGCATCTTTTCCCAACTGTTGCTCTTTGGCTTGGGTTGAAGACGTTCCTTTTGGTGTCAAAAATGTAAAATCTGTACACTGTATTTCTGTACTATAACGCTCTATACCTTGATCATCTTGCCATTTGCGCGTTTTTAATCGCCCTTCTATATAAACTTTGTCGCCTTTTTTGAGCCATTTTTCACATAATTCGGCAGCTTTGTTGCGCATAACAATATTATGCCACTCCGTGGTATTGATACGTTCACCCGTCGTTTTATTTATATAACTATCATTGGTAGCCAGCGGAAATCTACCAACGGCATTTCCCCCTTCAAAATAATGCATCTTGATATCATCCCCTGTATGCCCTATTAGCATTACTTTATTCAAAGTCCCTGTCATAATTCCTGCTGTTTACGTTACTTCTAAAAATACTAAAAAAATTATGGAACTTGGGTTGAATTGAAACTTTCTATAAAATTACTGATCAGCACAGGCACTGGATAGTCTGATACTTTAGCCAAATCAATTATTTTATGTGTTTCAGTAATTATAGGAGTGCTATCCATTTCTATAATATAAAAATTGGTATATAAATGTTGATGAGACAATTTGTGAATAGTGACTTCTTCATTCCACTTATGACAGAGGTGTGGTGCAGTGGTCAATAATTGTTTAAATTCTTCAGACGCTTTAATCGCTGTTTCTTTCATGGGTTGTAAAGAAGCTATCAAAGGGAACTCATACATGTTTTGCCAAATCCCTTTACCGGTGCGCTGCTGAATGATCGTTTTGGATCCATTGATAATAAAAAACAAATAATTAAAATACTTCTTTGTGACCTTTACCTTTTTTAGTTTGACGGGCAATGCCCCAATTTGTTGTGTTTCTAACGCAACACAGCTATCATTAAGTGGACATACGCTACAATCGGGAGTGCCTGGCTTACACTGTATCGCACCAAACTCCATAATAGCTTGATTATATTCTCCAGGAGTTTTGGTATTCATCACTTGTGTTGCAAGTTGCTTGAACTCTTTAATTCCCTGACTACTATTAATAGGTGTATTGATACCGTAATAACGAGACAAGACACGATACACATTACCATCTACCACAGGAGTAGCTTCATTATAACAAATAGAAGCCATAGCACTAGCGGTATAATCCCCCACTCCCTTTAATTGCAATAAGCCCTTATAAGTATTAGGAAATATTCCTTTACATTCTTCTGCAACATACTTTGCCGTATAATGTAAGTTTCTAGCTCTTGAATAATACCCTAAACCTTGCCACAATTTTAGCACTTTTTCTTCTGATGCATTGGCAAGATCAAAAATAGTTGGAAAAGTTTCTATGAATTTCAGATAATAGGGTAATCCTTGTTCAACTCTTGTCTGTTGTAACATGATTTCACTCAACCAAATGTTGTAAGGATTTTTTGTTTGGCGCCATGGCATCGTTCTTTTGTGCTCTAAGTACCAGTGCAGTAGTTTTTTATCAAAAATCATCATAAAAGTGGGTCAAAAGCAAAAATAAACATAAAAAGATGAAAATTTAACCTTAAGTCTTGAATATTTGTAATTTAAATTAATATATTTGCAGCCGTTAAAATTAACCCCTAAAAAAAAATTAAAATGACGAAAGCAGATATCGTTGCAAAAATTTCAGAGAAACTAGGAATCGAAAAAGGTGAGGTTCAAGCTACAGTTGAAACGTTCATGGAAGAGGTAAAAAACTCTTTAGAAGGTGGAGATAATGTATACTTGAGAGGGTTTGGAAGCTTTATCATCAAGACTAGAGCAGAAAAAACTGGTCGTAACATTTCTAAAAACACAACTATCAAAATTCCAGCACACAACATTCCGGCATTTAAACCTGCCAAAATATTTGTTGAAGGTGTAAAAACGAACGTAGAAGTTAAGTAATTATTAATTAAAAAAAGAAACTTAATATGCCAAGTGGTAAAAAACGCAAAAGACACAAGGTAGCTACTCACAAGCGTAAAAAACGCAGAAGAGCTAACCGTCACAAGAAAAAATAGTCGAAGACTTTTTAGAACTGTGATAAGAGTTCTTTGAAATCGAAGTAAAGCTATTCTTGAATTGCATATTATAGTTTTTTACTTCTACAGAATTGTTTTTAATAAGACTGTTTGAAATTTAGGCCCCCACTATACTAACTATTAGTGTTTTGGTTAAATTGCCTCTATTTCAAACAGTCTTGTTTTAAATTTCCTGTGAAAAATATTTGTTTAATCCATCTATGTTTTTGGCAGTAGCTATGCTACTGTTGTGAATATGGATAAAAATCTAAAAAGAGAGTGAACAAAGAATTGATTATTAGATCTGGTTCCTCTACAGATTTTGCCTTATTAAGAGATGGAAAACTTATTGAATTACACAAGGAAGAAGATGGTAACAATTTTTCGGTAGGTGATATTTTTATTGCCAAAATCCGTAAAGCTGTTCCTGGACTTAATGCCGCATTTGTCAATGTTGGTTATGAGAAAGATGCCTTTTTGCATTATCATGATTTAGGTCCGCAAATCCCTTCCTTACTGAAATTCATAAAACGTGTAAGCACAGGTAAATTAAGGGATTATTCACTCAAAAATTTTCCCTTAGAAAAAGATATTGATAAGCATGGTTCTATTGTAGACGTGCTAAAATCAAATCAATCACTGCTCGTACAGATCGTAAAAGAACCAATCTCTACCAAAGGTCCAAGAATTAGCTCTGAGCTATCATTGGCTGGTAGGTTTATTGTTTTAGTACCTTTTTCTAATCGGGTTTCTATTTCGCAAAAAATAGAATCTAATGAAGAAAAAAACCGACTCAAAAAATTGGTCAAAAGTATCAAACCGAAAGGTTGTGGTATTATCGTACGTACTGTAGCAGAAGGCAAAAATGTAGCAGAACTTGAAAAAGATTTGCAAAACCTGATGGAGCAATGGAAGGCCATGTGTAAAAAAATATACAAAGCGCACCATCCATCAAAATTAATGGGAGAATTAAATAGAGCATCCTCTATCATGAGAGATGTTTTTAATGATTCTTTTAGCAGTATTCAAGTAGACGACGAAGCGCTCTACTCGCAAATTAAAGATTATTTGCATGAAATTGCACCGAGTAAAGTATCGATTGTAAAACACCACCGAGCCCGAATGCCTATTTTTGAAAAATATGGTATCGAACGACAGATCAAAACAAGTTTTGGTAAAACGGTTTCCATGAGCAAAGGTGCTTATTTGGTGATCGAACATACCGAAGCATTGCATGTAATAGATGTCAATAGTGGAAATCGATCCAATAAGGCAAAAAACCAAGAAGATACCGCTCTTGAAGTAAACCTTATTAGTGCTGCTGAGGTGGCACGACAGCTTCGACTTCGCGATATGGGAGGTATTATAGTAATCGATTTTATCGATATGAACAATGCCGAAAATCGCAAAACGCTCTTTAATTTCCTCAGAGATGAGATGAAAGATGACAGAGCGAAGCATAAGATATTACCGCCAAGTAAATTTGGTCTGGTACAGATCACAAGACAACGTGTACGACCAGAAATGAATATCAAAACCCGAGAGGCGAATCCTAATGACCCAAATGGGAACGGTGAGATTGAGGCACCTATTGGTATCATTGACAAAATTAATGTTGATCTAAATCGATTAACAAAGAAAGACTACAAACAAGTAACGCTTAGTGCGCATCCGTTTGTAGCAGCCTTTATAACAAAAGGTTTTCCATCCATCCGTTTCAAGTGGTTTATGGACCACAAAAAATGGATCAAAATAGTACCTCGAGATGCTTACACGTCTTTAGAGTATCACTTCCACGACAAAGAAGGAGAAGTGATCCGATAAACTAACAAAACCCCGAACAATTGATGTTCGGGGTTTTTTTGTTTTAAAACTTTGTACATCTAAACTCGTACTTCTACCTTTACATCCCATGTATCAACGATCCGAACCAAAATATGTCAGTATCACCGAAGCCCAGCAAAAAATGGAGCACTATTGCGCCTATCAGGATCGTTGTCACAAAGAGGTTGAAATGAAATTAAAAACGATGGTCCTGATCCCAGAAGCTCGGGAACAAATACTACTTCACCTGATGCAGGAAAACTACCTCAACGAAGAACGCTTTGCTAAGAGTTTTGCCAGAGGAAAATTTCGAATCAAAAAATGGGGCAAATCCAGAATTACTAGAGAACTCAAACAACGAGCTATATCGGCTTATAATATCAAATCCGCTCTTAAAGAAATTGAAGACCAAGAATATTATGAAACTTTTGTAACGCTTTCGGAAAGAAAATGGGAATCCATACAAGAATCCGTTCTGACAAAGAAAAAGAAAAAATGGATCGACTACCTCAAATACCGGGGATGGGAGGCAAGCTTGATTTTTGAAAAACTAAACGAATTGACTGCCAAATAACAGCTTTAAAACAATGAATCACTTCCCAAAAAAACTGCGTGACAAACTACAAGCACGAAGCAAAAATGAAACGCTTCGCAGTTTGCCTGTTGCCTTGGATTTGATTGATTTTTCATCTAATGATTATTTGGGTTTTGCGAATTCTGAAACTATTTTCAAAAAAGCACATCAATTATTAACGACAAAAAAGATAACGCAAAATGGTGCTACGGGTTCTAGATTGCTATCTGGGAATCATTCTTTGTACCTAGAAACTGAAACCCTTCTAGCCGGTTTTCATAATGTAGCTGCAGCGTTAATTTTCAATTCGGGTTATGATGCCAATATTGGTTTGTTTTCAAGTGTCCCTCAACGGGGTGATATCATTTTATATGATGAATATATTCATGCCTCTATCCGCGATGGCATCAATATGTCTAATGCCAAGGGCTATAAATTCAAACATAATGATTTACTTGATTTAGGTGAAAAGCTTAAAAAACATATACAAGCTGAACTCGAAATTTATGTTGTTACCGAATCCGTTTTTTCTATGGATGGTGATAGTCCTGATCTTATCGCACTCGCACAACTTTGTAACCAAAAAAACATCCATCTAATTATTGACGAAGCCCATGCAGTGGGTGTTTTTGGAACAAAAGGGAGTGGACTCGTACAAGAATTAGGATTAGAAAACGCCGTTTTTGCTAGAATCATCACCTTTGGTAAAGCTATGGGCTGTCATGGGGCCGCTGTTTTGGGGTCAAAAGAAGTAAAAGATTATCTGATCAATTTTGCACGTAGTTTTATCTATACCACAGGACTACCACCCCAGTCGCTAGCGACTATCCAAACAGCATATCATGAATTACAACAACATCCCGAAAAACAACAGCTAGTACAAAAAAACAGTGCGTTTTTTAACCAAGAACTCAAACGACTTGGATTAGCGCATTACTTTATTTCAAGTAGTAGTGCCATTCATTGTGCCATTATTCCTGGCAATGCGAAAGTTAAAAAAATAGCACTACGATTGCAAGAAAAAGGCTTTGATGTAAAACCGATATTATCGCCTACCGTACCAAAAGGACAAGAACGCATTCGTTTTTGCTTGCATAGTTATAATTCATTGCAAGAAATCGCGGAGGTGCTTGAGTTATTGGCTATTTTTGCAAAAGCATAAATTCCAAATTTGATATCTATGTTGTTTTACATCACCTCATTCATTTTTGTAAAAAAGGGAAAAGAAGCCGTTTTTCAGGAATTTGAAGCGGCTGTGATTCCGATACTTAATAACTACAACGGAGAAATATTATATCGCATTCGACCTGAAAAAGAACAGTATATTCATTGCACTGGGGCACCCCCGTATGAAGTTCATTTTATCGTTTTTGATTCAGAACAAGACTTTCTTAATTACTCACAGGATGAAAAACGTAAGACGTTTATGCACCTCAAAGAGGAATCCATACAAACGACCCTAGCGATAAAAGGAACTAATCTTTAACAAACAACACATCTTGAAAAACACTTTTTTTATCACTGGAATAGGCACCGATGTGGGTAAGACCATTGCAAGTGCCATTGTCGTAGAAGCATTAGAGGCTGACTACTGGAAACCGATACAAGCTGGTGATTTAGATTATTCGGACACACACAAAGTACAAGAACTTGTCAGCAATACCACATCACAGTTTTATGCTAATAGCTATGCTTTGCAAACTCCTATGAGCCCTCATGCAGCAGCGGCAATAGATAGCATCAAAATAGACACCTCGTCTATCAAAGCGCCTAAAACAAACAACACACTAATCATCGAAGGTGCTGGTGGATTGCTGGTTCCTATAAATGATGAAGAAACAATAGCTGAGCTAATTCAGCCAAATCATAAAGTAATTGTGGTATCCAGACATTATCTGGGAAGTATCAATCACAGCTTAATGACCTTAGAGTTGTTACAACAACGAGGGTATTCCATTGTTGGAATCATTTTTAACGGAAATCCACATCCAACTACTGAAGAAATTATTCTAAAAATGTCAGGCGTAAAAATGCTGGGACGCATCAATGAAGAGCCTGAAATTACCGCTGAAATGGTTAAAAAATATGCAGCGCAGTTTAAAACCACACTAACCTCTCTATAGCCATGTCTCTACAAGAACGTGATAAAAAACACCTCTGGCATCCGCTAACACAGCACAAGCTGCATCCCGAAGCTATTCCCATTAGCAAAGCCAAAGGTGTGTTACTTTATAATGAAAATGGCAACAGTTATATCGACGGAATTGCCTCTTGGTATACGTCCATGTACGGGCATTGTCATCCAGAGATCATCGGCGCAGTATATCAGCAAATGCAACAATTGGATCAGGTGGTGTTTAGTGGATTTACCCACGAACCTGCAGTCGCTTTGTCTGAAGCACTAATTGTTATTTTGCCTGTCAATCAACAAAAACTATTTTTCTCTGACAATGGTTCTACTGCCACAGAGATCGGGATCAAAATGGCTTTGCAATACCACCACAATAAAGGCAATAATCGTAAAATATTATTAGCTTTTGAAAATGGTTTTCATGGTGATACCTTTGGTGCCATGTCTGCATCGGGCTTATCGGTGTATAATGGTGCTTTTGAAGACTTTTTCATTGAAGTAAAACGCATACCGGTTCCTGATGGGAAAAATAATGACGCTGTATTGGCCCTGGCCTCAAAATATATTGACACAGGATCCATTGCAGGGTTTATTTATGAACCTTTGGTGCAGGGCGCTGCTGCCATGCAAATACATGATGCTTCGGGCTTGGATGAAATATTGCAACTCTGTACTGACAATGATGTAATTACTATTGCCGATGAAGTCATGACAGGTTTTGGAAAAACTGGAAAGCATTTTGCCTCAGACTATCTCACCAACAAACCTGATATCATCTGTCTTTCTAAAGCCTTAACTGCCGGAATGCTGCCCATGGCCATCACTTCTTGTTCGCAAAAAGTGTACGATGCTTTTTATGATGACAGTATTGCCAAAGGCTTATTCCACGGGCATACGTATACGGCAAATCCATTGGCTTGTGCAGCTGCTTTGGCTGGAATCAAATTGCTTACTTCGACAGCGATTCAAAAAAGCATTCAGAGAATTATCAAATCACATCAAGATTTTGAAAAACACATCTCGCAACATCCTAAAATACAAACTACAAGACAGCTCGGAGTCATCTTTGCGTTGGACCTCAATATCCAAATGGAGCGCTATGGTAATTTGAGAGATCGCTTGTTTAATTTTTTTATGGAAAAAGGCGTTTTTCTGAGGCCTTTAGGGAATACCATTTACATTTTACCACCATACATTATTAACGAAAAACAATTAGCCAAAATTTATACCGTTATTGAAGAAGCCTTGGAGATCATTTAACATGCAAAGTATCGCCATAAGGCTTCCTTATATGTTTTATTTATACCTTAGAACAACATTCCAAACCTACAAGGTCAGAAAAGACCTTGCAGGTTATCACCATCGACCTGCAAGGTTTCCAAAAACCTTGTAGGTCTTAGAAATAGAAATAATCAATGAGTAAAAAGCAAAAATTCTATGTAGTTTGGGAAGGGCATGAAGTGGGAATCTTCAAAACCTGGAAGGAATGCCAAGTAGCCGTAAAAGGGTATACTGGGGCAAAATTCAAATCGTTCCAAACTTTCGCGGAAGCAAAAAAAGCGTACAACGGGAATTATGAAGACTACAAAGGCACTAAAACGGCAAAAAAAGCACTTACTGCTGCAGAATTACAAAAAATCGGGGAACCTAACCTCTACTCTATTGCTGTAGATGCTGCTTCTAGTGGTAATCCTGGTAGAATGGAATATCGCGGGGTCGATACGCAAACACATAAGCAGTTATTTCACCAAGGTCCCTTCCCGCAGGGCACTAATAATATTGGAGAATATCTCGCATTGGTCCACGGTCTAGCACTTTTGAAACAAAAGAAAAGTGATCGCATTCTCTATACCGACTCCAAAATAGCAATGAGCTGGGTTCGACAAAAAAACTGTAAGACCAAACTCCAAAGAACGGCAAAGAACAAAGAGCTTTTTGATTTAGTGGATCGCGCTACACAATGGCTCAAAAGTAACACGTATACTACTAGCGTTGTAAAATGGGAAACCAAAGCTTGGGGGGAAATCCCTGCAGATTTTGGAAGAAAGTAGCTTTTCAATATATTTTATAACAAAAATGGTTACAAAATTCAAGCAGACTACGTCTTCCTCCTATTGTCGTCGCAGTGAAGTTGTTTCAAAAACTCTGAACTCATAACTCCGAACTCTGAACTATAAAAGCGTATATTTGCAAAAAAAATTGATTCTCAATATTCCATTATGAGTAAATTATTGATCGTAGGTACTGTCGCTTTTGACGCTATCGAAACACCGTTTGGTAAAACTGACAAAATCCTTGGGGGCGCTGCTACCTATATTGGGTTATCTGCTTCCACTTTTAATGTAGATTCCGCTATCGTATCGGTTGTTGGCGAAGATTTTCCTCAAGAATATCTACAAATGTTACAAGATCATGACATTGATATTTCTGCCATAGACATTGTCAAGGGAGGCAAAACTTTTTTCTGGAGTGGTCGCTACCACAATGATTTGAATTCCAGAGATACTTTGGATACACAATTGAATGTTTTAGCTGATTTTCAACCCGTAGTGCCTGATGGTTATAAAGATGCTGGAATTGTGATGCTGGGAAATCTACACCCTTTGGTACAATTAAGTGTGCTAGAACAAATGACAGAGAAACCAAAATTAGCGGTGTTGGACACCATGAATTTTTGGATGGATAATGCCTTAGATGATTTATTAAAGGTCATTGCCAAAGTAGATGTGATTACTATAAACGATGAGGAAGCACGACAATTAAGTGGTGAGCATTCTTTGGTCAAAGCAGCGCGTAAAATTGCAACGATGGGACCAAAATATGTAGTGATCAAAAAAGGAGAACATGGAGCGTTATTATTCCATGATGAGCAAATCTTTTTTGCGCCAGCATTACCACTAGAAGAGGTTTTTGATCCTACTGGAGCAGGAGATACTTTTGCAGGAGGATTTACTGGCTATTTAGCAAAGACAGAAAATAATTCTTTTGAAAATATGAAGAAAGCTATTATACATGCTTCAAATCTCGCTTCTTTCTGTGTGGAAAAGTTTGGTACAGAACGAATGCAAAACCTGGAACGAGAGAAAATAGCACATCGTTTGCAGGAATTTAAAGAATTGACACAGTTTGAAATAGAATTAACATAATGCTTTTACCCTAAAATTTCCCGGAAACGGGATTTTTTGGTTTGAAAAACACTATCATACAAATACCAAATATTAGAGCCAAAATATCATGAGTGACGCCTTAAAACATGAATGTGGTATAGCAATGATCCGATTGTTAAAACCTCTTGAGTACTACAAAGAAAAATATGGTAGTGCTTTTTACGGAGTAAACAAGATGTACCTCCTCATGGAAAAGCAACACAACCGTGGGCAAGATGGTGCTGGTTTTGCCAGTATCAAACTGGACACTAAGCCTGGCGAACGTTATATTAGCCGTGTACGTTCTAGCGATCCGCAACCGATACAGAAAATTTTTGATGATATTAATCATCGTATCAATACGTCTTTACAAGAACATCCGGAATACACCGATGATGTGGAGTTGCAAAAACGTCATGTCCCCTACATTGGCGAGGTGTTTTTGGGTCACGTACGCTATGGTACTTTTGGCAAAAATAGTGTAGAAAGCGTACACCCTTTTTTGCGTCAGAATAATTGGATGCATCGTAATCTTATTGTTGCTGGGAATTTTAATATGACCAACAATAAAGAGCTATTTGAAAATCTTGTTCGCCTCGGTCAACATCCTAAAGATCGTGTAGATACGATTACTGTTATGGAAAAGATTGGTCATTTCCTAGATTCGGAAGTGGCAAAACTGTATAAAAAGCTCAAGAAAGAAGGTTTTAGTAAAGTAGAAGCCTCGCCACAGATTGCAGAACGTCTTAGCATAAGTAAAATACTTAAAAAATCATCTAGAGACTGGGATGGCGGTTATGCCATGGCTGGGATGTTAGGCCATGGAGATGCCTTCGTTTTGCGTGATCCTGCTGGCATCCGCCCTGCATATTACTATAAGGACGACGAAGTAGTAGTGGTCGCTTCAGAACGCCCCGTAATACAAACCGTTTTCAATGTAAAGATAGAAGATGTTGTAGAGTTAGATCCTGGACATGCCATTATTATCAAAAAAGATGGAGATACTTCGATAAAAAAGATCA
>CAZYRG010000029.1:20407-21594 GCA_964650425.1 uncultured Flavobacteriaceae bacterium
CCTGGACATGCCATTATTATCAAAAAAGATGGAGATACTTCGATAAAAAAGATCATTGATCCCCTAGAACGAAAAGCCTGTTCTTTTGAACGTATTTATTTCTCTAGAGGTAGTGATGCCGAAATATACCAAGAGCGTAAAAACTTAGGAAAATTGGTCATGCCGCAAGTACTTAAGGAAATCAAACATGACACCATAAACACGGTGTTCTCTTATATTCCTAATACTGCAGAAACTTCATTTTATGGTATGGTTGAGGCTGCTCAGGATGAGCTCAATCAGCAAAAGAATGCAGCGATACTTGAGGAAAAAGAAAATTTGACTGATGCACGCCTATCAGAAATCTTAGGACATCGTTTACGAACAGAAAAAATAGCTATCAAAGATGTCAAACTACGTACTTTTATTACCGAAGACAGTAGCAGAGATGATTTGGTAGCCCACGTTTATGACGTTACTTATGGCGTTATAAAACCTGAAGATAATCTCGTTATTATTGACGATAGCATTGTTCGTGGTACTACCCTTAAAAAGAGTATTATCAAAATGATGGATCGTTTGGGTCCCAAAAAGATCGTCATCGTATCTTCTGCTCCACAAATACGGTATCCAGATTGCTATGGAATTGACATGGCTAATCTAGAAGGTTTGATTGCCTTTCAAGCGGCTTTGGCGTTATTAAAAGATCGTAAGCAATATGACATCGTAAAAGAAGTCTATGAGAAATGCAAAGCACAGGAAAATTTACAAGATAGCGAGGTAAAAAACTTTGTTAAGGATATTTACAAAAACTTTAGCGATCAAGAAATCAGTGATAAAATTGGAGAACTCTTAACGGAAGAAAGTGTGAATGCTGAAGTAAAAATAGTGTACCAAACAGTCGCTAATTTGCACGTAGCATGCCCTAAGAATTTAGGAGATTGGTACTTTACTGGAGACTATCCAACCGATGGAGGGAACCGTGTTGTAAATCGTGCTTTTATTAATTTTTATGAAGGTAATAAAGAGCGTGCATATTGATTTACATCTTAACATTTGTTTAATGAATTGCCAAATTGTGTATTTCAACAAATATAATCGCCTTTTGTCTAAAACATTTTTACAATAAGCAATATCGCCATATCTTAGCAGAGCCATAGCATAAGTAGGTTAAGTTCATGGTAGATTTGGGGCAAAAAAAGGTGGAT
>CAZYRG010000030.1:0-3577 GCA_964650425.1 uncultured Flavobacteriaceae bacterium
ACTTTATTAACTGCTCCTGGTTGTTTATTTCCAGCTTCGTACCCACTACTTACACCAGGTATTCTGTAGCGAAAGTTATCGTATATAGGAATATTTTTAGCATCGATTTCCAGATATCCAGTAAGCGGTACTTCAGCAACCACTACTTCTTCTAATGCAATTCCCAGCTCGGTCATTTTGACTTTGACTGCTCCAAACTTCAACCAGTCATTCGTAACACGAACTCTAAGCGCTTTGAAGCCAATATATGAAAGATATAAAGTATCATTTACAGACGCCTTAATAGCAAACGTTCCTTTATCATTAGTAACAGTTCCTTTAACCTCACTAAGATTAATAATGTGTACACCTTCTAGGGGTTGATCATTTGCCGCATTTTCTACGGTTCCTTGGACTTGCGTTTTCTCCTCCTCTTGCGAAAAACTAGTAAAGGGCATTAGAAAAAAACAATAAGCAATTAGCGGTAGTAATTTATTCATACTGTAAATGACGGAAAAAAATCTATATAATTACATAGAAACGAATCTAGATTTCTATATTCTAATTGAATTTTACCAACGATCGTTTCTTTTTTTGCGGTCTCTGCGTCCATTCCCTTTATTACCTCCATCATTCCCTCCATCACGTCGTCCTCGTGGTTTGAAATCGTTGCTTCTTCGTTTTCCTTTAAAACCACCACCGCCATCTCTACGACCACCACGTCCACGTCTTCCGCGGCCGCTATCTTTAGAAATTTCGATATTGATCTTACGACCATCTTGTATGAAGTTTTCAAAGGTTTCCAACACGCGTTCTTGTTGATTCGCATCGGTATTAAAAAATGCAAAATTTTCTTTGACATCCACACGACTTACTGCATCTCTTCCAAGACCCAAGGTTTCTTTCAAGAAATCTTTGAGTCGCATCCAATCATAGCCATCTTTCTCTCCAATATTAATAAAATAACGAACAGAAGAACCATTGCGCTCAGAATAATCGCCGCGACCTTCACTTACATTATTAAGATCTTTGGCTTTCTTATAATAATTATGGAAACGGGTAAATTCTACAGAAAAGAATTTTTTGATCAATTCTTCTTTCGTAAAATCTTCTAACACTTCATTTATAGAAGGTAAGTAGGTTTCAATGTCATCATTGATCTCCGCTTTTTTGATATCATTTGCCAAATGGAAAAGTTGAACCTGACAGATTTCCTCTCCACTAGGAACTTCTTTTTTCTCAAAACTCGTTTTAAGAATACGCTCCAATGCTTTGATCTTACGTGCTTCACTTTTTGTGACAATCACCATAGAAACACCATTCTTCCCTGCTCTACCTGTCCTACCACTACGGTGCGTATAGGTCTCTATCTCATCTGGTAATTGGTAATTGATCACATGGGTAATATCATTGACATCAATGCCACGCGCAGCAACATCCGTAGCGACAAGCATTTGTATTTGTCTTTTTCGGAAACTGGTCATCACCAAATCACGTTGATTTTGACTCAAATCCCCATGTATTGCGGCTGCATTATAGCCATCACTAATCAAATTTTCTGCTACTTTTTGTGTATCCCTTTTGGTACGACAAAAAATTACAGAAAAAATATCTGGATTGGCATCTGCTAGTCTTTTGAGTGCAGGATAACGATCACGTGATCCTACCATATAATACTCATGCGAAATATTCTTAGAACTCGTATTTTTATGTCCTACCGTAATTTCTACAGGATCCGCCATAAAACGCTTGGCGATCGTAGACACTTCTTTAGGCATAGTTGCTGAGAACAACCACGTACTTTTTTCATCAGGCGTGTGTGATAAAATCGCATTAATATCTTCATAAAAGCCCATATTGAGCATCTCATCGGCTTCATCCAATACACAATAACCGATATTAGTAATATCAACCATTTTACGATTGATCATATCTTGCATACGACCAGGAGTAGCTACAATAATCTGTGCTCCTCTTTTGATCTCTCTTGCCTGATCATGAATACTAGCACCACCATAAACGGCTACCGTGTGTATTCCTTTGGCATATTTAGCGTAATTTTTTAGTTCATTAGTGATTTGCAAACACAATTCACGTGTCGGGGATAATATTAACCCCTGGGTAATGCGGCTTTTAGCATCCACTTTTTCAATTAATGGAAAACCAAATGCTGCAGTTTTTCCAGTACCTGTTTGTGCAAGTGCAACAATATCGGTATCTTCGTCAAGCAAAATAGGAATGGCTTTCTCTTGCACTTCACTGGGCTCTGTAAACCCCATGTCTTCCACTGCCTTGAGAACGGCATCTCCTAATCCTAATGCTTCAAATTTGTTCATAATTTTCAAATAAGCTGCAAAGGTACGCTTTATAATTGGGTTTATATCATTTAGCTACTGTTTATCTTTAGGTATTTATAAGTGTCCTAATTGCAAGTAAAAAACAGTCACTAACTTTGATGAATTATATGTACCACACCACACAAATGCAACACCTAGTACTTTTAGCAATTACTTAATAAATTCTACGAGGTTTTTTAAACTCAACTTTGTACATTTATTATGATAAAAATACGCTAATGCAATTTGGAAAAGTAGAATTCCCGGAGCTTATTGATTTTACCTTACCTATGGATCACGCTGATACTGCTCGTGTCTTAGCCATAAATCCCAGCCCATCACTAGAGGTTTATGTAGGCTGTGCCAAATGGAACAAACAAGACCTAAAAGGTTTCTATCCCAGAGGCACCAAAGATGAACTCACATATTACTCACGACAGTTTAATGCTATTGAACTGAATGCTACTTTTTATCGTAATTTCCCTGCACAACAATACGAAACTTGGTATCGCAAAACACCCCAGGGATTTAAATTTTTCCCAAAATTAGTGCAGAACATTTCACATTTCAAACGGCTCAATGACGATGCCCAACCTTTTGTCGATGATTTTTTGGCTAATGTGATTCATCTCAAAGAGAAATTGGGCACCATATTTTTGCAAATGCACGGCAATTTTGCTCCAAAAGATTTTGATAGAGTGGTTCGTTTTGTAGAAAAATGGCCTAAAGAACTGAAACTTGCTGTCGAGTTTCGGCATACGGATTGGTTCAATGATCCAAAAGTTGCCGGAGAACTATATGATTTACTCGAAAAAAATCAAGTTGCTAATGTATTAGTCGATACTGCTGGACGTCGCGATATTATGCATATGCGAATGACCAATGATGAAGCTTTTATCCGATATGTAGGCGCCAATCATCCTAGTGATTACTTACGGCTAGATGATTGGATATTGCGATTGCAAGACTGGAAAGCAAAAGGCATTAGGGTAATTCATTTTTTTATCCATCAAAATAAGGAATTGGAGTCTCCCCTGCTTTCAAAATATTTTATCAAAAAATTGAATGGAGAATTAGGTTTAGACTTAAAAAACCCCGCTTTAAAAGATGATAATGAATCGCTAACATTATTTTAATCCGCATTATGCATCAAAACACAATTCCAATAAATCCATCAAATCACCTATGTAAATGGATGGCCTTTTATTCTTGTATTTAAATACTTTTCCATAAATTAGAACGGCTAAGTGTAATGGTTCAAA
>CAZYRG010000030.1:3677-7322 GCA_964650425.1 uncultured Flavobacteriaceae bacterium
ATGACCAAAAAAACCATCATTACGATCGAAAATATCACTTTTGTAGCCTTAGATAAATTTGGGCGACCAAAACCTCATAAAAAAACCACTGCCGATACTATTGAACGCATTGATTAATGGATACACAACTACTCCCTGCATACCCCAAAGATGCTCCGTTACTTACGGTCATAGCAATTGCATCCAAAGGCTATTGGGAGTACGCCGAAAAAGACATGATTTCATGGATTCCTGATTTAGTTGTTTCGGAAGAAGCCATCGAGAAACATCGTGTATACAAATTGATAAAAGGTAAAGAAGTGGTCGGTTTCTATTTGGTCAAAGACAACGGGAGCAGCATTGCGATTTTAGAATACTTGTTCGTACTACCGCAATTTATAGGTAAAGGATATGGCGCGCTGCTTTTACAACATGCCATTCAAAAAGTAAAGGCTTCAACAATGCAGTTCATAGAAGTACTATCAGATCCTAATGCAGAAGGGTTTTATGCAAATTTTGGCTTCAAAAAGGTTGAAGAAAAGCAAAGCTCTATTCCTGGACGCTTTTTGCCACTTATGTTATTAGAGGTATAAATTTTATTTATACAAAGGTCATTTAAATATATAGAGAACTGATATTTCGACAGAAATATTTAGCTAGCTTTAGCTTACAAAACATCAAAAATAATAATCAAATCATCTAAACTATGGATACTACGAACGTAAACAATTCAGCAGATATCGGTAAATGCCCTTTTATGAGTGGAGTACCAACAGAAAGTGCTGGAGGAGGCACCACTAATCGTGATTGGTGGCCCAATCAATTAAAACTAAACATCCTTCGCCAAAATGACGTAAAATCTGACCCAATGGGCGAAGCATTTGACTATGCTGAAGCTTTTAAGAGTCTTGATTTAAAAGCCATCAAACAAGATCTTTATGATCTGATGACCGATTCTCAAGATTGGTGGCCTGCAGATTATGGGCACTACGGACCTTTTTTCATTCGTATGGCTTGGCATAGCGCGGGTACCTATCGGATTCATGATGGTCGTGGTGGCGCCGGCTCGGGATCGCAACGATTTGCACCACTCAACAGTTGGCCGGACAATGGTAACCTTGACAAAGCACGTTTATTACTTTGGCCCATCAAAAAGAAATACGGAAAGAAAATTTCTTGGGCTGATTTAATGATTTTGGCAGGTAATTGTGCGCTAGAATCGATGGGGTTCAAAACCTTTGGTTTTGCAGGTGGACGAGAAGATATCTGGGAACCCGAACAAGATATTTATTGGGGATCAGAGACCGAATGGATGGGTGATGACAAGCGTTATTCGGGAGATCGAGAATTAGAACAACCGCTTGGCGCCTCACACATGGGACTCATTTATGTAAACCCAGAGGGACCGGGAGGAAACCCTGACCCACTTGGCTCCGCTTATGATATTAGAGAAACCTTTGGTCGTATGGCAATGAATGATGAAGAAACGGTAGCGTTAACAGCCGGCGGACATACTTTTGGAAAAGCGCATGGAGCTGCCGATCCTGATAAATACGTAGGTGCAGAACCTGCAGGTGCCAGTATCGAAGAAATGAGTACAGGATGGAAAAACACTTATGGTACCGGAGTACTAGACGATGCTATTACCAGTGGTATCGAAGGCGCCTGGACGCCGAATCCGACAACCTGGGATCATGATTACTTTGATGTGTTATTGAACTATGACTGGGAATTAACCAAAAGCCCAGCTGGAGCGCATCAATGGACACCAACTGAAGCATCTGCAAGAAAAGCACCGCGTGCAGGTGATGCAAGCAAAACACAAGCATTGATGATGACAACTGCTGATATGGCAATGAAAAAAGATCCAAAATATTTGGAAATCTCTAGGCGATATCACGAAAATCCTGCTGTATTCGAAGATGCCTTTGCGCGTGCTTGGTTCAAACTTACGCATCGTGATATGGGGCCGATCGCTCGTTATCTTGGTGCTGAAGTCCCAAAAGAAGAACTTATCTGGCAAGATCCAGTACCTGCATCACAAACCAAGCTAACTTCAAGTGATATTGAAGGGCTCAAAAAAACACTTTTAACTTCAGGTTTATCGGTTACAGAATTAGTCACCACTGCCTGGTCGTCAGCATCGACCTATCGCGATTCTGATAAGCGTGGCGGCGCTAATGGCGCTCGTATTCGTCTGGCTCCTCAAAAAGATTGGGCGGTTAATAATCCTGCTCAGTTAGCAAAAGTATTAGCAGCATTAGAAAGCATTCAGACCACATTCAATACTGGGAGCGCATATATTTCTATGGCCGATTTGATCGTTCTAGGCGGCTGTGCTGCCATCGAAGAAGCTGCAAGCAAAGCGGGACACAATACCAAAGTACCATTCACACCAGGAAGAGGTGATGCCTCACAAGAGCAAACGGATACGTCCTCATTTGCCGTCTTGGAACCTAGGGCTGATGGTTTTAGAAATTATCTAAAAAGCAATCAAACGACTTCGGCAGAAGAATTATTGGTGGACAAAGCGCATTTACTATCGCTTACCATTCCAGAAATGACGGTTCTTGTTGGCGGACTGCGTGTACTTAATGCCAATTATGATCAATCGAATCACGGCGTTTTTACCGATACTCCCGGAGTATTGAATACGAATTTCTTTGTCAACCTTTTGGACATGAGTACTACCTGGAAAGCTGTATCTGATGATGATTATGTATTTGAAGGACGTAATCGTGCCTCTGGCGAGCTACTATGGGCTGGTACGCGTGCGGATTTGATTTTTGGTTCCAATACCGAATTACGTGCTTTGGCAGAAGTATATGCCTGCGAAGATGCACAAGAAAAATTTATACATGATTTTATCGCAGCATGGAACAAAGTCATGAACCTTGATCGCTTTGATTTGGTCTAAGTAATTAGTAATGAATTATAATATAAGGGGGAGTTTGGTAACAGACTTCCCTTTTTTTGTATTTGATATAAGAGATATATTATTACTTTTACGGATATATGATTGTTTTGCCTCATTATGACAAAAACTCAATAAATGAAAATAACCTAGAATAATTGCTTTCACTGAAGAAACGTCCGAAATTATTTGCAATCTTAATCACTTTAATTGTAGCTGCGATTTTAGGATATATTGAGATTGGGATTTTTAAAGAATACGGTTGGACTGTATTTCTTATAATTCCATTTATTATCGGATTCCTTCCTGCATTCATCAAAGGAAAATTAACTGAAACAACCAAACCTGAAAGCTATCAATTGAGTTTTATGACGCTTGGAATAGTTGTAATCGGACTTTTGGTTTTTGCAATTGAGGGAATGATATGTATTGTAATGTCTTTGCCGCTAATAGCTTTATTGGTTTGGCTTGGTTCTTATCTCGGATTTAAGATTAATACTGGAAAATGGACAAATACTACAAATACTACAATTGGACTTTTTATTATTTGTATTTGTTCAATGAGTTTTGATTATATCAATGAACCCGAAAACCTAATTCCTGTAAAAACGAAGGTTATTGTTAATGCAAAGATTGAAAACGTTTGGAAAAATGTTGTGACTTTTGACAAAATAGACGAACCAACTGACTGGATTTTTAAAACTGGAATTTCTTATCCGACAAACGCAACAATTGTAGGAAACGGAGTCGGA
>CAZYRG010000030.1:7422-21329 GCA_964650425.1 uncultured Flavobacteriaceae bacterium
TAAAACTGGAATTTCTTATCCGACAAACGCAACAATTGTAGGAAACGGAGTCGGAGCGATTAGGTATTGCAATTTTACTACAGGTAGTTTTGTCGAGCCAATTACTACTTGGAACGAACAGAAATTATTGCAATTTGACGTAAAAGAACAACCAATTCCTATGAATGAATTTAATCCTTTTTGGGATATTCACCCGCCCCATTTAGATGGTTATTTCAAATCATACAAAGGGCAATTTAAACTGACCAAAATCGGAAAAAACAAGACAGAATTGGAAGGAACAACTTGGTACAAAGTGGATATTACACCTGAGGTTTATTGGAAAACTTGGTCTAATTTTATTATTCACCGAATACACGAACGAGTTTTGAACCATATAAAAGTAGAAACAGAAGAAAATAATACGGATACAGAAATCTAACACATAAAAAAGAAACTCAAAAAAACATTTGGAGTTTGTTTAAAAAACCAAAATGAACTTATTATGAATTCAATCTAAAAATACTGTCCAATACCAAACACAAGACCACTGCTTTCGCCTGCTCCATTCCCCAAAGCTTTGAATCCGTAATCTACTCGAATCACGGCATTAAAAATTCGCTTGTGGACAAAACGAACTCCAACACCGGAGTATACGTTAAAATGATTGCTATTAAATAGGGTATTTAATTCTTCTCCTGGAGCTTGCAAACCCGCTGCGTCCAAAAACGCATTTGATTGCAATACAAACCAATTTTTTTCGATTAAAGTATGGCGGTATTCAGTATTCATTGCTACCGACGAAGTACCCCTGGCTATCGTATTACCTCCTCCACGAATATTCAATTGATTATCAATAACAATCGGCGCAAAATAAGAATCCTCAATCGGATTACTATAGGAAAGTTGTAAACGAGAAGCCCAATTGCCTTTTTTTCCTATTCGCTTGTAATAACTCGATATATTCGTAAGAATAAATTCTGTTTGCAAAATGTCAATATCCCCAGTAAAATATTCGGCCACAAAACGATTTTGAAAACCTTTTAACTGATGGTATTCGATATCCAGATCAATATACTCATATTGTCCTCTAAACGATACTTTGTCAGCTATCGGCTCAATAAACCCCTCTTTTCCTTCGTTCTCAGGATCTCCCTCAATAATTTGATAGGCCTCTTCATAAATTCTGGTACCAAATTCGAATCTTGTATTAAAATCTTTTTCATAAAAAACAGTAAACTCGGGACCTTTTAGGGTATAGATATAATTCACCTGATTATCCGGAAAATAAATGGGTTGTTGCGTGGCCAAACTTTGATAATTCACCCCTAGCCCTAGTTTATTGGTGATGAGATATGGATGCTCCAAATAGATCCCGAAAGAATCAAAAACTTCTCTCGAATAAAATCCCCCGTAAATAATATTTCTTCCAAATCCATTAAACTCAAAAACAGAGACCCGATAAGAAAAACTCCCATCATTAGCTTGTCCCGTTCGTAGTCCAGGAATTATCGAAAAATTCTCTACCAAGTCGTAGGCAACCTTATAACCTTCATCCGTAGCTTTTATCGTATAGGAGGCATGTGCGATACCATCCAAACGCTTCAAGCGATCTACATCTAACTTTATTTTTTCTTCATCAAGCGACTCCCCTTCCTTTACCTTTGTTAAATAGTGCAAAAAACGCGTTTTAGTCTTTTTATTTCCAGTAAAACTTAATTCCGAAATCGCTTTTTCTTGTGAAAAAAGCATTACTGAAAAACATATTAAAAAAAGGGGCAATATTTTTTTTAAATAACTCATTAAATTCGACATGTGAGATTTTAACCCGCTTTATTCATTAGAACTTTTCATATGCATAAAGCGTATTTAAGTAGAAAGAGTCGTTTTTTATGAAAATACTTACATTGGAGCGAACTATTTTTTTGAATGGATATACATCCACTATCTCTTTTTATAATGAAGCCTAAATAACTATCAAAAAATATCGTTGCTTTTCCCTATCTTGATGGTTCCTAAAAAAACTTTCATGAAATACCTATTCGCAATTCTCCTAATTGCCATGTCATTTTCTTGTAAAATGAAACTAAAAGAAACGGTTGACAAAGAAGATCCATGGGCTGTTAAGATTGATAGCGTATTGTCCAAAATGACTTTGCAAGAAAAGATTGGACAAACCGCACAGCGAGGAAAATCTAGCAGGGTCAAAGAAATACCCGAAACCTTAAAAGCAGCCATCCGAGCTGGAGCCATAGGGTCTTTACTCAATATTTCTAACCCCGATCAGGTACTAGAACTACAGAAAATTGCTGTAGAAGAAAGTCCCAATGGGATTCCTATTCTATTTGGACGTGATGTGATTCATGGTCATAAAACCATCTTTCCGATTCCGTTGGGGCAAGCTGCTATGTGGAATCCAGAGTTGGTCAAAGAAGGTTCACGAATTGCTGCCATGGAAGCTACTTCTGTCGGAATCAAATGGACCTTTGCACCTATGCTTGATATTGCCCGAGATCCGCGTTGGGGACGCATTGCAGAATCTCCTGGCGAAGATCCCTATCTGGCCTCTGTTTTAGCAAAAGCATATATTGAAGGTTTTCAGGGAGAAGATTTATCTGACCCAACAAGTATTGTTGCCTGTGCCAAGCATTTTGCAGGCTATGGAGCGGCAGAAGGTGGTCGCGATTACAATACCGCAAACATCAATCAGCAATCCTTGCATAATGTCTATCTCAAACCGTTTAAAGCCGCAGTAGATGCCAGAGCAGGAACCTTTATGACGGGTTTTAATGAACTGAATGGCGTACCTGCTTCTGGAAACAAGTTTCTGCTCAAAAAGCTATTGCGAGATACGTGGAATTACGACGGTTTTGTGGTTAGTGATTGGGAGTCTATCAAAGAAATGATTCCGCATGGCTATGCTGCTGATGGCAAACATGCAGCGGAGTTGGCCGCTAATGCGGGTTGTGATATGGAAATGACCAGTACGACCTATGAAAAGCATTTGGCAACACTCATCGAAGAAGGAAAATTTTCTGAAAAGCAATTAGATGATATGGTGCGAAATATTCTGCGTATAAAATTTCGAGCAGGATTGTTTGAGCATCCTTATTTTGAAAAAAAGACAAAACCCTATGAACCAAAACATCTAGAAGCGGCACAAAAAGCAGCCACAGAAAGTATTGTTTTACTCAAAAATGAAAATGATATACTACCACTCTTACCGCGTGTAAAAGGAAGAAGAATTGCTGCTATTGGTCCGATGCTTCAAGCGCCTCATGACCAATTAGGCACTTGGACTTTTGATGGAGACGAAACCTATACCAAAACACCTTTTTTAGAATTACTAGGTACTTATGGAAGAGGTGGGGGTCCAATTATTTTTGAAAAAACACTCACGCATAGTCGTGATAAATCGACTAAGGCTTTCGCGAAAGCTATAGCAGCCGCCAACACATCTGATGTGATTGTATTTTTTGGTGGCGAAGAAGCCATTATCTCTGGGGAAGCACATAGCAGGGCCAATATAAATTTACCCGGCGCACAAGAAGACTTAATACTAGCATTGGCAAAAACAGGAAAGCCCATTGTTTTGGTCCTTATGGCAGGACGTCCGATTACATTGGGTAACATCATAGACAAAGTAGATGCGGTACTCATGACCTGGCATCCGGGAACGATGGGAGGACCAGCAATTGCTGACGTCCTATCGGGTAAAATTTCGCCATCAGGCAGACTACCAATCTCATGGCCCAAAGTAGTAGGACAAATCCCCATCCATTACAATCATAAAAATACGGGACGTCCGGTAAACCCTGAAAAATTCGTAAGCATTGATTCTATCCCCATTGGTGCATGGCAAAGCTCATTGGGCAATACCTCGCATTATCTAGATGCTGGTTATGAACCACAATATCCGTTTGGTTATGGATTGACATACAGTTCGGTGACCTATGAAAATTTAAAGATTTCGAATGATAGCCTAAAGCTGGATAGTAGGTTGAAAGCCTCTGTGACCTTAACCAATACGGGCAACTATGAAGTAACCGAGGTGGCGCAATTGTACATTCAGGATATAACGGCTAGTATCACACGGCCTGTACGAGAATTGAAGGGCTTTGAACGTGTTACTTTACAACCAGAAGAACAAAAAACCGTTACTTTTGAATTGGCTATCAAAGATCTTGAGTTTTATAATACGGAAGGAAATTGGGTCGTAGAACCAGGGAAATTTAAGCTTTGGATTGGACCTGATGCTACTAGAGGGCCAGAAACTAGTTTTGTAATAAAATAGTTTCTAGGGCAGTAAGTATTACTTTATCACATTGTTTTTTCCAATAAAAACATTCACATTAGGATTCATAGGATTTCCAGACGCTCTTCTGAATGACACTAGTTGTCCGGTATGATATAATGCATCAGAAATTTGTCCATTGATCATATTCCAAAATGGAAATGCATTTTGCTTATTATTTCTTTCAAATATGACGTGTAATTCAGCAATTTCTACTGCGGTTTTGTCTTTGAACAGGTCACTAGCTTCTTTTAGGTTTTTGATAGTTAAACTCCTAAGCTCAGAAAAACTTAAGCCTGACCAATCTACAGGTCGTACATTTGCTACGTTTTTTGCTGCATTTAGAATAGTTTCTGATAAACCACACACATGCTCAAGTGTGGCGCGAGTGCTCCTTGCATCTTTCGATGGTTGGTAAGACAAATCAGCTTCTCGTAATCCATCCGTAGCCCAATAATAGCGATATCCAAGTCCATCCACCATTCTTCTGATGATATTTCCGGGGTTGTATAATGCATCATATTTGGGGATTTCTGAATATGGTAAGGACTTGTTTGTCATAGCTTGTTTGGTTGTAGCAGTTGTATCTTGAGAAAAGCCATAGTTCAAAGACAAAACTAAGGTTAATAGAATGATTATTTTTTTCATATAGAATTTTTTCTTTTTTACAATGAATTGCTTCAATAACTCACATCAAATATACTATTATCCCTGGTTTTTATATTTATACTAATTGATGGTAGCATCTGGGAATTGATTTTCCTATATTTAAAAAACCAAAAAACATCCGTAATGTCATATACACAAAGCCTCATAAATTTTATAGACGCTAGTCCCACTTCTTTTCATGTGGTTGCTAATTTAAAAACAGCCTTAACTGCTCAAGATTATCAAGAATTACAAGAACAAGAAACCTGGTCGTTACAAAAGGAAGGCAAGTATTTTGTCACTAGAGCAGATGGTTCTATTATTATATTCAAAACCCCTAAAAACTGGACTAACGAATATTCTTTTAAAATTATAGGGGCGCATACTGATTCGCCTTGTCTGAAAATAAAAAACAACCCCGTTTCTACAAAAGAAGGGTATCAATTATTAAATATTGAAGTATATGGTGGTGTTTTATTGAATAGTTGGTTTGATCGAGATCTTTATTTTGGTGGTAGACTTATTATCGAAAATGAAAAAGGGGAATTAGAGCAAAAAATCATAACCATAGAAAAGAAATTACGCATTCCGCGTTTGGCAATTCATCTAGACAGAGACGTTAATAAAAAAGGATTTACCCCTAATCCGCAAGAACATATGTTTCCCATTATTGGGCTTTCTGACACGATCAATTTTGAAGATTGGCTCAAAGAGGAAACTGGAGTTTCTGGAACCATACTAAGCTGGGATTTGTTTTTGTTTGATGCCGAGAAATCGAGTTTTGGCGGAATCAACAATGAGTTTATCTACGCTCCCAGGCTAGACAACCTAGCAAGTGTACATGCCTCTTTTGAAGCGTTGCAACAAGCAAAAACTACAGATAATGAACTACAAATAGCTGCGTATTTTCAGCATGAAGAAATTGGGTCTGAGTCGCAAAATGGAGCAAACTCCAATTTTCTGGAAGCGACACTAAAGCGCATTCACGCTTTTGTCTCACCACAAGAAGAAACCTATTTCCAGACGGTAGCACGTTCCTTTTTTATCTCAGCAGATATGGCGCATGCAACACACCCAAGCTATGCAACAAAGCACGATGCAAATCACAAGCCTCGAATTGGTGCAGGTCCTGTCATCAAGAGTAATGCTAATATGCGTTATGCTACAGATGCATTTTCTATTGCAAAATTCAAACAATGGTGCAAAAAAGCGAATGTTCCGTTTCAAGATTTTTGTAGCAGGAATGATATTGGTTGTGGCTCTACTATAGGACCTATGGTTGCTGCACAAATAGGCATTCCGACCATCGATGTAGGCAATCCCATGTTGTCAATGCATAGTATTCGAGAAATGTGTGGCACAAAAGATCATGAGTTTATTATTGCTGTTTTTAAGGAGTTTTATAAGCGCTAGAGGAATCGCGAATAGCGGTTTCAGTACTTAAGAATAGCTTGTTGCGTATAATTTTAAATAATTTAAAACACATTTGAATATCCGTAAGGTGTCATAATAATAACATAAATGTCAGGTCGAGCGCAGTCGAGACCATATTGTAAGTACTTTAGATTTGATCACCTCTCGACCTGCCTATATTAAGCGGTAGCCAAAATACTCGAGAAGACAATAGGTTATGATACATTACGGATATTCAAAAAAATACGTTCTAAAGTTTCGGAAACTAAATTTATAAGACAACAGCTAGTGCTAACCCATTGAAATAGTGAGTCAAGAAGTTACTCGTCGTTTCAAAAATAAGGATTTGTCTCTTCAACTATTTATCGTTAAATTTAAGCTTAAACTTAAGCAATCACCCTCATGTCCAA
Organism: uncultured Flavobacteriaceae bacterium; assembly: GCA_964650425.1. Classification (GTDB taxonomy): domain Bacteria; phylum Bacteroidota; class Bacteroidia; order Flavobacteriales; family Flavobacteriaceae; genus Aquimarina. The sequence continues at coordinate 14,167 of CAZYRG010000030.1, forward strand.
ATTTCACTATTATAACCTTGAAACTTCGGAAGTATTTACTTTTGAGGAATTTATTATTAACCAAATAAAACAAGGATTGGTTATAAAACCTTATCACAATGATCAACTCAAAGCTGTTATAGATACTCATTTTAAGGATAGACCTATGGCCTATATTTCGAACCGAGTAGCCTCCTACTCTGTTGATCCATTAACCTATAAAGAAACTGAAAAAATAGAGAATTTAGTTTGCATGGCAATTATTCTTGGGAGTGAAGACATGGCTAAAAATGCAAATTTTGAAAAGAACTTTTACCACAAACCTTTTGGAATTTTTACCAACCTAGCGGATGCCATAGAATGGTCAATAGCGCGCGTGAAAGAATATAAAAACGAACTTTGAAAATAGGCTTTGAACGTTCTACTTTGCAACCAAAAGAACAAAAACACTGATAATCCAATTACGAACTAAAGGTATAGTTTTTTTAGTCTTTTATAGTTTTATATTGAAATAATAAAATCCCAATTAAAAGATACAGAACTCCGTATTTAAACACTTATAATCATTTAATATTCAGATTAATATGTGTTAACTTTAATAACCAAAATGGTTGTATATCCTACACATTCCTACCATACAAATAAATTAAATTATTATACGCTTCAAGAATTATATATAATCTCTTTTTTGAGATTACTTTAACCCGCATTATGGAATAGAAAATCCATTGCATAATGCGGGTTAAACAGTATTAAAAATTTCAAACAAAAGAACTAGATTCAACCACAACACATAATAAATTACTGTTTTTCAATTATTTAAATAGTTTTTTGATATTTTTTTAAGAAAAATAATTATTAGTAAAAATAAATTAATATATTTGGTTTACCAGTCTGGTAAACCAAAAAGCAACATTCACTAACTTAAAATCAAAAAAATCATGAAAAACACTATATTATCAATATGCCTATTAGCAGGCTTATTAGGGTTTTCGCAAAACGATCCAGGGCCTTCTTATCAAAGTGGACCTTACTACCTCTCCGAATTAGTAACCAGTCCTGGAGGCGCTGATCGGCCAGTGGAATATATAGAACTTAGAGGGCCCGCTAGTACTACAATCACTGATGATCTATGGTTAATAGTGATAGAGGGTGATGGTGAAAGCGGTAAAACTGATATGGGAAAAGTAAAAGAATCCATAGATCTAAAAGGATTGTCATTTGGATCTAATGGATACTTGGTAATTGTAGCAAATATAAATGGCTTGTTAGACCCTGCTCTTAATCCTAATAGTATTGCACTGGGCATGAATACCAATCCATACGCTACTTTATTAGCCAATTCTGATGCTGAAGTTATCACTATCGAATTAGAAGGGGTTGCAGAAGCAGAAAGCGATGATCCAGATGCCTTACGTCGTTTTAATGATGTTACTGTTACCAGTATGAACGGTATTGGTTTTGATGGAAACCTTAATGATCAATCAGCAACCTATATGCTGATTAATTCTGCTACTGATCCTAAAGATGTCGATGTAGACGGAGAGGATGGAAATCCGCACGATGGAATATTTGATGCGACTGGCGATCATACCTCTTGGATCATTTATGATTCGTATAGTATTTTAGACAATGATGATTTTCCTGGAAATTCTAGTAGCCCTAATGATATTGGAGAATTTGGATATGGACAAATTATTTTTGCCGAAAATTACACTACTAATGAAGCCAATTTCTTTTTCCCCACAGGAACGCCCGTTTTTAGTGTCAACAATGATTCTCAGTACGTTGCTAGACAAGGAGTGTCTACGGGTTATATGCAAGATGATTGGGTTGCAACAAGAATAAATTCCGGGACTGCTCCAAATTGGAAATTCGGTTCAAGTCCCGATGATTCCTCTCCTGCAGCTTTTGCTGGGTATACACTACTTGATAGTACTATTGGAGGAGAGAACGCATCACTTCAGACGCTTTCTATCACAGAACAAGAATTAACTGAAGATATTTCTTTCTTTCCTAATCCCACAAATAATATAATTAATATACGTTCCAAAAATGATATCATTACGGCTATTGAGGTGATCAATGTCACTGGACAAGTATTAATTCAAAATGAAGATAAAAATGCTTTGAACGTTGTTGATATTTCATCCTTATCTAATGGAATGTATTTAATGAATATATATGCTAATAACGCCAAGATTACCAAAAGTATACTGAAAAAATAACACTTAAATAGTTGGTTTTATTTGAAATGGCAATACCCTTGTGTGCTATATGCAAGGGTATTCCTTATTGAAGACAGAATTATTCCTTAATATGCTGAGATAAGGTAGGTATCCACACTTGATGATTTACTGCATTACACCTACAAATACCTTGGTAAATCGATACTTCCTAATTGTTTCTTTTACTTTTTCATTAAATTTACTAGATTTTAAAATATGAAAAATGCAAGTCTTACCTCATACAGTGTTAAGTTTCTATTTCTGTTTATCTCTGTGTTTTGTTGGCATCTCTCAAGATTATAATCCACTCACTCACAAAAAACAAGCCAGCACCATAAGTGTTGATAGTTTACTATCCATGACAAGACAAGCGGATAGCCTGGTAGCTAAGAAAGCGTATGCGCAAGCAGAAGTTCTATACAAAAGTGCTTTCCAATCATCATCGGTTGCTTCTGATTCTATAATGTATAATATATATTTAGATTATTTTATATTTTTGAGTAAGACTTTAAAAAAGTATGATAAGGCCTGGGAATTAAATGATTGGGTATATGAGTATTTTTGTAATTCAGGTGATACTAAAGGAATCATAAAGAGTACAATTGCTTTTGGTCATTTATCTCAGGATATGAGTAAGTCAAGACAAGCATTCTATTATTATGATGATGCGCTAGCACTTTTACAAGATACAGGACCAGAATATAATACCTTAAAATATTTAACACTAGCAAATAGAGCTTATGTAATTGAAGATGTTTTAGAAACCGTTTCACTTGATAGTAAAGAACAAAAATTCAAGTTAATAGTAAAGGATAGAAAAGAATCCCTGAAGTACCTTTCAGAAAAAAGTCCCAATAGGATCTGGCGTAGCGCATATATGAATCTAGGTCATTCCTATTCAGAAATCAATTCGGATTCAGCAATATATTATTACAAGAAAACTTTAAAATATTGTAAAAAACTAGGCTGTAACTTAACATACAATAATCTCGCTGACGCCTATTTGAAAAAAAAGCAACCGAAAAAAGCATTAGAAATATTAAACAATATTGATTTAAATAAGACAGCTGAATCTCTAGATGGAGAAAGTGCTATTATTTTTTTTACGCTTGGGGAAACTTATATTGCTCTTGAAAAGTATATAGATGCTATAAAAAACCTCAAGATCGGTCAAAAAAAACTTATAGAAATTAAAGAATGGAAAGATACCGTTGAAATTACAAATCTGTTGGCAGAGACCCTTCAAAAACAAGGAAAGGCTGATGAAGCAATCAAAGAATTAAAAAAAATCCCAGTCTATTTACAAAATTCCTATAATGAACGCTTAGATCGTGAGGCTACAAAACTACTTAGTGAAAAGGAACTAGAAGCCAAAAAAAAAGAAGTAGTAGATTTAACAGAAGAAAAAGAAAAGATCGTAAAACAAAAAAGCAACATAGTACTGCTAAGTTACTTGTTAGTAGCACTATTGTTTATCACTATTGCAGTTTTGATCTATCGAAGCGTGCATGCTAAAATAAAATTTCACCAATTAAATGAAAAAGTTAACCATAACCGATTAACAACACTTCGTTCGGCTATGAATCCACATTTTTTATTTAATTCCTTTAGCACGCTACAAAATTTTATGTTGAAAAAGGAAAACACCAAAGCAATCTCTTATATGATCCAATTGTCTGGACTGATCCGAAATGTCGTATCCAGTTCTGATAGTATTTACATCAGTATAAAAGAAGAAATAGAAATTATTAAATCCTACATCATACTAGAGCAAGGCAGATTCAACGATACTTTTGAGGTAGATTATATCATTGATAAAGAACTTATTGAAAACAACCCAATGATTCCTTCTATGGTAATACAACCTTTTATAGAGAATGCAATTATTCATGGGTTTCAGAATATGACGGATAGGGATAATCAACTCCAAATCTCTTTTGTAAAGAATACGGACAATTCTGTAATTTGTAAAATCACTGATAATGGTGTTGGAAGAGAAAAAGCAATGCAAATAAAAAATAACAACACAGAAAACACACAACACCTATCCATTGCTACAAGAAACATTGACGAACGTCTTGACATTCTTAGCAAAGCAGAGAAGAAAAAAGCTCGTATTTCGTTTATCGACCTCTATGATGATTCTGGAGCGCCAAAGGGGACTGAAGTAGTTGTATTACTACCTATTGTAGAAACACTTGCTTATAAAAATGCTTGATTCTTTTTTGCGATAGCTTCAAACTTCCTACATCGAGTAGTTACTAGCAAACCCATAATCTTTGTATGTCCACCCGAAAATCGAAGTTTGGCTACCCACATTCCTTAATCGTTAGTCAAAAGAACTCCTATTCTTTGCGTACTTTTGAAGCAAAATGACAAACGATGACATTCTCGAACTTAGGTATTGCCAAGGATTTTTGCAAAGGATTGAAAGAAATGGGAATTGTAACCCCTACCAAAATTCAGGAAAGTGCAATCCCAGTACTCTTAGAAGGTACCTCTGATTTTATTGGCAAAGCGCAGACTGGCACAGGAAAAACTGCTGCTTTTGGCTTACCGCTTTTAGCACAAATAGACCCTAGCAAAAAGCAGGTACAAGGTTTGATCTTGGCACCTACACGAGAATTAGGGCAGCAAATCGCGAAGCAGCTCTTTAAGTTCACCAAATACACGGACAAGATTTTCGTAGAAGCGGTCTATGGTGGTGAGAAGATCGATAGACAGATCCAGCGCCTCCGTCGTCCAACACATATCATTGTGGCCACGCCAGGGCGTTTAATTGATTTGATGGAACGTAATATCGTAGACATTTCCAAAATACGAACGGTCATCATGGATGAGGCTGATGAGATGTTGAGTATGGGGTTCAAAAAAGATTTGACAACCATCCTTAGTAAGACGGAAGGCAAACGAACCGTGTGGTTATTTTCTGCTACACTTCCGCCGGCTTTGCATAAGATTATTGATACGTATGTACGTCCCAATGCCGTCCGCATTAGTGTAAGTAAAAATGATACCGTCAATAAAAATATCGAACATCAGTTTGTCGTGGGAGACGATTTTAACAAATTTGATACCCTGACCTATTTCCTGAAAACGCAAAAACAACAACGCGGTATTATCTTTACCAGAACCAAAGGTGCCGCCCGCACCCTATCAAAGCAACTTATTGCTAAAAATTATGATGCGGGTTTGCTAGAAGGAGATATGACACAGAAGGATCGTGACAAGGTAATGCGAGCGTTCAAAAACACAAGTTTACAATTACTCGTATCTACTGATGTCGCTGCCCGTGGTATTGATGTAGATAATTTGGCTTTTGTCGCACATTATGAATTACCAGACCAGATGGAATACTACATTCATCGCAGTGGACGTACCGCCAGAGCTGGAAAAAAAGGGCTATCATTAGCTTTTGTCAATTCTGGGCAAGTCAAAATATTACGTGCTATGGAGCGCGAATTGGGAATTCGATTTACGCAGGTGCGGTAGTATTTTTAGTTCAGAGTTATGAGTTAAGAGTTTTGAGTTTCTGGTTTCTGGTTTCTGGTTTCTGGTTTTTTATTTAGATGCTAAAATCATTCAACAATCGTTAATCCATATTCGTTATTCGTTAATAGAAACATCTTATTTGATATCCCATAATCTTAATGCATCTCTTTTCTATCTTCTCTTCTCTATTTTTCACTCCATAATCTTATTGTAATACGCTTGCTCTGTAACTTTGGACCAAGGAGAAACCCGTTTTTGAAAAGAAGAATAGCTCTCATAAACCTCTCGGGATAATGGATCATCACCAATCATTTCTTGCAATGCTTCTTCTGTGTATGTGCGCAGGACATCTAATGTTTCTTTGGAAAATTCCCGTACTTCGACCCCTTCTTCATTGATTAGTTTTTCTAAATAAATACCGTTTTGTCGATCAAATTCTGCTAGTACCCATTGCTGTGCATTGTTGGAAGCCGCTTCTAACGCGGCTTGTAAGTCGTTGGGCAAGCTATCAAAAAGACGTTTATTGATAAAGAATTCTAATTGCGATCCTGGTTCATGCCAACCAGGCGTGTAGTAGTATTTAGCAATTTTGTGAAAGCCCATTTTATAATCGTGATAGGGACCGATCCACTCGGTAGCATCAATCACACCACGTTCTAGACTAGTGTAGATCTCGCTACCTGCAACTAATACTGCTGCACCACCTGCCTTTTCTAAGACTTTCCCAGCAATCCCAGGTAGTCGCATTTTGAGTCCTTTAAAATCCTCGATACTATTAATTTCTTTATTAAACCAACCACCCATTTGTACTCCAGTATTGCCTCCCAAAAAAGGCACAACATTAAATTTAGCATAGGTTTTTTTCCATAACTCATAGCCGCCTCCTGTGGTAAGCCAAGAATTGATTTGTTGGCTATTCATCCCAAAAGGTACTGCAGCGAAGAACTGTGCTGCTGGTGTTTTTCCTGCCCAATAATAGGAAGCGCCACAGCCCATTTCGATAGTTCCATTAGACACCACATCAAAGGCTTCAAGCGGAGGAACTAATTCTCCGCCACCATAGACCTTGATTTTGATACGTCCATTGGATAGTTCCGACACCCATTCTGCATACTTTTCTGCCACTTCACCTAATACTGGAAAGTTAGGAGGCCATGTAGTCGTCATTTTCCAATGAAGTACTTGTGTAGGCGCTATTGATTTGGTGTCCGTAGCTAACATATTGCCTGGTGGTTCTCCAAGGCAGGAAGTTAATAGGAATACTATGGTTAATATAAAAAATTGGTGTTTCATTTTTGTGCTATTTCTTAGATGAAAAGTACCATATTTTTTGAATCTAATAGCAAATAGCGCTTATGAAATTTGGGTATCGATATAAAAAAAGAGCTAGCACGAAGCCAGCCCTTTGTTTTAAAAATAGCTACAAGAAACTATTTTTTGATAAATTTAAAAGTAGTTTCCCTA
>CAZYRG010000031.1:0-17907 GCA_964650425.1 uncultured Flavobacteriaceae bacterium
GTTATACACAATAATTTAGATATGGTTAAACCATAAACCCCTATCTATAAGGCTTTTCGTAATTTTTAACCAAAAAAATAGTTTTTAAAATATTTTCATAAAACAACCCTAAAACCTTATGAATAAAAAAGTTAAATATTCTTTAATTACCATAATTATTGTAGGAATTTTAAGCTACGTTCTCTACACTTTTATGATAGCCCCAACCAAAAATCTACGTCCAATTTATGTCATCCCTTCTGATGCCGTTTTTTTCTTCGAAACGGAAAAACCAATACCAACTTGGGAGAAAATACGGACTAATACGATTTGGAGTCATTTGAAAAAACATACTTATTTTTCTGAATTAACAGAAAACGCCAATACCTTAGATACCCTATTCCAAGAAAATCAAAAACTCTTTAAATTACTTGGTTCCAGGTCACTTTTGGTTTCTGCACATATGTATAAAAAAGACGATTATGATTTTCTATTCGTGGTAGACCTGCAGAAGATATCTAAGTTCACTCAGCTTAAAGATTATCTGGATAAGGTATTAAGTAACGAATATAGTTTTAGCAGAAGAAGCTATAACAATCATGAAATCATTGAATTATTAGATAAAGAGAGTAACGAAACCCTTTCCATCACTGTTCTGGAGAATTTACTCGTAGCCTCTTACACCAACTCCCTCACCGAAGCAGCTATCAATGAATATACCAACCCTGTGATTGGTCGGGACCAACATTACCTGGATGTTTTCAAGAAAGTTGGTCATGATGATATGTTCCGTCTATATGTACAGCAGCAATATGTGGATGACTTTGCCAAATGCTATATGGATACTCCTAATGAATCTATAAAATATATTAGTGATAACTTATGGTACTCTGGTTTTAGTTTTGATTTAAAGGATCAGTTGCTTATCGCAGATGGTTATACCAACTTTAACGATAATCATCAAACCTATATAGAAGCCCTGCAAAAATCGGGCTTGGGCAAGCGAAGTATTGCTCGTATTGCTCCAAAACGCACGGCATTCTACCTGAGTTTGGGCTTTGATAGTTTTGAGGAGTTCTATGATAATTTTCAGGAGTTAAAAAAGCAAAAGCCAGAAGAATTCAAATCCTATCAAGCCAATATTTCCAAAACAGAAAAATTCCTGGATATTAGCCTCAAAGAGCATTTTATTGATTGGATGGATGATGAAGTAGCGTTTTTGCAACTACAACCTACCAAACTAGGGCAAAAAAATGAATTTGCGATCATCCTCAAAGCCAAAGATGGTGATGATGCCAAAGAACAACTCGACAAGGTTCTGAAACAGATTAAAAAGAAAACACCGGTCAAATTCCGACAAGTATCGTATCGTGGTTATGCGATCAATTTTATGGCAATCAAAGGATTTTTTAAACTATTATTGGGTAAATTTTTTAAGGATCTTGAAAAGCCTTATTTCATTATTATCGATGATTATGTCATTTTTAGTAATCATCCGCAAACATTGAAAAACTTTATCAATGACTATGAAGCTAAGAATACACTCAGTACCTCTGAAGATTTTGAAGCATTTTCTGATCATTTTGATTCAAAATCTAACTTGTTTGTTTATTTAAACATGCCTTTATTTCATAAAAACATGAGTCGCATGGTAAGTCCTCAAACTCGTGTACAGCTACAAAAAAACAAAGATTATATCACCTGCTTTTCGCAAGTTGGATTACAACTAGCCGCTTCTGGTGCTATTTTTGAAAGCAAGTTAGTCGCCAAGTTCAGAGATCCTAAAACCTTTGAAAAAGACATACAATTTGCGAATCGACCAGAAGCATTGCTGAAAGCCAAGTATGGACCACAATTAACGGTTCCAGAAGCTCCTGAATCGAGTAATATCCTATTATTACAAATGGTCGAAGAAGACGAACTCATCAAAATACAAGAGATTACTCCTGATGACCTCAATGCCAAAAAATATAAAGAAACCTTTGAGGATGGAACGCTAAAAATTAGTGTGTCACTCAAAAAAGGTATGAAACATGGCGTTTATCGAGAATACCACCCTAATGGCACTATCAAAATCAAAGGACGTTATAAAAAAGATCGACAAGTTGGTGTTTGGAAAGTTTATGACGAAGATGGAAATACGTTAGAACGGAAACGGTATTAATGTACTAATGTGGAAATGCACCAATCTGTAAATGTATTAATGTGACATGTAAGCACTATTATGAACTAGATGGGATTTAGTTATCATTCTTCTTAATAAGATGCACATCTTGTTGCGGAAATGGGATGGAAATACCATTGGTTTCTAAGATTTCTTTGGCTTCTTCTAAGACATAGAAATGAATATTCCAAAAATGCTCATTCAATGCCCAGTATCGCAGTGACAATACTACAGCGCTATCACCTAATTCATCTACAACGATCATTGGGACTTTTCCTTCTTCTTGGAGGACGTTTTCTTGCGAATTAATCAGCTCTAGCAGTAAATTCTTCGCTTGTTTGATATTGCTGTCATAAGAAATACCAATTTTGATGGTATCGCGACGCTTCCCTTCTACCGTATAATTCGTGATTTTATCATTGGATAACTTCCCATTAGGAATTATCACTTGTTGATTACCAGATGTAGTTAGTTTGGTATTAAAAATGGAAATCTCCTTAACAGTACCATCTGCTCCCTGCGCTACTATATAATCCCCTACTCTGAATGGTCTAAAAAGCAATATCAATACTCCGCCAGCGAAATTTGCTAATGATCCTTGTAATGCCAATCCAATGGCAAGTCCCGCTGCACCAACAGCTGCAACTAGAGAAGAACTTTTAACTCCCAACTGCGTAATAATCAATATAAATAATATGATTTTGAGCCCCCAATTGACCAAATCCATAATAAATTTCTCCAAAGTGATATCATAATCCTTTCGCTCAAAAAAATTATATATCAAACGGTTGGCTATACGGATAACCCATGATCCAATAACGAATAATAAAACGGCACTGATTAATGAGGGTAAAAACTCCCAGAACCACTCCAGTATTTTATCCATATTTTCTTTAGTCAACTCAAACTTTTCCATAGGTTTTTGACAATTTATTACTGCAAATGTAGGACAAGACAGGCATAAAACAGTACGTATTTAGTACAATTATTAGTTCGAATAATTCTCATTTAAAAAGCATTGGCATAAGAATAAGATTTAGAATACCTTTGTAAGCTATGAGTTTTATCAAGAGACAACTTTTAGCTGTAAAAAAGGAACTACCTGAGCATGTCCATTTGGTGGCTGTGTCTAAAACCAAACCCTTATCAGATTTGCAACAGGCATATGATGCTGGGCAACGTATTTTTGGAGAAAACAAAATTCAGGAAATGACAGGCAAATGGGAAGCGCTTCCCAAGGATATCCAATGGCATATGATTGGGCATGTACAAACGAATAAGGTAAAGTACATGGCTCCATATGTGGATACTATTCATGCAGTAGACAGTCTCAAACTACTCAAAGAAATCAACAAACAGGCACAAAAACACGACCGCATTATCAACTGTTTACTGCAAATAAAAATTGCATCTGAAGATAGCAAATTTGGATTATCTGCAGATGAGACGATACAAATCCTAAGCAATGCAGAAGTAACAAAAATGCAACATATACACATCAGTGGATTGATGGGGATGGCCACTTTTACCGATAACCGTAAGCAGATTCAGCAAGAGTTCTTACTCCTAAAAAACACTTTTGATCAATTACAAAACACCCATTCCAAATTAAAGGTACTCTCCATGGGAATGAGTGGTGATTATGAACTTGCCATTACTTGCGGTAGTACCATGGTGCGCATAGGCAGTGCTATTTTTGGAGCTAGAAATTATAACCAAACCTTATAGAACAACGTATTTGTACACGATAATAGACATAGAAACTACTGGGGGAAAATATAATGAAGAAGGCATTACTGAAATTGCTATCTATCGATTTGACGGCCATGAAATTGTAGATCAATTCATTAGCTTAGTTAATCCCGAACGACCTATCCAACCCTTTGTAGTGAACCTAACAGGAATCAATAATGACATGCTTCGCAATGCTCCAAAATTTTATGAGATTGCAAAACGGATTGTAGAGATTACCATGGATACGATTATTGTAGCACATAATGCACTCTTTGACTATCGCATTCTCAGAACAGAATTCACTCGATTAGGTTTTGAATTTGAACGAAAAACGCTCTGTACTGTAGCTTTATCACAAACCTTGATCCCAGATCAAAAATCCTACAGTTTAGGTAAATTAGTTCGTAGTTTAGGGATTCCGCTTTCCGGGAGACATCGTGCTGATGGCGATGCGCAGGCGACTTTGAAGTTATTCAAATTACTACTATCCAAAGATTTAAAGAAGACAATTATTTCGGATGCCGTTAGGTCGGAGCCCAAAAGACGGATCAATTCAAAACTCCTTCGGATTATCGAAGAAACCCCTTCTGCAACAGGCGTATATTATATGCATCGAGAAGATGGAAAAATTATCTACATCGGCAAAAGTAAGAATATCAAAAAAAGACTGACGCAGCATTTTACCAATGACAATCGCAAATCAAAACAATTACAACTAGAAGTTACAAGCGTTAGCTATGAAAACACAGGTAGTGAGCTGTTAGCACTACTCAAAGAAAATGAGGAAATCAAACTCAATAAACCTAGATATAATCGTGCGCTGCGAAGAAGCATTTTTAACCATGCGCTTTACCAATCCACAAATGAAGAAGGATACACTGTGTTGAAAATCGGAAAAGCCGATGGCCGTAAAAAAGCTATTACAACTTTTACCAATTTACAACAAGGAAAACATTTCGTCAGTAGAATCACCAATGAGTATGAGCTTTGTCAAAAACTCACTGGTGAACATACTGGTAAAAGTAATTGCTTTAATTACACGATCAAAAAATGTCATGGTGCTTGTATAACGGAGGAAACCCCCGAAAGTTATAACAAACGCATACAGCAACTTATCGATCGTTATACGTTCGAAAATCAACATATGGCCATTATTGATCGCGGACGCGAGGTAGATGAACACAGCGTAGTACTTATTGAAGATGGACAGTTTAAGGGCTTTGGTTTTTTTAACCTAAACCATCAAGTTCAGGATATCGATATACTACGATCTATAATCACCCCAATGTCGCACAACAGGGATGCACAACATATTATCCAAAGCTATTTGCGTAAGAATAAACGATTAAAAATTATCAAGATTGATCCTAATGTATAGAATATTTACCTGTATTTTTTTATTTGTGACTACTATAAGCTTTGGGCAAAAAGTATCGTCCAGGGCTTCATTTGATATTTCCAAGGCTGATTTGCTCAAAGGCACTTATGAAAAAGACACTACTGCCAATGCATATTTCTTATATGAAAAAGGTCATAGTTTTTTTGAAAATGGCAACGGATACAATCTCATAACTGAATATCAAGCCAAAATAAAAATTCTAAACAAAGAAGGGTTTGATCATGCTACTATCGAAATTCTATTGTACAAGAATAAAACTAACAAAGAACGAGTAAAAGATATAGAAGCCAAGACCTACAATCTGGTAGACGGCAAAATTGTTACCACAACATTAGATAAAAAAAATATTTTTACCGAAGCTTATGATGATAAACATACGCTTGTAAAATTTACATTCCCAAATGTAAAAAAAGGATCAGTTCTCAAATATTCTTATACGCGTCAATCGCCTTTCAGGTTCAATTTCAAACCATGGCATTTTCAATCCTCTATTCCAAAAGTATACAGTGAATATGTAACAGATATAGCAGGGAATTATGTTTATAATACGCGACTGACAGGGCTTTTAAAGCTAACAGCCAATGACATTTCTGTAAAAAGAAATTGCCTGGAATATCGAGGTGGTTATGCCGATTGTTCTCATAGTGTGTATACTATGGAAGACATTCCAGCTTTTGTCAAAGAGCGTTATATGACGTCCAAGTATAATTATTTATCTCGCATTGAATATGAGTTAAGCGAGTTCAAATCTCCAGATGGTGGGGTCCAAAAGTACTCAAAAACATGGAAAACAACTGATCGCGAAATCAAAACCGAACTAGAATTTGGATTACAATTAAAAAAATTGAGCATTGTACAAAATGTACTCCCTGAAAATATAAAGGCATTACCTAATACATTAGAAAAAGCAAAAAAAATCTACCAACATATTCGAGATACGTATCAATGGAATGGAGAAAATGCAGGAGTATACAAAAAAATGTTGCTACGAGAAACGATAAAAAATCATACTGGTAACGTAAAAGATATTAATATCATACTCCACAATACCTTAAAAGCACAGGGATATGAGGTATTAAGTATCTTAGCTTCGACAAGAACAAATGGCTATATTACCAAAGTACATCCCGTAACAGCCGATTTTAATTATGTCCTGGTGCATTTAAAACTTGATGACCATAGTTATATTTTGGATGCTACAGAAAGGATTTTACCATTTGGTCAACTTCCTTTTCGATGCCTCAATCAATATGCACGATTAATGGATTTTAAGAACGGTAGTTCCTGGGTTGATCTACCAGCAACTGGTAACTCTTCTTATTTCTATTTTGAAAATTTAAAACTTGAAACGGATCAAACGATCAAAGGAGAAGTAAAACATACATATTCTGGCTATCACGCCAATACAAAACGCAAAAAAATAAATACACTCTCCGAAGAACAATTTATTGATAACGTAAAAAATATTGACAAAGTCACCATTAATGATACTTCTATAGAAAATATCAACATGCTCGAGAAGCCTATAATCATCAATTATAAGTTTACAAAAAACACAGAGCTTATTGAAGATGTTATTTACATCAATCCTTTTCACAAGCCTTTTTTCACAGAAAACCCTTTTAAATTACAGGAGCGCACCTATCCTGTAGACTTTGGATATAAAGACAGTTATACCTATATCATTAAAATGCAAATACCCGAAAACTATACCTTTATAGAGATTCCTAAAAATGTAAAATTTGCATTACCGGACAACTTAGGAAAAATAAGCTATGCAACACAACTAAATGGAAAAATGCTCACAATCAATTACCGCATTCAATTCGGTGCTAGTTATTATCCAACATTATATTATGATGCCTTAAAAGAATTCTTTAGCCAAATAATCACTTTAGAAACCAATACTTTGTTAGGTATAAAAAAAGATTGACTACTTTTATAAAAGAAGATAACACCATTGAGCACTAAAAAACGATCCGATTCTAAGTGGAAATCAAAACTTCATGAAGTCATTTATGAAGCAGATACGCCTGCCGGAAAATTATTTGATGTGGTATTGCTGATCCTTATTCTATTGAGTATTATCCTAGTGATGTTAGAAAGTGTTGCCTCATTAGACGAAAAATACCATGTCTTTTTTAACAATGCAGAATGGATCATCACCATTTTATTTACAATAGAATATTTCTTGAGGATTATAGCCATCAACAAACCGACAAAATACATCTTTAGTTTTTATGGTATTATTGATTTGCTGTCTACTGTGCCGAAATATTTATCGTTATTCTTAACAGGATATCATGCATTGATAGCAGTACGCGCATTACGTTTATTGCGGGTATTTCGAATTTTGAAAATCACAAGATATCTTGGAGAAGCCCGTGGACTGACAGATGCGCTCAAAGCAAGTCGGGCCAAAATTTCTGTTTTCTTATTTGCCGTAATTATACTTTCCTTCATCATGGGTACCCTTATGTATCTTGTAGAAGGGTCCGAAAGTGGTTTTACCAATATACCCATAAGTATCTACTGGTGTATTGTTACACTAACTACTGTAGGGTATGGGGATATTGCTCCTGCAACACCATTAGGGCAACTAATTGCAAGTATTATTATGATTATGGGTTACGGTATTATTGCAGTACCTACGGGAATAGTAACTGCAGAATATGCGAATTCTTCTAGATCAAAAATTCGTACTAACACACAATCATGTGCTAATTGTAATGAGTCTGATCACCGTGATGGGGCCGATTTCTGTCATCAATGTGGATACCCTTTACATGGAGAAGAATAAAACGCTCATCACCATCGTTGGTCCAACGGCCATTGGTAAAACGGCACTTAGCCTGAAGCTAGCAGCGCATTTCAACACCGAAATCATCTCTGCCGATAGTCGTCAGTTTTTTAAAGAAATGGCCATTGGCACTGCTGTTCCTACTCCAGAAGAACTTGCTGTAGCACCACATCATTTTATACAACATATCAGTGTCAAAGATGCGTATAGCGTTGGGGATTTTGAGAAAGAAGCATTAAAAAAGCTCGAAGAATTGTTCAAAAAACACGATACCATCATTATGGTTGGCGGATCTGGTTTGTATGTAGATGCGGTAACCAAAGGTTTGGACAGTTTCCCTAAAGTAACTCCTGAAATCAAGGAACAGGTCAAAAACACTTTTGAGCAAGAAGGCCTCAAAACGTTACAAGAACAATTACAAAAAATAGATCCCGAATATCACAAAACCGTCGATCTACAGAATACGCAACGTGTTATGCGGGCACTAGAAGTTTCATTGAGTAGTGGCCTACCCTTCTCTTCTTTTCATACACAAACAAAGAAGGAGCGCTCTTTTAAAACAGTTAAAATAGGTGTCACAGCAGATCGTTCTATTATCTACGATCGCATTAATCGACGAGTAGATATGATGCTAGAAGAAGGCTTGCTTGAAGAAGCAAAGCGGGTCTACCCTTTCCGACACCTGAATGCATTGAATACTGTCGGCTATAAGGAGCTATTTCACTATTTTGATGGAGACTGGGAATTAGACTTTGCCATCTCTGAAATCAAAAAAAACACACGCCGTTTTGCCAAAAGACAAGGCACCTGGTTTAGAAAAGATCCGGATATTATTTGGGTAGATTATGTTTATGAGTTGGAAGAGGTACTGCGTATTTTTGAATAAGCGTTTACTTTATCTATTAAAATTCTGATAGATTTATAGTAAACACAAAATTACCGACTATGGACTGCAGCCATAGTAAACAGTTATCTCTACGAACTTATTCCAAACATAGAATATATCAATGCTACTCAACTACAATTTAAAAAGGTGATTTAGTGTTTATTAACTAGCAATAATTCATACACTTCATCGTTATCAATCTATCGATTTAATTAGCTGGTCAAAGCGCTAAATTATGTTTCATCATAATTTTCACAAACACATGATTTCATGCAAATTAAATTAACCCGCTTTATGCATTAGAACTTCGTAATGAAGCTTGAAGATGCAATAAATACGGTTGTTTTCTTAATTTTAGCATAGCACCGCTATGGTGAAAATAAAAAACAAAGTGAAGCGTAGTACCTGCCTGCCGGCAGGCAGGTTTGCAGTAGCTTCAAGATGTAATAGATTTTCTAATGCATAAAACGGGATTAACCAACGAAATCAACTAATTATGAAATCCAAATTACAGTTTTTAGTACTCTCACTATTAATAGCTTCTCCATTAGTAGCACAAAACACCTCTGACCTTTGGGGTAATGCAGGTGAATTATGGGATCCTAGAGGGCGACTGCCTGATTTTTCTTATGCAGGATATGGCGGTGGTAATGCTACCATGCCTTCATTTGATAATGTGATCAATGTTGCCTCTCAACCAGGGGTCAACAACACTGATTTTAACAGTGATGTTCAAGCAATTCAATCTATTATAAATGACGCACCAGAAAATAGTGTTATTTATTTCCCAGAAGGGAGATATGTAATTGATAGAATTCTACAAATAAAGAAAAATAATATAGTGCTTAGGGGTGATGGTGTAAACAGAACCGAGTTTTACTTACCTAAAAGTGCTACAGAAGCAAGTCCGCCTTATCAACGTCCCTACAGCACCGGTGATAATGGGCAATTAATTCAATTTGTTGGAGATTCTAACAATAGTAACCTTACAAGAGTAGTAGAACACTCTTTAAGGAGTGACAAGGTAATTATTGTAGAAAACGCCAGTCAATTACGCCAGTGGGATATTATTGAAATTGGTACAGATGGAAATAATCCTAGAAGTGGAGAGCTATGGCATGAGTACTTTAATAATCAATCCCAAGATTGGCCGGGAGCCGAGGTAAATTGGGTGCATGGTAACAGTTTGTCAATGTTTCACACCATAGAAAAAATTGAAGGCAATATGGTAACACTAAGGGAGCCTTTAAGACTTCGATTAAAACCTTCTTGGGGAGTGTATGTAAGACAGAGAAATAGAGCTGTTTCCAATGTTGGTATTGAAGATATTGAACTTAAATTTAAACTAGACGAAAAAAAGCCACATTTACAGGAAGTAGGTTATAATGCTCTTCTATTTAGGGAAGCAGACAATTTTTGGGCTAAAAACATTAGAATAGTTAATTGTGACAATGGCATACTTGTACATAAATCTTCATTTGGAGAACTTAATAACGTTAACCTAACAGGCCGTAATGGACATCATGGTTTTAAGGTTAGTGGTGCCTGTCAAGTGCTTTCAACTAATGTTCAATTTAATATAGGATCGCCTTACAGCCATTCATTTACCTATATTCATAAAGCCAACGGAAATGTTACGCGAAACATGTCTGGTGATAATTCTAATGGTAATGACAATACGATAAGTCTTGACTTTCACAGAACATCTCCTTTCTCTAATCTTTGGACAGATGTGCGATCTAAAAATTCTTTTAAAAGTTCAGGAGATCCAAAAGCTGGTCCTCATGCTGGAGCAAGAAATGTATATTGGAATTTACAAGGAACAAAAGGTTCACTTCATTGGGGAGATGAATCTGATTGGAGAAGACGTTGGGGCGAATATCAATGTACCTTAGTAACTGATATAAATATTAATGAAATTCGTACTCAAGAAAAAGAATGGTATGAAGATGTCCCTAATGTTTCACCTTCAGATTTGTATAGTGCGCAAAGAACATTTAGGCTAGAAAATACCCCTGAGACCATTTTTAATACCAATGCTTATGGAAACCGAAATAATTGGAACGAAAGGGATGCATCACGTTGGAGGGTAAAACCAATAGGAACTAATAACAGATACTTTCTAGAGGTTTTTAATCTACAAACTGTACCTAATGGAAAACTTGCCGAATACTCCATTATTAATACCGAATCAAATGACGCCAATGATATAGCGATTGCGGCAAAACTTTTGGGTAAATTCGAAGATAGAAACGAATCAGATATCGCAATTGTTACTTCGTTTAAAGATCATGACAATTATATATTTGGGCGATTAAGTACCAATACAGGTAATTCTGGAATTTTTAGAGTTGCAAATGGTAAGACTACAAAATTAGCAGGCTCCGGATTTGAATTAACAACGAATGATTATGTAGAATTGAAATTGGAGGTTATTGGCAACAATATTACATTTAAAATAGACGACGCAGAAGCGGCTGTAGCAACGAATGTTTCGAATATCTCTGGGAAAGTTGGTGTGGGTTCTTCTAAGAACGGTTTAATTATACGTGAAGCACAAACAGATGCTACACTGAGTGTTACAAACTATGATGTCACACAAAAAAGTATCAACATCTATCCAAATCCGGTTCAAGATACGTTTACAATTACACTTCAAAATTTGGAAACACCAAGTATTGAAATTTATAATTTAAGAGGGCAATTAATGCATACTGTAGTTCGTCAAGAAAAAAATACTAAAATAGCGACAAAAGGTATTTTAACTTCTGGTATCTACATCGTAAAAATTACCGATGCAAATACGAATAACTACTATAAGAAAATAGTTGTTCAATAGTACTAGTCTGCCGGCAAGTTTACAGTAGTATCAAAGAGTAATTGAAAAAAGTCCTATTATTGTTAATCAATACTAGGACTTTTCATATAACAATATGCCGTCAAAATTTGACCCATACGAACAATTTTCGTCTATGAAAACTTTACCACCAGGTCAGAAAGAGTTGAATATCTTCCCACGATTCGGGCTTCCGCAATATGCAAATCGTTTTCCTGAAAAAGTGGACAAAATCAAGTTTTCTGTTGGAGGTGATTTAGAAGCCTTTATAATATCCGACGAGTTACATACACTTACAAGAACAAACCAAGTCTCGGATTTTCATTGTGTAACAACATGGAGTAAACTAAATCTCCATTGGAGCGGATACCGCTTTAATGAATTTTACACCAAATTGATTTTACCCAAAGTACCAACCGAAATCTCTTTTGTGGTGCTTAAGGCACAAGATGGTTATAAAACAAGTTTGCCATTAATTGATTTGATGAAACAAAATGTTTTACTTGCTGATCAACTTGACAATCAAGTGCTCACTATGGAGCATGGTGCTCCAATAAGGATTATTGCACCAGATCATTATGGATACAAAAACCTCAAACATATTAAACGCATCGAGTTTTATACCCAAAACCAAATAATAAAACAAGGATATTTAAGCTTTATGGATCATCCCAGAGCACGAGTTGCGCATGAGGAAAGAACAACCAAAGGGCCTGCATTTTTTTTCCGATGGTTGTATAAGTTTGCTATAAAAAGGACCATTAAGAATTTTGAAAAAGCAACTGCAAAATATAAGCGGGCATTAAAAATTAAAGACAAAAATTCAACAATTACAAACTAAAGTGCCATAGGTTTAATAAAAAACGAATGAAATTCATAACTAACATAAAAGGAGACAGTCTCAGTAAACAGTTTCTGTTCTTAGATTCACAAAATTGTTTACTGAAAACTTATTACCGCTTTTGGAACCTAAAAGGTAAACCTGTTCGCAGAGACGTATACATTAAAAAACATAGTATTAACTAAAGGCAAGTCCTCCATTAATATCTACATTATTCCCTGTCATGAAAGAAGATTCTTCACCTGCCAAGTAAGCAACCAAATCTGCAACTTCATCTGCACTACCCTCTCTCCTTAGCGGTGTAGCACCAGCTACTTTTTCTCTAATTTCGTCTTTGGTAAAATCATCATGAAACTTTGTACCAATTAGTCCTGGACAAACCGCATTAATTCTGATACCCTGAGGTCCAAATTCTTTAGCCCAATTTCTTGTCAATGTCATAACTGCTCCCTTGGATGCCGCATAGATTACTGATCCAGCTCCTCCACCATCTCTACCTGCTTGAGAGGAAAAATTTATAATGGAAGCTCCTTTTCCCATTAATGCTTTAAAAGCTTGAGTGACAAAAACAGTTCCTTTGAAATTGACATCCATCACCAAATTATAGAATTTTTCATCTAATTCTTCGATGGTTTTTCTGGCAAACAATCCTCCCGCATTATTGACCAAAATATCAACTTTTTCTCCATAAGCCTCTTTGGTCTTAGCCACCATAGCATCGATATCTTCCTGCTTTGTTACATCACCATAAACGGCAATAGCCTCTCCACCAAAAGCCTTTATAGCCGTCATCGTTTCGTCTTTATCTTTTTCACTGTTAAAATAATTGACCACTACCTTAGCCCCTAATTTGGCAAGCTTTACACTTACCGAACGCCCTATATCACGGCTACCGCCAGTTACTACAGCTACTTTTCCTTTTAAGTTTTGCATGAGTTATGTTTTATATGTTTTATGACAATTGATTAAGAAAAATATAAAAATTACTTACTATTTTTTTTACTTGCTTCTATATCTTCTAAATACTTTGCTAATTTTATGAAATGTATATTCATCATTTTTGTTGCTAACTCGGAATTTTTTGACTCAATAGCCAAATAAACATCTTCATGTTTTTTGATTTCAGAAATTACTTGATCCCCCTCGCAAACAGTATCCCTTTCATAGTTTTCCAGAATTGTCGGTATTAATAAAAGCATGAGAGAAACCATGGTACTATTTTTACTAGCCTTTGCTATTGCTAAGTGAAATAACAAATCTTCCTCTAAATAATCTTCACCTTGAATGATTTTACTCTTAAAAGCATCTAACGCCTCTCCTATGCGTTTTAGGTCCGTATCTGATCGTCTTTGCGAAGCTAGTTTAACCATTGCTAACTCTAGTGGTATTCGAGTTTCTACAAGATCTTTAAAAGAAGGCGCATCCAAAGAAATTATATCATCTACCATACCATTGAACCCCGTTAATCCTATTGCCAGGATGGTACCACTTTGAGAAATCGATTTTAAGACACCATAGAATTCTAACTTTCTGATTGCTTGTCTAACATGGTTTCTTTTTACCCCAAATTTTTCGGACATAATCCTTTCCGATGGCAATCTATCTCCTCGTTCATAATTTCTAGTATTAATCAAATCTCGTATACTACAAATTACTACATTCAATGATATTCTATTTACCTCTTTATCTATTAAACTTATCTTCACGGCAATTATTGGTTTTAAGTTGAATCAAACAAAATCATTAAGTTATAATAATTTCTAAAATGTTTTAATGTATTGATCAAAAATAATCCAAAAGTGCTAAAAAACCATTACAAGAAATAACGAGAGAAAAAAACAAGGCCGCATACATTCCTATATACACCCCCCAGCTTGTCTTATAGCCCTTCATTACATGTGGGTTACTCAACATTAATATCATATAAAATATAACCATTGGTAGTACAAAAACATTAAATACTTGGGACAGTATTTGAATCTGTATCGGATTTGCTCCAAAAGCTGGTCCTATTAGCGCCACTAAGCAGGCAATAGCTGTAATAGCCCGAAACTGTTTTGAATTGGTATCCAAAGTTCCTGATTGATAATCCGCAATAAGCAATGGAGCTATTAATAAGCAAGGAAAAATAGATGACAATCCGGCGCTCAGTGCGCCACAAAAGAAAATGGTCACCGCCCATTTTCCCGCCACGGGCTCCAAGGTATTAGCCATATCTAATACTTTAGTAACTTCCTTGCCCTCATAAAATAATGCTCCAGTAGCTACAGCCATTATTACACCACTGATTACAAAAATTAAGACTGCAGCGGTTATTGCATCTCTTTTCTGTTGTTTTAAATCCTTGATGGTCCACCCTTTTCCTTTTACGAATAATGGTCGGGACAAAAACGTAGCAGCAGCCATAGTAGTACCCACAAAAGCAGCAACTAACATCTTTCCTCCAGGAACATTAGGAATCGTTGGTATCAATCCTTTTACTACATCAACCGCATGTGGTTGAACAAAAAAGAATGAAAATAGGAATGACAACCCCATAAAACTCACAAATATTACTAGTATTTTTTCAAAAAAAGTGTATTTCCCGACCAACATCAATAAATAGAAAATCACTATGATGCAGATCGCAATGGCTAAAACTACTTCATATTTATAAGGGACTAAACCATCAAAATTGAGCGCTAATATTTCAAAAATAATACTAGAGGAGATGCCTAAAATCCCCATCAAGGAGTTCCATTGTCCAAATGAAACTCCTATAATGATTAATATTGCTATTAATTTGCCAAACTTAAGATATTTTTTAAAACCATAAAGTGCCGTTTGACCAGTAATCAAAGCGTAATTACCATAAGCAAACATTAATACTCCCGAAAACAGACAACTCAAAAAAAGCACCCATAACAATTGCATCCCGAACCTACTTCCAGCTACAATCATAGAAGTCACACTACCAGTACCTATAGTATATCCTATTGCAAAAATACCAGGTCCAAAACCCAAAATAATTGAAAGTGCTCGTTTTAGTAATGACTTTTTCGTGTCAGATGTTGTCATAAATTATATTTCTTTAATTTACCCAATCTGTATGATAAATACTATTTGTAACATCATCATTTCTCTGATACCTATGTGCTCCAAAATAATCTCTTTGTGCTTGTATGATATTTGCGGATGAATTTGCTACCGCAAAACTATTCAAAAAATTAATCGCATCACTGAGGTTCGGGATCGCTACCTCAGCTAAAATACATGCGGACACTACTTTTTTAGCATCTGATTTCAAATTAGTTATCCTACGAATTATATCTTCGTTCAATAATAAATTATCTGATTCTTTAAAAATAGTAACCAATTCTACCATGAGATCAGATTGAATAATACAGCCATTTGTCCATATCCTTGATAATTCGCTTAGGTCCAGACACCAATTATACTTTTCTGAGGCTTCTTTAATCAATTTAAACCCTTGATAATGATTTATTAATCGTGAAAATTGATATGCGTTTAAAACACTGTCAATAGTTACATTTAAACGTAATATTTTGTCTGATTCAAAGTTTTTGTTTGCAGCAATCCGTTCCTCTTTATAAAATGACGTGTAACGAGCAAATAGTGCCGAGGCAATCATCGTACTTGGAACCCCTAACTGAGTGGATGTAATGGTCGTCCAATTTCCTGTTCCTTTATTCCCTGCCTTATCAAGTATTCGATTCACTAACCAGTCTTTACCATCTCTTTTTCTAAGAATATCAATCGTAATTTCTAACAAATAACTATTCGCTGTTTCTTTCCATACTTCTAAAATACTGGCAATTTGATCTGGATCATACCCCTTTGTTTTTAATATTGCAACCACTTCTGCCAGCAATTGCATTTCGACATACTCAATGCCGTTATGTACCATTTTTACAAAATGACCGCTACCACCAGCACCTACTAATGTACAACAAGGTAAGGAATTACCATCCTTGGCTGCTATAGTTTCTAGAAAAGGGTGTATTTCTTTATAAACTTCTTTATTACACCCAACCATTATAGATGGCCCGTATAAAGCGCCCTGCTCTCCGCCAGAAACTCCAGCACCAACAAAATGTATATTTTGGGTGCCTAAATAATCAATTCTTTTTTGTGTTTTCTGATAATGCGAGTTTCCCCCATCTATTAGGATATCTCCTTCTTCTAAAAAAGGAAAAAGGTTATCAATTACTGCATCTACAATGTTACCCGCATTTACCATGAGCATTATCTTTCTTGGCTTTTGCAGGGAGTTTACAAAACCTTCTATATTGTCAAACGGAAGCGTTGATGACAATTCTTCATATGAATTCTTAAAATTTTTTGCAACATTCTCCTCTTGTCCATCGACATGTCTATTATACAGAGAGAGTTTAACTCCATGATTTGCCAAATTTCTTGCAAGACTCCTTCCCATTACTCCAAGGCCAAATAATCCGAATTCGGACTTTTGAACCAATTGCTTTTTTATCACGTCGACGATTTCGTTTGGAGATAACTCTATTGCTACATTTATGGCATTTTGTGGTGCTTCTAGCGAATCAAATTGAGACTTCAATAAATCAGAACTCATAAAATGTCCTTTTCGCTTTTGTATTCTTTCATTGATCAATTCATATGGACCATTCAAGAACACCCATTTTGAATTTGCTTCAATAGTAGTACTTAGGATTTCTCGATAACTTTTTTTTAATGCTGAACAAACAATAATACAGCCACCGTAACTAGCCGCTCCTATTGCTATTTTATTCAAAGATTGCAACCAAACTAATCTATCCGTATCATCAAGGGCTTGCCCCCTAGACATTTTAAGAATATTGACATCTGGATGGTAGTCGTCTCCATCAAAAATGGGAATTTCTAGCTCTTCCGATAGCAAGTTACCAATGGTACTTTTGCCAACACCAGAAACTCCCATTACAAAAATTACATGCGCATTTTTCTTTTTCATATTAATTGGGTACCCAGATTGGGTGCCCAAATATACATTTTTATTTTACCCTAAGAAAAAATATTTAATTAATTATTTTAAAATCTGTATACCACACTTTTTATTGAATGATTCATAAAAAACAATATGAATTTATAGCAATTAGAAGGTTTATATAATTATGGTTTTGATAGTATTTAATGATTATCTAAAAGCTCATATGAATACCTCAAACAGAATACCCAATTGAGAAGCTTCTTTTGGTTGTGTGTGACAAAAATTCAAAAACCACAAAACGAAAGTAACATTTTGTGTTGAAA
>CAZYRG010000031.1:18007-21219 GCA_964650425.1 uncultured Flavobacteriaceae bacterium
TGTGTGTGACAAAAATTCAAAAACCACAAAACGAAAGTAACATTTTGTGTTGAAATGATACTAATATAAAAAGTATGCCCTATTGCGCAACCTTTAGGATCCTTTTACATCTATTACATAACACAAAAATTGATTTTATGAAAAATAATACAGTACTATTGTTTTTAGGAATTTGCACTATTTTTTTGATGGGATGTGATAATGATGATGATGTTTTTACTACTTTTAGAAGTGATAAGGGGCTAACCTATAATGAAAGTCTCGAAAAATGGACAAAGCTGAAGTCTGAAAATGGAAACTCCTATACCTATAAAATTACCCGCTCATCCGTTTTTGGTTCCTCCAATACTACAACTTTAATCATACAAGAAGGAAAAATAGTGGCTAGGAGTTATGAATCTTATATACGCGACCCTGAAAAAAACGATTTAAGTTTGATTTTGGAAGATAGTTATGAAGAAGATGCCTCAAATCTTGGGTCGAATAAAAATGGTGCGGAATTAAAACTAATAGATGATTATTATAACGACTGCTCCTCAAAATATCTTGTTGTCAATACTTCTAATAATATACTAACACTGAAGACCAATGATCTTGGAATCACGACTTCATGTGGTTATACCAATAAAGAATGTCAAGATGATTGTTTTAGAGGATACGTTATAAGCTACTTTGAATGGAAAAAATAGTCAATACAAACTATCGTTGCATACTATTATTTGGTCTTTGTATCCAAAGCTCTATAATTCGACAATATTTTTACAGATTTTAGTGCTGCTGCTTTTTTCTTAATTGCGGTATTATTTCGGGATATTTGATGATATTCCGTATTCAGCAGTTCGGTGTTTTTTGTAATTGCTGGGCATTGGGCAACGTCATTTTCGAGTTTTTTCTTCAATTTCTCTAGTTTACTAATTTCCTTTTCTTGACCCTCTACGGCGCCAATCAGATTGGTAATTCGATCTTTGTACGCATTTATAGAATCTGTTAATTTTACAATTTGTCCTCTACTGGTTTTTACATTAATACCAAACAAGGATAACTCTTCTGAAGTATTTAATAGCTGCTTTACTTCTCTCTTGAATAAAAACAAGGCGAGAACGACTACCAAGGCCCATATCAAAGTCTTAAATGGAAACGTAGCTGTTTTTGATGTGTCTGTAGTCATGATGTTTTGTATTTAGTTTTCAGTTTTTAGTTCTCAGTAAGCAGTTTTTAGTCGAAGTTGGCAGTCTGGGTATTGAAAATTAAAAAACTGCCTACTGTAAACTGAGACTGTATTAAACTATAAGTTCCTCCTCTTTTTCAGGAACTACTATTTTTCCCGAAAGCCCGAGCGTTTCTAAAAAATGATTAGAAAACAACTGCGCCATCTCCTCCGATAACAAGGTCTGCCTGCATGTTTTCCATTTTTTCACCTGTTCCTCACCATACATATGTGTTACCAAGTTTGGAAATGCCCAGTCACTATTCTTACCCCAATGTTGTGTAAATGGAATATTGTTTTGTTGAAGGACTTCGATAATTCTTTTTGAAAACTCCTTTAAACTCATAATCTTTTTCGTTTTCTTCCAAAGGACTCCGTCTATTTCTAGCATACAGGTAATAGGGAATTTTGTGAATGCCAAGGTCGCCTCTGATTGCTTTACAAAACGCAGCGCAAATATCCCTGGTATCGGCCCTTCTTCTCTGGTAATTTTTGCCAATAACTCCATGGCTTTTGGTGCATCCTTGTGATCAATACCTACAGAGCAGGCAAATGCTGGACCCTGATACGGTGCATCCCAAAACAATTCTTTTAGTGTTCCCGTTGTTTCTTCATCTATAGTTGGTAGAATACTTTTACGTAATTGCTTTACCAACCACGGAATACTTTTGGGTAAATTTTGTGCGATAGTTATAAACACGTGAATAAGGTCTCGATAAATAGATTCTTTGATAATTGGAAATGGATCTGGATAGGATGCTGTATACGGTTTTTTATAAATCAATTCTACGACACAATCAGGATCATCGTTGTATTGATTTATGAATATTTTATAATGAAAAGGTCTATTCCCTTTGCCATTAGCATCGGTTTCTTCAGGAATAGTAAAGGAAGAACTTTTGAAATCCATAGTTTTGGCCAATTCAAAAGCAATGCTTTTTGGTACTTTCTTGACATAGCGCTTTAATAAATAAATAGGTTCCGCTTCTATAACAACACCGTGGATAAATCCAAAACCTCCTAACCCAACCAATGCTGCATTGAATACATCATCATCTCTAATAATTCTAGCATTTAGTTTTTTGATAAAGTGATCTGCAAGGGCTGGTTTTGTGCTCCGTTCTAAATAAACAATGTCATCATCGTTAGGTCCAATGATTAAATTGATCCCGACTACATAATCTTGAACAGATCCAATATCAATGCCCGATCCATGCACTCCAGTGGAGATACAACCGGCTATGGTTTGCCCATTACTCGCACCACTAGTCTTCAGAGACTTTCCATTCTCGGCTAACTTTTCAGAAATTTCTTTAATCGTATTTCCACATTCAAACAAGAATAAATTATCAACCTCATATAAGGTGTTTTTATGACATTCGCTCTCATGGATTGGCAAAGAAATATTCATAAATCCATTATAATGCATCCGATCATGATGATTCGCAATAGCGCTCATGGACCAAGCCGATCCATATGCTCTAAATCCATGAGAAGCCGCATGTGTTTCTTTAATAAGTCGTTGTATTTCTTTGGCAACATCATTATAGCGATCTATTTTTTTGGGCATCACCCGCTCGCCTTCTAATTTCGTTTTGTACAATATTTTAGTAGCAAAAGGACCATTATTATGCATCGTGTCCCATTGCTTTAGGTGTTTTGTTTCTGTTCTTGCCATGACTGCTTAATTTGATGGTTTTTGACATACATAAGTAATCTTCACTTTGCGCTTTCTTCCAAATGTGATAGCACTTAGAAGAACTGCTCCAAAGGTATTTCTATATTCAACGATACTGAGTTTACCTGATTCGCATGCATCTTCTTCATTAATGAGGTAGGTAAAATCTTTAGAGGTTGCATTTATTTTTATAACGGTATCCAACTTCACAACCGCCATCCCTCGGTAATAATCGGCTCGATCCGAAAATGGGTCTGGTTGTGGTGCGCCATTAACACTTCGTAACCTCACGGAATAGCAGGATGTGAGTAACAAACAAGCAGCTAA
>CAZYRG010000032.1:0-20862 GCA_964650425.1 uncultured Flavobacteriaceae bacterium
GTGTTTCTGTAAAATTGAAGGTCATAGGACCGTTACCAAATAATTGATCGTTGTACAATAATTTGATGTGTTCTTCTTCGGGAATATCACTGAAAAACAACAGGATTCTTTTAAAAGGTGCTAGTTTAAAATTTCGTTCAAAGGTGACACCTGAACAATTAATGGTGTCGCCAGATGCTGTAATAGCTCGGAAATCATCTTTTAGCCCAAAAGCCATATATTTTACTGAAGCTTCATAGGACTTGTTCGTATATCTTTCTTTTAATAAATCATCCTTTTCTTCGTGCTCAAATGCGATTTCAAGCACACGTTCCTTGCTCATGGATTGATAAATAGAATCCACTTTTTTAAGATCGATATCTCCTTCGTTTTTTAGAATATAATACTGTAATGGCACCATGGTGGCTTTGTAAGACATATTATTAATAAAATGTGATATGGTCTTGGATTTCCACCCTATTTGCTCCAAGTTAAATAGCTTTTCTTCTAGAATAGTGCTCGGTGTTTTTTGTGCTTTTTGGCAAGAAAAAAACATAGTTATCACTAGTAAAAGAAGGCTGTTTTTCTTATTATATATCATAATTCAAAAAAATAGTTTTTGTGTTTTTTGAGCTTATAATTAGTAACCTTTCTAATTTTCGGAAACGTTTCTTTGTCTTTTTAATGAGCTCTTTTTGTTTTTTAATTTTTTCCTGTGAAAGGGTATATAGGGCACGTTCTTCTATCTTTTTAAGTAACTTTAAATTCATCTCTTTGAAATTGATCCCATTTTTTCCATTTCCGTTATAGAGGGAATATTAGACAGATGTCTATTGGTATTAATATGTGATTGTACCTCTTCTAAAGTGTTTCATTTTATTAATAGTTCTATTGGTTTTATATTTCTTACCCTCGTTTTTTTTAAAATCATAAAAAAAATTTTTAAATGACTAACTATTAAAAAAACAGTGTATAAGAACATTAAAAAATTGATATTTTTTTGATTTTTAAAATTTAATTTGAACAAATCTTGTTATTATTTTTCTTTCCTGCATCATACACATGAACAAGAAGGGTAGAATGTTGTTTCCTTTCTTTCTTTCTTTCTGAGCGAGATAAATTAAGCCTATGCGTCAATGAAAAAAATAGTAGTAAATGTAGTATGCTCGTTATGCGGTTATGCATCGCCTGTAATGTCGAAAACGGCTGACTAGAGAAAGTAAAAAGTGCCTTACCACATTTTAATACCATTAATCCATATGATAACATTCAATTTTAACAAAGCACCAAATAGTATTATAAATCAATTATGAAAAAGCACCTATTATTCCTAATCGTATTTAGTATAAGTTTTCTAATACAAGCACAAATAAATTCCTCTGAAATAACTCAAGATGTTGTTATAAAAGGAAAATCTATTAAGATAGAAAGACCTGACGTCGCCGGGGGATGGGCCAGAGGAACCTATTTTTACCAATTCGGAAATTTATCAACCCGTATAGCAGGTTATGGTTTACAAGGTTCAGCGGGTAGCCCTTCATTACTTTACCTCGCCCATGGAGAATCTCCTTGGAGATCTGGGTTGGGATTATACGTCAAAACGGATGGTAATGTTGGTGTGGGAACTATAAACCCGATAGCTACCAGTGAATCTAACCCTATCAAAACACGTATACATGTAAAAGCCGAAAGTGTTGCAGGAGATGTAGAAGTAGCTAGATTTCAAGGAGGGCGTGATGCTGATAATACCGCAGCTGTGGTCCGAATCAATCATGCGAATGATAGAGGATTATATTTAAAAGGAGGTCGACGTATAGGAGATCGCTCTTTTGCAGAGTTAGGAATAATTGGAACGGCAGGAAACCTAGAATCCCCTTCGATTATCTTTAATGATACTGGTAACGTTGGTATTGGAACTACTACACCAGAAGAAACACTACATGTCAATGGTAATATTAGAGGTAATCAGGCTTCTGGATCATTACGAATAAATACCACTAAGGGTTATATTGATATAGGTCCAAAAAACACTTCTTGGGCTCATATCTATACAGATAGATCCAAATTTATTTTTAATAAAGATGTCTATGCTATGGGAGGGTTTTCATCCTATTCTACTTCGGATTTATTACTAAAAACAAGTGGAACTAGCAGATTGACTATCAAGAACAGCACAGGGAATGTAGGGATCGGAACATTAGCTCCAGACGAAAAACTAACTGTAAAGGGAAGGATTCATGCTCAAGAAGTACGAGTTGATTTGGACGGAGTTTTGGCAATTGGACCAGATTATGTATTTCAAAAATATTACTTAGGCGAATCTTCTTTAAAAGAAGATTATACAATGCCAACCTTAGCAGAGGTAGATGCTTTTGCTAAAGCAAATCACCACTTACCGCAAATCCCTTCTGCTCAAGAAATGCAAAAAAATGGGATCAATCTCAAAGAGATGAACCTTAAACTACTTCAGAAAATAGAGGAGCTTACTTTGTATACGATCCAGCAAGAAAATAAGCTACAATTACAAGAAGAAAAATACAAATCCCTAGAAAGTCGATTAGAAGAAATAACCTCTTTTCTAAAACAACTCTAGTCATTGGAAATCATGAATTTCGGTATTTCATAAGACACTAAACATTGCGAAATGAAAAATATTAGAACCAGTAAAGTCTCAAAAGTAATTGCATCCTATTTGGCACTGCAATTAATAATTACGACCATACAACCAGGGGGGTTATATGCATTAACCAGTGGACCCTCGCAGCCAGAATTTAATTCCTTTACTCCTATCGGTACTTCAGACATGGTTAATTTATCCTCTGGAGATTTCAATTATAATATTCCTATCATGGATGTTGGTGGTTATCCTTTGAACTTGGCGTATGATTCTGGTGTTACTATGGATCAAGAAGCTTCTTGGGTTGGTTTAGGATGGAATCTAAATGTGGGGCAAATCTCCAGAAATGTTCGGGGTATTCCTGATGATTTTAAGGGCGATAAGATGATCTACGAAAATAATATGAAAGACAATGTAACCATTGGTGCTAATACGAATTTATTTGCTTCTGGTTTTGGGGTAGGAGAAGATTTTGTAAAAACTACTTTAGGTTTGGGGCTAAAATATAATAATTATAATGGTCTGGGCTTTTCGTTAGCTGGAGGATTGAATGGTCAAGTGGCCGAAAATTTATCTGTGGGAATGAATATGACGGCTTCTGCATCAGAGGGCACTTCGGTATCTCCGACTGTTTCTTTGGACAATAGAGATAAAAGACTAAAAAATCAAGATAATGTACTTACTACTAGTTTAGGAACTACGATTAATAGCCGGCAGGGTATAACCGGTATGACCATTGGTGTAACCCGAAGAAAAAACGACGACAAAGTAAGGAAAATTATAGGTTCTGGAGGCAAAGAGACGGTAGGATATAATTCTATTTCTTCTGGTGGTTTTATATCATTTGCAGATGCGTCCTATACTCCTAACAAAAGGGTGGGTATGGTATCTTCTAACTACACTTTTTCATTAAATCTAGAAGGAGAAATATGGGGATTTGAGCCTGGTACCAAGTTTACAGGATATAGAACTAGTCAAGGGATCCGAGATTCAGAAAAATACAAAGTTGAAAATGCTTTTGGTTTTGAAAACACCTTCGCTGCTGGAGAAAAAGATGTATTAGATTTTAATAGAGAAAAAGACCGGACATTCAACCAATTTTCTACTACGCTACCTATAACGAATAACACTTATGATTTGTATAGTGTGCAAGGGCAAGGTATTTCAGGGATGTTTCGACCTTACAAAAGTCAAGTAGGTCATGTGTATGACAACTATACAAAAGACATTAGTAACGGTGGGCGTTTGAGTGTCGAAGTCGGAGGCGGCGGAGGCGTGCATTGGGGTTTTGATGGAGAAGCGCTTCCGTCCAATAGTACCACAAAGAGATGGACAGAAGGGAATAATGCATTGCCAAAATTTGTGGAAAGTACCACAAACTCAAGGCCCGATTATGAAAATGTATTTTTTAAAAATATCGGAGGGTTTCATGTAGATGGAGAACTCAACGAATTGCTAGAAGAGAAATTAGGGGGATACCATCCTATAAAGACCACTATTGCAGGGAGTGAGTTTGGTAGAACAGCCTTGGCTATCTATCAGCAAAAAAAATACACGACAACGGGTAGCTACACTCCCAATACTTTTAATACGATACCTGTAAGCACTCCCATAAAGAGAAGTGAACGATTAAAACGTAACCAGAGCATTCAGAAATTAACGAGAAAAGAGGCATCCAAATACGGGTTTAACACCAAGTTCAGTCCTTATTCTTTGGCAGGAAAACACGATCATCATACATCAGAGATGAGGATTCTAAAAAATGATGGCGCTAGCTATATCTATGGTTTGACAGCTTATAACGTCGTCAAAAAAGAGGTCACTTTTGATATTAGTGGAAGACAAGGGGATTGCAAAAAAGGCCTTGTAAGTTATACTCCAGGAAGTGATAATACTAAAGACAATAAAAGAGATGGAGATCAGTATTTTAACAAAATAACAACGCCATCCTATGCGCATACCTATTTACTAACAGCAGTATTGTCTTCTGATTATGAGGATTTAACTGCGGATGGCCCTACAGATGATGATTTAGGAGCATATACTAAATTCAGTTATGAGAATAAGAATGATGATCTCTATAAGTGGAGGGTACCTTATGACAAGAATAAAGCCAACTACAATCAAGGCATACGATCTAGTGATAAAGATGATAAAGGAAACTATATCTATGGAGAGAAGGAATTGGTCTATATAAAAGAAATCGAGACAAAAACACATATTGCCAAATTTCACTTATCCGAGCGGAAAGATGCTTTAGGCGTTGATGGCGAAAATGGAGGAGGTTCTGGAGCCACAGCTTCCAAAATGTGGAAACTTGATCGTATATCACTATATGCCAAACCAGAATATGAAGCAATGGGCGATGAAGCAGAACCTATAAAACAAGCACATTTTGTATATGATTATTCACTATGTAAAAATGTGAAAAATAATTTTGGAGGTACTACAAATGAATTGTCAAATGATAAGGGGAAGCTATCATTAAAGAAAGTATACTTTACCTACAAAAACTCAAACATGGGGGCGTATACGCCTTATAATTTTAATTATAGTGACTTTAACCCTGACTATGACCTAAAAGGCTATGATATTTGGGGAAACTATAAACCTACTTTAAGTGATTCTGGTTGTGGTGTTGATGAAGCGTTGACCAATGCAGAATATGCCTATGTCGATCAAAGCCAAGATAATGAGCAAGATCTATATACTAGTGCCTGGTCCTTACAATCCATTGACCTACCCTCTGGTGGTAAAATAGAAATGGAGTACGAAGCTGATGACTATAGGTACGTACAAGACAAGGAAGCTATGCAAATGTTCAAAGTTGTTGGAGCAGGAAAAGAGCCGCTTAAGGATGGTGATTCAGGGCAATTACTTGATTTCGATACCAACGATTTATTATATAAAGGAGGGCCTATGTCTCAATTGTATATAAAATTGGAGGAAACCATACCTGGTAATACGGATACCGATAGACGCTCTTATTTCAAAGATAAATATATTAAAGATTTAAGTGGCGATGCTATTTACTTTCGATTTTTATTGAATATGACGAAACCTGGAGGAAAAACGGATAGAAGAAGAGACGATGATTTTGATTTTGTTACGGGATATTTGGAAATAGAGGAGTCTTTAGATTTTGGATTATTCAAAGATAATGAGGGTGTCCAATACGCATCAATTCCAGTAAAACTAGTTAAAGGTGGAAAAGGAATTCTTGAAACCGATGTAAATCCAATTGTAAAGGCAGGATGGCACTATGGAAGAAAGTACCTGAATAGAAAAGTGTATAGTATATCCAATGAAGAAGATGTTGATGATTTAAAGGGCGTAGTGATGGAAATCATAGGATCAATACCAGCGATATTTGACATCTTTAGTAGCCCAAATGGGAAACTCCAAGAACGTAGAATTGCAAGAAGATTTATTAAAAATAAGTCTTGGATACGGTTAATGAATCCAAATGGAAGAAAATTAGGTGGTGGTCACAGGGTAAAAACAGTCAGAATGCATGACCAATGGGATACCATGACAGGGAATGACGGTAAGGCCATTTATAAACAATTTTATGGACAAGAATATGACTATGATTCTGCTGATGGTAACTCATCAGGGGTTGCAACTTACGAACCTTTAGGTTCCAAAGAAAATCCTTTTGTAAAGCCATTTTATGATAGAACAAAGCCTGGATTTTTACTGGGCCCTGACGAATCTAATTATGTAGAGAAACCATTGGGAGAATCCTTTTTTCCATCGCCAACGGTAACCTATAGTAGGGTAACGGTTAAAAATATTGGGAGAAAAAGAGAATCAGATGGCACCGAACTTCTTGTAAAAAAGCATGCAACAGGATCGGTTGTTACCGAATTCTACACCTCACTGGATTATCCGACCATTACAGATCATACGAATTTGACAACGAGATATGATAAATCTGATGTGTTATCTGGGTTATTAAATCTGCGCGTACGAGAGCATCTAACATTATCACAAGGTTATAGTATCCATACCAATGATATGAATGGAAAAATGAAAAGCCAACGGGTATACGCCGAAGGGCAAACACAATATATTTCTGGAGTAGATTATAACTATGATCAATTACCGAATCAGGGAAATACTTATAATCCGAATCAAGGGAAATTAAATAATGTTATAAAAACGATTGATTCTGATGGATTGATCGAAGAAAAACTCGTGGGTGTAGATTATGACGTGATTAATGATTTTAGAGATAGTAAGACGGTCAGTGAAACCTATGGCGTAAAGTATAACAGTGCAGGGCTCCCGATAGGTTTCATTTTTATTGTAGTGCCTGTGCCACTTCCAAAATATGCGAGTCACGAGACGCGGATAAAAACAGCAGTGACGACAAAGGTGATTCATTCGTCGGGTATTTTGAGAGAAAAAGTGGCTTACGACGTGGGTTCACAAGTAGCGACTAAAAACTTGGCCTGGGATGCAGCAACTGGAGAGGTATTGCTCACAGAAACCACCAATGAATATAAAGACAAGTATTACAATTTTAATTATCCGGCATATTGGGCCAATAATGGTATGGATCAAGCTGCACGGAATTTAAGCCTACAATGGGATCTCGAATTGGCTGGAACTGGTCAATACAAATTATCGGGAAGTGCAATTCCAGCGAATAATTACCTAATCGAAGGAGATGAACTTTGGGTAGAAACGGCTTCTAATGGCTATAAAGCCTGGGTTGCAGAGGTAGACAATTCTAATTTTATATTAATTGATGCAAAAGGAGAACGCTATACATCCGAGGATTTTAGTAACGGGAGCTTCAAAATTATTCGATCTGGGCATAGAAATTTGCAGTCTGCCAGTATGGCTTCTGTAACCTCAATGGTTAATCCGATTCTTGGAAAAAATAGGATTGATAACACCACTTTTAACCAAGACTCTTGGGATACCTATAGAATTGTAAATGCATCTGCTGTAGAATATAAAAATATTTGGGAGGCACAATGTGAATGTGATTTACCAACAATGGAGTACGACGATGAAGGTGTTTTGGTGTTTGATTATAATACCGAATACAAAGCTTATAATCCATACAAGTATAATGTGAAAGGGGATTGGAGAGCAAAAAGATCGTTTGCCTATTTGACAGGTAGAAACTTTACAGAGGATCCAACACCACGAAAAACAGGGTTTTTAAACACTTTTAGACCACTCTATGAATATAATGGAACCAACTGGAACTTACAAGAGAATTTGATTGCAGAGAATGGTAGTCAAGACAACAATATGAAATGGACATTTGCTTCAGAAGTGAGCCAATACAGTCCCTATGGCATGGAGTTAGAAAATAAAGATGCCTTAAACAGGTATTCTTCTTCGCAGTATGGTTATAACTATAGATTACCTGTCGCTGTAGGTTCTAATGCCAAATATAAGGAGCTAGGTTATGATGGTTTTGAGGACTATAATTTTAATGAAAATGATGCTAAAATGCATTTTAGTTTTCAGAAAAACATACAATATGATAACATCTCTCTCTCCACGCAAGAGTCACATACGGGTAGAAATAGTCTGAAAGTAGCCCCGAAAAGCTCCGCTACTATGGCGCAACAAATTATAGACTGTGATGATGTTGAGTCAACAGATAACACCGAGGTAAAATTTAATTTATAAAACAGCACCAAAAAATGAAAACATTAGCGATACATATCTTTTTAGGCCTGCTGTTTTTTGCCAATACAACGGGTGTTGCGCAATTGAAAAACGGCACTACTGGGATTGGATTAAATACTGCAAGCAAAACAATAGGTCAGGGATTAAATGATGAGGAATGTGATATAGAGGTTACTGATATAATAGTAGCATCTTCATGTAGTCAGAGGTCTACTTCTGAAGCAAGTGACTTCCAAGGCCCTTTTTGCGCAAACATAGAATATTGTTTTAGGCCTTTAGGAGAGGGTACTCCACCCAGTGATCAGGACCCTACAATTACCTGGACATTCACTGATCAAAATGGACCATTAACCGTTGAAGGTCAATTTGCTAGCTATACTTTTGCAACCCCAGGTTCTTACGGTATTAGTGTAGTTGTTACTTATCCAAACGGGTGTACTTCTAATACCTATTTTGAAAAAATACTGATCGAGGACTGTGACGATTCTTGTGATGAGATTGCTATTATTGTAGATGAATCTGGGTCAATTAGTCAAGAAGAAGCGCTGCAATTAAGAAGAGGCTTATCTCGATTTGTAGAAGATCAAATGGGTAGTGGATTACTGATTTCTATTATTGGAATGTCAGATTCTGATGGTAGAATCGGTATAGATTCTTCAGAAAACATTCGGCCAGAGACTACGCATATTTTGAACAAAAAAGTAACTCCTGATACTAAACAAAATCTTTTTGATCCTTGGATTGCCGCTTATGGTAACCGCAATGGAGAAAGGGGTGTTAGCGGTAGCTCCGACTATTGGGCAAGTGGATTAAGTGTTGTAAATAGGATGGAAAACAAGCCCGACCTCGTTGTAATTTTCACCGATGGGTCTCAAACAGCAGATAGAGACTATTTAAAAGAACAAATACAACAAATACGACCAACTCCTCTTGCTGATTCTGATCCTTCTAGATTATATGTCTACGGCATTGATAGCGAATATTATGTAAATGCAGAAAATCTTAACACGCTATTATCTAGAGGAGAAGATCCGAATTATCCCACTGCGGAGCAGAATCAAAAAGCGGCTTTTAACGATGCCGGACCGAGAGAAGTCGTCGCTAGTATCCGTACATCTTTAGATTTTTTATTGGGTACCGATACCCCTGAATCTGGAAAGGAGAATTTGTTATTTGCGGATTACTACGGGTATGATGATTTTACGGGCTTTGCGGGCACTAATGGTACATCGCTCGGTGTTTTGTCAAATTTATTAGCAAACTCCGGTCTATCCTGTACCACTCCTATTGATGAGTGCTACGATTGCTACACTTTTCAGCCAGAACCAACAAAATCTTATTGGTTGAGTGGTTGGGCAAAAGAAGATCTAAACATCCAGGTAAAGTCATATACCAATACATCAATAGTCGTTAAATTTATAAATGCCATAGATGCAGAAATAGCTTCAAAAACCTTACTCCCCACTGGCGATATTATTGATGGATGGCAACGCATTGCAGGTGAATTTGAAATTCCTGCAGAGACCGTAACCTTAGAGCTGGAATTATTAAATGATAGTGCAAATATCCCCGTATACTTTGATGATATCAGAGTGCACCCTATTAATGGTAGCATGAAATCTTTTGTCTATGACCCAATTACGTATAGACTAATGGCAGAATTGGATGAAAACAATTATAGCACCTACTATGAGTATGATAACGAAGGAGGATTAGTACGCGTCAAAAAAGAAACTTCAAAAGGAATAAAAACAATACAGGAAACGCGATCGGGAACTGTAATTAAAACGAATAATTAAATAGCGATGAAAAGGAAATTAATACTACTAGCAGTACTGGTTTTTGTTCAAAATATGCAATCACAAACCGTTGAACAAATACTATCCAACATCTATAAAAAATACAGTGCGGCCGAACCATTGCAGTTTCAAACCACGTATGATTTATATAAAACTCATGATAGCAAAGAAATCCAGCAAAGTTATACGGGAGTATTCTATAAAAATGCGGACAATGCTATTTATATGAAAATTAATGACACGGAGATTTTAAATAATAAAGAAGTTAATCTAAAAATAAGTCATAAGGAGAAAGCACTATTGTTAGCACATCCAGAATCAACCGTAGCAGAAGAGTTTGATATGTCGGAACTCCTAAAAATTTACAAAGAAAATAGTTTTGAAGATAAAGAATCTCATTGGGAAATCGAATTAGTAGCAAATGAGATGACATTGCCACATAGCAAAATAGTGCTCTATATCACGAAGGATTATTTTTTGAAGAAACAAGTCTTTTATTATAGCGAGGCAGTGAATTTCTCCAAGGACTACAAAAAAACAGACATACATACACCAAAATTAGAAATCACCTATACGAATTATGCCAGGGAAATACTAGAAGAAAGCACTTTTGAAACGCTTAATTTTTTGCATTTCAACACGGACAAATCACCTGTTTTAGCGGCTAATTTGAAGGGGTACGAATTGTTAGATAGAAGATAATATTTAAAAAATACAAACAACTTATTTATGTCAATCATTAAGTATTATTTAGTCATACTTGTTGCGTTATTCGCCGCAATAGGTCACGCGCAAGAAGAAACGTTTACGAGTACACGTGTTGTTGGTAATGCACTATCAGGAGCGAGTATTTCTTTTCAGGATCCTTTATATAATGAGTTAGATTCAGGAAATTTTGCTTCGGATAGCGCAGGGACCTACGTTTATTTCGGTTTTGAAGATGATTCAGATGATCCGGTCAAACACAAAGCTATTTATAGTGTTGAAATTAATCTTACCGTTACCCCATATAATAGTGAGGGGCTCAATTTAGAATCTTCTTCAGTTGTATTGTCCATTATGCATGATAATGTACGAGAAGGTATAGGAGCTTTGACAGATCTTGCCGTTTATAAACTGCCAGGGATCCATAGAGTTGCGGTGACAGTGGCAGATATCACATACAAAGATGAAAATGGAAATGCGATCACGATCAATAATTCTTCTGCTTATTTGGAAGTACAGTTTAAAACAAATCGCTATTATAAATTTACCTCCAATACTTCAGTTGCCTTATCGAGCAATTTAATTACCTATACCGGTTTTACAGAAAGTGTTTCTCCTGCTACTATTTCTCAGGGAGAAGATGAGTTAGAAATTAATTGGACGGCTAATCCCGCTGCTATTACCTATGAATTGGAATGGGCTTGGTATGATAACTATGGAAAGGAGCAAGAGCCATTAGAGAAGTCCGAAATCAAATTAAGCGAACCTGATTTCAAAAGAAATAGCACACGTGTCGAAACGAATAAATTGTCGTACCGAATTCCTTTGATATACTCAAGTGGATATCTTATTTATCGCGTGCGGCCAGTAGGACGATTTTTGGATGATGTTTCCAAAAATTATTACGGAGATTGGACTAGTGGTAATGATGCTAAAACGACGGTCAATGATTGGTTGCCGCATGTTTTAGAAATAGGACTTCCGCACGAGGATGGACGCAAAAACTGGCAATTCCAGTCCTCTTATGCCGAGGATGGTAAGAAAAAAGAAGTGGTAAGTTACTTTGATGGTACCCTAAGAAATCGACAGACGGTAACAAAAATAAACTCAAATGCTCAGGCAATTGCAGGAGAAGTTATTTATGATACCCAAGGGAGACCCGCGATAGAAGTTTTGCCCGTACCAATCAGAGCATCTGCTATTCGTTTTTATGACGATTTGAATAAAAATAAAGAAGGAGATCCATACACCCACAATGATTTTGATTGGGATAAGCCGACAGTGGATCAATGTGAAATCACCGTAAATGGAATGTCTCCAAGTTCTGGAGCTAGTAACTACTATTCTTCAGAAAATGCTGTGGAGAACAATTTTCAGGATTATGTGCCATCTGCTGTTAATCCAGATAATACAACAGAGGCTTTTCCTTTTAGTCAAATAGAATATACACCTGATAATACCGGGAGGATTCGTAGAAAAAGTGGTGTAGGTAGTACACACCAGTTAGGTACAGATCACGAAATGAAATATTTCTATCTGCAACCAGCGCAAGAAAAGCTGAACCGTTTGTTCGGATATAAAGTAGGCTTTAATAAGCTTTACAAAAAGAATATTGTGGTAGATCCCAATAAGCAAACCAGTGTTAGCTATATAGATCCACAAGGGAGAACTATTGCTACTTCATTAGTCGGGGCTAAACCCGAATACTTGGATGGATTAGCAGATGCGTCAGAAGATCCAAAGGAATTGCCCTCCAATCTACTCGCTAATAATAACAGCTACCCAACAGGAAGAAATGGGGTTGCTTTGGATGGAATTAATTTAGGAAAACAAATAGCAGTAGAAAATATTCCTTCTGCCATTAGTTTTGATTATGAGGCATCACTTAAAACAAGCGCCTATAAGGACAGTTGTTTGACTCAAAAGCACTATCCATATGTCTATGATTTGCAAATCAGTTTACTAGACGATTGTGGAGCAAATCGAATAGATTCAGAAACACTGAATTCAACCAGTGGAAAGGCTGTTTTTGAAAATGGTGTAATTACCAATACCATTGGCGAAATGAGTTTGACAACAACCGCTTCAACCCCCGATGTATCCGACGGTATTACGTTTGCAGTTGCAGATGATCTAAAAGTTGGAACCTATACGCTACAGAAGGACATTCGTATCAATCAAGCTGCATTAAATGCGTATGCCGATGATTATATTGCTGCGATGCAAGATCCTACGGCATTAGAAGAAAACTGCTATTTGAATATCGAAGATTTTATTCCAAGTGCCAGCATAGAGATTGCTTGCGATGCTACCTGTCTAAGTTGTGAAGAAACCTTGATATGCGAATACCTATCCCAAACGGACTGTAATACCTTTACGGCATTGTTGGACGATACTGATGGGGATGGTATGATCGACGTCGACATAAATAATTCCGTGAGAGCGTCGTTAGTCAATG
This sequence comes from uncultured Flavobacteriaceae bacterium, assembly GCA_964650425.1. Taxonomy (GTDB): domain Bacteria; phylum Bacteroidota; class Bacteroidia; order Flavobacteriales; family Flavobacteriaceae; genus Aquimarina. Next base: position 13,217 of record CAZYRG010000032.1, read on the forward strand.
CGGCAAAACAAGCTTATGTAGCGCAAGCTCTAGAAGCTATCACTAGCAGTGATAGTACTGTTTCTCAAATGGAACTTAACCTATACGAACAACGCTTTGAAAAGGAGTTTGACGGTTTGGTAGAAGGATGTAGAGCTCTATGTCCTCCAGCAATAACCACCTGCGATCTTAACGTACAACTTTTATTGAATGACCTAACTCCAGAAAATCAATACGGAAAATTACGGGAGAATGGAGAAGAACAAGAGTTTCCGCTAAGTATTTTTAACGAGAATAACCGTTTATGGTACGCCGGAACAGCCACAACCACCATTATTGAAGATGGTGTAGAAGTGACTGAAAACCTATCAGTTGCCAGTTGGAAAAACCCAACGATACCTTACCAAAATCAGGTGGGAGAAGCTGCTTATGTAAAAGTAGAAGATCTTGGTAATGGTCAATTTTCACCTGATATAAATGAAGAGGTTAAAGATTTGATTGGAGCGGCAACTTTTGATGAGGTGGTTGTTTTTAATCAAAATATAGACAACACGCTGAATAGTAATCAAGCTTATCAAGTTGTAAAACGCGATTTGGATGATTCGGAGAATATGTATTTAGTATTGCCGCAATTTCTAGAAAATAGGGAAGATTTTATGGCACAATGGGATCCAAATTGGGCAAAATCGCTATTGGAATATCATCCAGAATATTATTATTATCTCTATGAAAAAAGCCTGTGCGAAACGCCTTCTACGACTAATAGTGCAGTTTTTGACGCTTCGTTATTGGATATCGAAACCTATGAAGAGGCCACGACTGGAGGCAGCAATATGATAGAAGTATTAATAGGTTTGACTGAAGATCCGTATTTCAATACCACCTATAACGTGGAAAGTGGTACTAGTAAAAATAGTAGAAAAGCTATTATGAACGAAGCACTTACGGTAAATTATGATGGTATTAAAATAGCCGGAGGGACGGGTACGCTAAACATGCTTCAGGCAGCGTATTATACGGTGTTATATGCCAATGGCTTATTTGCAGCTGGAGATGTTGCAGCAGAGGTGCAAGTGTCTAATACACAATTATTAGGTTCCATAGCAGGCCTAAGTCCAGTTCAAAGAGATAGGGTATGGACAACGTTCAGGAACTATTATATTTCTTTAAAAGAAAAAATACGGTATAGCTATTCTAATATCTATGCAATGAGTAATAACCGTGCACATGGATGTATCGGAGATTTAGAATATATTGACACGTTTAGGACGTTATTTGTGAAGTACAGTACTACGGTGTACAATCAATTTTTGAATGCCATAAGTACTGCGGTTACTGCTGGTAATAGTGATCCCGAAGTGGCGCCATGTGATACGGAAACAATGGCCAATTATGCGAATAAATTAAAGCGTTATATTCCTGCCGATTATGGGTTTAATTCTGGGACAACCAATGATACAAGCTCAACGAATAATGGAGCTGCAACGGATGCTACTAATGAAGCTGATACAGCACTTTTTATAGAAACTGGCAAATGTCCATTGGCGTTTGATATGGAATATTTGCTAGATGGTCTTTTGGACAAAACGTATCAACAAAACGGTTTGTTAGTGAGTGCTAGAGGGCTACAATTAGGAAATTTGCCGTATCTAACTCCAGATTTATACAAAGCGATAGGCGGTGAAGTTCCTGTGCCACCAGGCGCAAATACAAATATTACCTACGATATTGTTGGGAGTTTATTAAACCTTCAATTAGGAACTGCAGAACCAATAACGCTTGAGCTATTAAACCCTAGTGGGAACGATCTTCCCTGTGGCGGTGGGCAACCGAATTGGACAAATTACGAAAATGGTGCTTTTGAGATAACAGATTTCAAAAATATTTACTACATCCCAGGATCGTATAATGCTGGTAGCGGAACGTTCAAATTTCAGATCGTTGCAACGCTAATTACGACAACAAATATGGGCTGTACGACTCCTCAAGAAATTATCGTACAAGGGACAAGCAAGGCGGCTGTAGGAGAGTGCGGTTTTATAGCTGATGGTGTGGGTGATACGCTCAGCAATGAATCTTCAACAGGAACCAATGGTTTATGTTATGACCGCTCGCGTTTCGAAAAAAGTATGGTACGTATGATGAATGAATTAAAAGACAGTAACAATTTATTGTCGAATTCAATACCATTAAAAGGCACAGCGGATGATGAGGATCCATATCATTATAAAAATAGTTTCTTGCCAGAATACCTAGAAGATCCAAGCTATAACGCATTATGGAACGCAAGCCAATCTTTTTCAGGCACCTATTTTTCTATCACAAATATTGGAATTAGCGATTTTCAACAAGTTGGAATTAATCTAGAACAAATACTTCTTCTAGGGAATATAGAACGCTTCACCAATTTCGAAATTGATGAAACAGATAATAGAAACATCATAGTTACTTATTTAAGTTCAAACTTAGTTATAGAAACTATTAAAGGAACCATTTTTGGCGAAATACCAGGCAAAGAGGAAGTAGTAATGGATTTCGATTGTACCTGTGAAGAAGAGGTCAGTTATGAAGAAGCCAGGAATCAATCTATTTTAAATCTTCTGAATCGTTTAGCAAAACAGCATAATACTCCTGGGGGTATTAGCTTTCCTTATAACCCGCAAGAAATGCAGGATTTGGCACCATATATTGCCATCCCAAACGCTCAGGTTGGTTATTTTGGACGTTCCCAGACAAAAGGGTTTTTTGAAGTGAAGTTTGTTTCTGCAAGCAGTAATGAAGAGTTTAGATTACTATATGGAGAACTTATTGATAGAGCACATGAACTAGCCTTTTATAATGGTTTGAACCTTTTGAATTTCATGAATGATCTATTAGAGAATGTTATTGAATATACGGAAATAATTGATCAAGGGATTAGTGACTCGACGCTACCGCAATATGGACTTTTGAAAGGAAAGATGGTATTTAAACTTCGCGCCGAATATGGGACTTATACCACAGTAAGTAGTAACGGAAATCCTCTGAACTTATTAGCTAGAACTAGGAATCATACAGGCATGTATCCACCATCAAGTATTGATCTATCGTGTGCTGATGACGAAGATATAACGTCCAATCTTACCAGCCTTTTTGATGAACTAATACGTAAGTACAAGGAGGAGGGAGTTATCGCAGATGGGTATGTGCCCGCATCGCTTGCTGATTTGGCACAATTCATAGAAAATCCTGATGAGGATACCCAAGATCTTAGTGAATTAGGAATCTATAATTTTTCTGTAACAGAAATCGAAAATGATGGAGACGGTGCTACACAAATTATATTTAACTTCTTTGAAAATTCAAATTGTGGTGTTACGATTAATATAAATTTCTTGTTGTATCGCGTATTTGGCGTGAATAATCAAATATTTTTTACCACAGATGATTATACGCAATTTTCGGCTCCAACAATTGATGCCAAAGATCCGCTAATAAGCGGTAATATTAGCTGTCTCAAGCCCAAGTCGTGTACTCCACAAGTTCCCGTATCCTGTATTGCTTGTATCCCTCAGACTGTAGCGCCAGTTTCTTGTTCTGACGGTTGGGCTACCTTTTTAGCTAATTTTGAAGAACAAAAGATTGTAGCGGATTATAATAAACCCTCTTATTTAACTGCAGCATACTTTTGTCAGGCAAACTTTGCGTATATCGTCAATGACTACATATATTATTTGAATACCTTGGGTATTACCACGACGGATGATGATTTTTATATCACTATCGATGCCTTTGGAACCTCAGACCTAAACTTTGGATATGATAATATCCGAACAGCTGTAAACGATTATTTGGCATACACCCAAGACGGGGGTAATAAAGAATGGATCCACTATGTGTCTGAAGAATATTTGGTTGTGAACGATGTTTGTCCTCCAGCTCCGCTCATACATACTATCGATATCAGCATAGATGATATAGAAGATCCCTGTGTTACTTTACTCAATAGTGTTAGTGGAAGCCATGCTTCAGAAGAATATCAAGTGTATCGTGCGGTTCAAAAAGAAGCGTTTAAACTACGCTATATCCAAGAGGCAATAGCCAACCTAGAAGAAACTTTTACCAAAAAATCTCCAGACAAAGAATACCAATACACGCTCTACTATTATGATCAAGCGGGCAATTTGGTACAAACGGTACCACCAAGTGGGATCGATAGATTGGATTTTGAGTTGGATGCCTATGAAGCATCGAATAGTGTGATCAATGCGGTGAGAGCAAAGCCAGAAGAAAATACAATTATGACGAGTCTTGGAGGAGTTCAAACGTCAAATGGGGTTAAAGTAGCTCCAAACCATAAACTGCAAACGCAATACCGTTATAATTCTTTGAATCAATTAGTCTGGCAAAAAACACCTGATGGGGGCATAACAAAATTTGCCTATGATGCATTGGGACGAATCGTAGTCTCTCAAAACGCCAAACAGGCCTTGAATAACAATTATAGCTATACCAAATATGACGATTTGGGGCGTATTATTGAAGCAGGTGAAATGTTGGTTGTTTTTGGCTATAGTATTGATGACAACGGAAGATTTAAACGGAACTCGAACTATGTAGCTGTTTCTGATCCGTTATTCCCAAGTAACATATCAAATCTGCAAACCGAGGTTACAAAAACCATGTATGACAAGCTTCTCGATACAGATATTGCCGATTTGTTCGAGGACTATACGAGCGATAATGCGCGGAATAGAGTAACCTCAGTATTATATTATGATTTGGCCCAAAATGGAACCTATCAAAATGGATTGTTCTATAATTATGATGTACATGGCAATGTCAAAGAACTGGTTCAAATTAATAACGACCCGAATCTAGTAGCTATAAAACAGGAGGTAAAACGGGTGAGTTATGATTTTGATCTTATTAGTGGCAACGTCCATAAAGTGTATTATCAAAAGGGAAAACCAGATCAGTTTATTCATAAATATACGTACGATGCGGATAATAGAATTACCCAGGTCTATACCAGTAGTGACGACATTATTTGGGAAAAAGAAGCGAACTACGAATACTATCAGCACGGGCCTTTGGCTAGAACAGTCATTGGGGATAAGGAAGTGCAAGGTATGGATTATGTCTATACACTACAAGGTTGGCTCAAGACGGTCAATGGAGAGCGCATTGGCAGTGCGTATGATGTAGGCAAGGATGGGTTGTCTGTAGGACGCGACGCTATGAGTTTTGCCCTGAATTATTATAAAGGAGATTACCGTTCTAGATTTAATAGTGATGGAACAGGAGATAATCAATTTTTGCAGTATAGTAAGGCTTATGAGTTAGAAGGTGATGCAAACCTATACAATGGCAATATCAAAGAAATGATTACTAGTCTATCGGATCTCAATCAGAACAATTTACCCGCACAATACAACACCTACACCTATGATCAATTGAATCGTATCAAAGGGATGCGTTCTTTGGGTATAATACCATCTTCTCCAAACTCTCCAACTGGAGGAGCGAGATATCCTTCATTTTCAAGTACCTATGATTACGATAATAATGGAAATTTATTGAGCTTAAATCGTTGGGCACCAAAAGATGGTGAGCTTAAATTAATGGATGGACTAAGCTATAATTATACACCAAACACCAATCAATTAACCCATGTTGCCGATAGTGTTGCGGATAACGAATTCGAAAACATTGATATAGATAGTCAAGGCAAAAAGAACTATATCTATGACGAGATTGGACAACTGGTCAAAGATGTCTCAGAAGGATTGGATATTGAGTGGCGCGTAGATGGCAAAGTAGCTAGAATTACAAAGTCTACAGGCGCGATTATAGATTTTAGCTATGATGGTTTGGGGAATCGACTTTCCAAAACCGTTACAAATTCTATAGGGCTCATGGATAAGACCTTTTATCAACGTGATGCGCAGGGTAATGTGATGGCGGTATACAGGCTTGATGGAACCACGGGGGTAGGAACCCCACAAGAGGAATTGTCTTTGCCTTCTGGCAATATCAATACGGTTGTAACTGAATCGGCAAGTAATAGTATCGAGGTCGCAGGTGCAGCGGAATATAATGTAATGCCTGCCAGTGGTCATCTAACCTTAGAAGCTGGAAAAAACATAGTGCTAAAACCAGGGTTTACCGGAATGCTCGGAAGCCGATTTGTTGCACAAATAGCACCTCAAGAGCCTAGCACCAATAATGTAGCTAGTGGCGGTTATCGCTTAAAAGAGCAACATATTTACGGCAGTAGTAGATTAGGATTACAAGAACGTGATTTGGCATTGGGTGAAGTAGTTGAGGTAAGTAATCCGATAGAACGAGTTGGTAGACGAGCCAGTTTTGCGCAAACAAACAGTTTAGCCGGACTCAAGTTTAATGAATCTAGCGTAGCCAAATGGTCGGATGCGAGTGCTAACCTTAGTTTGTTCTCCGCATTGGGGAATACAGGACATATAGAAATGGCAGCGAGCTTTAAATTGGACGAAGCAGTATTTCCAGTAGGTGAGACCAGGCATATTGCCCGACTTAGTGGACAACAATTCATAGATAACGGAAGAAAAAACTGGAGTTATTTGTACAGGAGTTTTGTTTCTGCTTATGTAGAGAAAACACCCGACAATACCTACAAAGCCGTTATCAAACTGATAAAGTTTAGATCTGATCATAGATTTAAGAGAAGAGGTTTGAGCACAAAATGGGAATGGTATGACTACTATACCACCCAAACATATGAATTAGAAGAAGGCATCCCAGAAGGCGAATGGGATATGAAATGGAGTTTGGATTTGAATCCTGGAACACAAGAATACCGCCCGACCTTGTTTTTGAACGGGAATATCTATGAGCTAAACAATGGATTGAAAAAACTACCAGATAGCTATGAAAAAGAAGGGAAATTTAGATATCCACATAGATTCGATGATTTTTACGCGACCTATCCCAATGCAATAGGGCAAGTTAATTTTAAATCCAGAGGAATCGAAGCGGCTATCCCTGCCGAGGTTTGTGAGTTTTCATACAAAGTAGGAGAAGGAACGGCCAAACGTTTTAGTCTGGATAACACCAAGGAATTAGATGATAATCCTGCAATAAGCTTAAACACCAATATTCAGGACTTTTCTGCGACCTATTGTGGTGATGATAGTTTGGATAGCGATGGCGATGGTATTGTTGACACAGAAGATAGTTGTCCGTTTGGTTTTGATCCAGAGGAAAAAGACACCGATGGCGATTCTGTTGGGGACGTATGCGACAACTGCCAAGGAATAGATGCAGATGATCCAGACAACCCTCTAGATGCAAGCGGAAATCCAATACTTTCTAGTGATCAAACAGATAATGATGGCGATGGCATTGGTAATATTTGTGATAATTGTAATGACATCGAGAACAGAAACCAATCAGATAGTGATGTAGATAGTAACGGACAACCTAATCCAGATGGTGTCGGTGATGTCTGTGATAATTGTATGTTAGTATACAACCCGAATCAAGAAGATACCAATAATAATGGTATTGGTGACGCCTGTGAGGGAGAAGATCAAGGCATCGTAGCTAATACTGCGCCTGGCACAGCGGTATCTGTAGATCGTGTAGTAGGAGACAAACGCTACGAGTTATCGAATCATTTGGGCAATGTATTGTCGGTAGTGACGGAT